>NZ_JBEYWV010000048.1:0-69033 GCF_040644575.1 Streptomyces sp. NPDC046939
CTCATGACCCGCCGCCTCACCCGCGAAAACACCCCCACCTGGCGTGACACCTAACCCCAAACCAAACAGACAACACCAAATCAAACGCCCACTTACTGAGCGTTTCGTTCTGTGAAGGGTGTCTGCCTCTGCTGGGTCAGTTTCCGCGCCAGTTGGGGGTGGGTTTCGTAGTCGCGGGCGAGTCTGCGGTGGTGCATGAGCTAGCCGATAGTGCGTTCGATGGTCCAGCGCCGCGGGATGATCACGAAGCCGCGGCTGCCCGGCGGGCGGGCGACGGGCTCGACGTCGATGCCGAGCCAGGCGCCGTGTTCGATGGCGGTGGTGCGGTAGCCGGCGTCCACCCACGCCTTCGTGATGCGTGGGTGGGCGGCGGCGATGCGGGACAGCAGGGTGACGCCGGCGGCGGTGTCGGAGGCGCTGGCGGCGGTGACCAGCACGGTCAGCAGCAGGCCCAGGGTGTCGCAGCCGAGGTGGCGTTTGCGGCCGATGATCCGTTTTCCGGCGTCGGTGCCCTGGCCGGCCAGGTGCACGTTGGCGGAGGTTTGATGCTCTGGGAGTCCAGCACGCAGGCCGAGAGTTCGCTGTTGCGGCGTTCGGCCTCGCGGACCAGGCGCCGCAGCAGGCCGGTGAGCTGGGTGAGGACTCCGTCGTTCTGCCACTTGGCGAAGTATCCGTAGACGGTCTGGTGGGGCGGGAAGTCGTGGGGCAGGTAGCGCCAGGGGACGCCGGTGCGGTCGACGTAAAGGATGGCGTCCATGATGCGCGGCAGATCGTGCTCGGGCGGGCGGCCGATGTCCAGGGCGTGGTGGCGGCGTCGGGTCCGCCAGGCGGTGAGGGCGGGTTCGATCAGCATCCAGCGGTCGTCGGACAGGTCGCTGGGGTACCGGTCGCGCGGGGGCATGTCTGCGATGTACTGCGCGGCGGCCGGCTTGGCGAGGGGGCGAAGGGCTGAAGACCGCCGCGTCGCGGGAGGAGACGGGAGGTGCCGGGAGGAAACAGTCCTCTGCCGTCACACCTCACACCGGCCGGTTCATAGGTCTCTTCCGTCCCGAGCCGGCGGAGTGGACAAACCCCCGAGAGCCGCAATGAGACAGGACGAAACGCTCAGTAGGTGCGCTGACGACCGTTCGGTGCCCCTGTCAGGGATGCTTCCGGGTCGCATCCGGGACTGCTCAGGGGCAGTCCGGAAGAGGATTGCCCGGGGTGCGACAGCGGGTGGTGAGGCGCGCGAGCAGGCTTGAGTTGGCGGTTCAGCTCAGGGACCAGCCGGTCAATTCGACGGTCGGCAAAGTGGACCACGACGTGTCGATGCTCTACGACGCCGGTCACGACGGCATGGACGTCCCGGACAGCGGCATCCACCAGGCCATGGGCATGGTGAACCTCGCCGCCGAGGAGTGGTTCGAGCCGTTCCGGCCGAAGGCGCCCGTGACCCCGACCGTGCCTTCCGCCACCGATCGACCTGTCGCGCCCAGCGCACGGCCACGCCCGCCCCGTCACCCCGCAAGCTGGCGAGTTGTGGAATCAGCGGGTCGGCTTCACCGTGTATCCCAACGCCGGCAGACCTGGACCCACGACCAGCACGCTCGGCGAACGCAGATACCAGCTCGCCGGCACGGCGGGACCACCTGCGCCCCAGAGCCGGAGAGCGCGCACACCGCGCTGAAGCCATGAACCGGGCACGCGTCCCAGGACAAGCGCGTGAATGCCCAGCACCGCCACCGTACCGAGCAACACGACAAAGGCCATGCCGTTGCGATGCGTGGCGAACAACCCGCCCGGAGAGCGGAGAGGAGACAAGCAGCTCGAACGGGCCTGCCTCCTCTTCGCGTTCGCCGCCCTGGGCGACCCGGCGTCCCGGGCCTACGACGACACCCCAGCCGTCAGCAGCGTCATAACACCCGAGCTCCATGAGAGGAACGCCGTGATCTGCTGCGGAATCGACCGGGCGGAGAAGACGCACGACGTCGCCCGGCGATCGAAACCAGGTCTTTGCGATCAACCCGCTGGCCGCCGCCCGCTACCGCGCCGAGTACGACGGTGACACCACCTCGCCGAGTACGACGGTGACGCCGTCGGCGCCCGTCGATCAGGTGGGCGGTGAAGGCGGTGAAGGCGGTGCGGGCGTCGATGTCGATGCCGGTGGCGGAATGGTGGATGGTCATGGCCCTCTCCCGCCCGGTGTCCGGGGAACGAGTTCGGCCACGAGTGCGGCGACCTGCTCGACCTCGATGAGGAAGCCGTCGTGGCCGTAGGGTGATTCGATCAGCCGGAGGTCGTCGGACGTGGGGATGCCGACCGCCAGTTCCGCCTGCTGGGACGGTGGGTAGAGGCGGTCGGAGTCGACCCCGGCCACCAGGGTCGTGGCGGTCACCCGGCGCAGGGCGGCGCGAACGCCGCCGCGGCCCCGGCCGATGTCGTGACTGTTCATGGCCTCCGACAGCACGACGTAGCTGCCCGCGTCGAAGCGGCGTACCAGTTTGGCGGCGTGATGGTCGAGGTAGGACTCGACCTGGTACCGGCCGCCGCTCCAAGGGTCCTCCGTGCCCTGGGGCGTACGCCCGAAGCGGAGGGCGAGTTCCGGTTCGCTGCGGTAGGTGACGTGGGCGATCCGGCGGGCCGAGCCGAGTCCCGCGTGTGGTCCTTGACCGGTGTCGTGGTAGTGGCCGCCGCGCCAGTGCGGGTCGGAGCGGATCGCGTGCAGCTGGATGCCGGCCCAGGCGATCTGCTCCGCGCTCGCTGCGGCTGTCGTGGCGAGCAGCAGCAGCGCGCCGGTGCGCTCCGGATGCGACACGGCCCACTCCAGCGCCCGCATCCCGCCCATCGAGCCGCCGACCACCAGTGCCCAGCGGTCGATGCCCAGCGCGTCCGCCAAGTCGGCCTCGATCGAGACCTGGTCGCGCTGGGTCAGGAAAGGGAAGCCGCCGCCCCAGCGTCGACGGTCCGGCCGCGGGGAGGACGGGCCGGTGCTGCCCTGGCAGCCGCCGAGCACGTTCGGGGCGACGACGAACCAGCGGTTCGTGTCGAGCGCCAGCCCGGGTCCGATGAGCCCGTCCCACCAGCCGGGGGTGGGGTGACCGGGTTCGGCGGGGCCGGCGACATGGCTGTCGCCGGTGAGGGCGTGCAGCACGAGCACGGCGTTGGAACGGTCCTGTGCGAGCCGTCCCCACGTCTCGAATGCGAGCCGCACGCCGGGCAGTTCACCGCCCGCCTCCAGAGGGAGCGGCTCGGCACGGTCGTACCACTGGCGCCGCCCCGGCGGGTCCCCCTCCTGCCAGGCGCCGGTGGCCGGAGGGAGGGGGACCTGGTGGGGCGTCAGTGCGGTGTTCAGGACGCACCCTTGGCAGCGCGGAACCCGGCCTCCAGGTCGGCTTTGAGGTCGGCGAGGTTCTCGATGCCGACTGACAGGCGCACCAGGCCGGGGGAGGCGCCGGTGGCAGCCAGCTGTTCCTCGTCGAGCTGGCTGTGGGTGGTGGACGCCGGGTGGATGATCAGGCTGCGTACGTCGCCGATGTTGGCGAGATGGCTGAACAACTCGACGGCGTCCACGAACCGTTTGCCCGCCTCGACGCCGTCCCGCAGTTCGAAGGAGACCACGGCACCGGCACCGCGCGGCAGATACCGCTGTCCCGCCTCGTACCAGCGGCTGGACTCGAGGCCCGGATAGTGGACCACGGCGACCTCGTCCCGCTGCTCCAGCCACTCGGCGAGCGCCAGCGCGTTCGCGGAGTGCCGCTCGATGCGCAGGCTGAGCGTCTCCACGCCCTGCAGCAGCAAGAACGCGGAGTGGGGCGAGAGGGCCGGGCCGAGATCCCGCAGCAGCTGCACCCGGAGCTTGACGGCGAAGGCGCCCGGGCCGAGCGCCGGCCAATATCGCAGACCGTGGTAGCTCGGGTCGGGCTCGGTGAAGTCCGGGAAGCGCTCGGCATGCGACCCGAAGTCGAAGGTGCCGCCGTCCACCACGACACCGGCGATCGCGGTGCCGTGCCCGCCGAGGAACTTGGTCGCCGAGTGCACGACGATGTCCGCACCGTGCTCGATGGGCCGCAGGAGATAGGGGGTCGGAACGGTGTTGTCCACGATCAGCGGTACGCCCGCCTCGTGTGCCGCATCCGCGACCGCCCGCACATCCAGCACGTTCCCGCGAGGATTGCCCAGCGTCTCCGCGAACAGCGCCTTGGTGTTCGGCCGGATCGCGGCTCGCCAGCTCTCGATGTCGTCCGGGTCGTCGACGAAGGACACCTCGACGCCCAGCCTCGGCAGCGTGTGCCGGAACAGGTTGTACGTGCCGCCGTACAGCGACGTACTGGAGACGATGTGGTCGCCCGAGCTCGCCAGCGTGAGGATCGCCAGGGTCTCGGCCGCCTGCCCGGAGGACAGCGCCACGGCCGCGACCCCGCCCTCCAGGGCGGCGATGCGCTGCTCGAAGACGTCCTGGGTGGGGTTGTGGATGCGGGTGTAGATGTTGCCGGGCTCGGCCAGTGAGAACAGGTCCGCGGCATGCTGCGTGTCGCGGAACACGAACGACGTTGTCTGGTAGATGGGCGTCGCCCGGGCGCCGGTCGTCGGGTCGGCCGCGGCCCCGGCGTGGACCTGCTTGGTCTCGAAGGACCAGGCCGAGGTGTCGGGACCGGCGGGCGCCTCCTCAGGCGTATGACCGGCGGTGACGGAGTCGATGGGCTGGCTCATGATGCTGCTCCCTGTGCGGAGGGTGGGGGTGGGCAGACGTGAAGGAACCGCAGCGCCGCGGACCGCGCCCGGTACGAGGGCGCAACAGGTCGGCTGTCAGCGCGAAGCGGTGAGAAAAATGCTGTTCAGAAGCCGGAGCGCTGGCGTCAGCTCGCGGCGGAACAACCCGTGGTGGTGACACGCACGTAATCGACGTGGCGGCGGGTCACGAGCACGGTCATGAGGCCAGATAACCACATGGCGGGCGTCACGCACCAGTACAACGGGGTGTCTCATCCACCACGACGCATGGGACGCATGGCGGACACACCTTCCCAGGGGCGCTTCGATCCGGCCCGGCCATGGAGACCGCTGGCCCGGCACGCATGGTGGTGCTCGTCCCGTTCCGGGCGGGCCGCCGCGCCGACCAGTTCGCCCCGGCCCGCTGCTGCTCGCCGTACGACCGCTCGCGACCTGCCACGAGATGCCGGACGGGGCACTGCCCCCATGGAGATGAGGGAACCGGGCCGCGGGCGGCGGGCATTGCGCGACAGGCTGGTCAGGCGGGGCACGGTGTTCGTCGTACTGCCGGAGGTGGTGGTCGACCACGATCTCGCCGGGGCGGGCGTCGCCGCGCAGGACCGGCTGAAGGCGGTGAACGATGTCCGCACGACGCTATGGCAGCTGGTCGGCGGCCTGGTCGTGCTCTTGGGCGCGTACGCCACCTGGCGGCAACTCCGCGTGAGTCAGGACAATGTGCGCGCCACCCAGGAGGGCTCCACCCATAACCGCACCAACGAGCGAACCGGCGAACAGTCACGGCAAGCACCGTTGCAGTACTACTGAGTTTCTCGTTAGTTCTGTGCTGAAGCTGCGGCGGTGCCAGCATGTGAATGTGTCTGATGAGTCGCAGGCCGTTGCTGCTGAGGTCTCCGTTCCGCCGTTGACACGGCCGCAGTTGGCCGAGGCCCGGCGCATGCGCGCGGTCGAGTTGTTCGAGCAACAACGCACGTCCTCCGAGGTGGCGCGGATGCTGGGAATGCACCCCGAGAGCGTGCGCCGATGGAGACGCCAGTGGGAACAGGGCGGGGCTCCAGCACTGCGACGGCGACCGGCCACCGGCCGACCACCCAAGCTGGATGACGCCCAGGTCGAGGTGGTCCGCTCAGCACTTCAACAGGGCTCCCAGGCCCACGGGTTCGAGGCGGACCTGTGGACGCTGGAGCGGGTCGGTGTGGTGGTGGAGCGGGTCACCGGGGTGCATCTGGCCAGAGCATCGGTGTGGCGGCTGCTGACCGGGCGGCTGGGCTGGAGCCTGCAGCGGCCACGGCGCCAGGCCGTCGAGCGGGACGAGTCGGAGATCGCCCGGTGGGTCGCCCAGGAATGGCCGCGCATCAAAAGGGGGCGGTGAAGAAACGTGCGTGGATCGTCTTCTTCGACGAATCGGGGGTGTCGCTGCTGCCTCAGGTCCGCCGCACCTACGCACCTCGCGGCCACGCCCCGCTCCTGCGGCACCGGCTGAACTGGAAACGAGCCGGGATGGCCGCCGCTCTGGGCTACCACGCCGCCGACACCGGACGCGGGCCCAGGCTGTGCTTCCACCTCAAGCCCGGCAGCTACGACACCACCAGCTTGATCGAGGTCCTCGAACAGATCAAAACCTTCTACGCCGGCGAGGCCGTGGTGCTGGTCTGGGACGGATTGTCGGCCCACTGGAGCCGAGCCATGCGGGCCTGGGCCGCGGCCGAGCAGCACTGGCTGACGCTGGAACGACTGCCCGCCTATGCCCCCGAACTCAACCCGGTGGAACTGCTCTGGTCGGCCATCAAGACCCGGGAACTGGCCAACCTCGCCGGCGACCACCTCGCCGGCGACCACCTCGCCGACGTCGCCGACGCCGCCGAACGCGGCATCCACCGCGTCTGCTCCGACGAACAGCTCCCGTGGTCCTTCCTCACCCACACCAGACTGACCATCCATACAAAAACACCACAGAACTAACGAAAACCTCAGTAGGCGCTGTTTCTCGGATCTCCTGACATGACAGGCGTGTTGTGGTCAGGCTGGGGGCATGGGTCGTGGGAATTTAACGAACGCGGACTTGCCCGCCCAGATCCTCAAGCCCCGCAAGACCCCGGCAGTTGAAACGGTGGAGCCAGCAGCGCACGGTTTTGGCGCTGCACCCCAACGTGGCCGCGATGGCCGACACTCGCTGTCCGGACCAACTCAGCTGAATCATCCGGGCCCGCACCGCCAGATCGCGCGGGGCCTTCCGGGCCCGCACCAACCGGTGCACGACCCTGCACTCTTGCTCATCGCGGCACGGCCGCGCCCACAGGACCATCCCTCAGCATCCACCCGCCACCTCCCCGCTGCCTACTCCCAACAGATGTACACGCCCAAACGGGAACGCAGCATCAGTTGTGACGGAGCGACTCAGTTGGCCCCAGAGTTGCCCTCTGATAAGTGATCTTGACCGGTTGCCAGGCGATATTGATCGGCGCGGTCGAGGGCCTGTCGGTACGGTCAGCCCATGGAAGACCTGCCCGAGAGCGTGGACCGCCACATCCTGGACCATCGGATCGTCCTGGCGCTCAAGGCGATCATGGATGCGTCCGGTTGCACGCTGCACGAAGCGATCGACATCTTCAAGGTCCGGTACGAGGAGCTCCGCCGCGACCAGCCGGACGACTTCCAGGTTAGCCGCGAGGAGTACGGACGCAACGTCTACACCTGACCTGCGGTTTCCTGCCGGTCAAACTCACCTGGCAAACGGCCAAGATCACCTGTCAGAGGACACGGGTGCTTGAGTGCTGCTGAAAGGTGATGCAGCGCTCGGGCGTCCTGAAGGCGCTGGAGGAGGGGCGCAAGCTGGGCCACACCTATCCGGTGGACGTGCACGAGATGCTGCGGGAGGCAACCGCTTCGCAGCCCGCTACACCACCAGTCGGGATGGGAATCCGGCGTGGCCGCAGGAAGTCTTCGCCTTCGGCGAGTTCGCCCCTGATGGCCGTGTCCGGTCGGTCCGCTTCGCGCTCGATCCCGGCTATGACGCGGCGTAGGGGTCTGACGAGTCGGCGGGGGCGGTCCGGACGGGGACGAAGCATGTGTTGTCGGCGGGTACGCCTTCATGCTCGTGGCCGTCGTCGTCCTGGTACCGCCAGGTGAAGCGCAGGCCGTGGGCTGAGGTGATGTCGGGGCTGTCCATGAGCTGGAAGTGCAGGTGGGGCTCGGAGGAGTTGCCCGAGTTGCCGCACTCCGCGAGTGGCTGACCGGCTGTCACATGGTCCCCAGTGGCCACTTTCAGCGAGTGGCGCCGCAGGTGCGCGAAGACGGCGTACGCTCCGTTGCCCAAGTCCAGGATCAGGTGGTTGCCGAGCAGGTGGCGCGGAGAGCCGAGGGAGCGCATGAAGCCCTCCGGCAGCACGTAAAGCAGGCCGGCCAGGGAAGTACGCGTCAGGTGGTCACGCTGGCTGTCTCTGGCAGCGACCACCTGGCCGTTCGCGGGGGCGAGCAGCGGTTCACCGAAGGACGGGTAGGACTCGGGGCGCCGTGTCAGCGGCCACAGCCACACGGGTTCGGGCGCCGGGCGGCGGGCCAGGTCGATCGCGTAAGTCTGCGCGAGGTGGTGAGTGTGGCTTGGCACTTTGGTGGCGGGCCCGTTGCGGGCCATCCAGCGGCCGTTCACGGGGATGTCCAGTGCCAACGGCGGGGCCTCTTCACTCGGCGGGCGCTGGGCACGCGTCATCGCCCGCCGCATCAGCAGACCTGTCACCAGCAGGGCAAACCCGACGAGCCATAACGGCCCGATGCCCTTGCCGTTGACGAGGATGCACGCGGCGCCGGCGGCCAGCACCAGGCCGTGGCGTTTCCACAGGGACTGTGGCATGGGGGGCCTTTCGGTGGGGACTTGCAGGTGGGCGCAGCATTCCAGAGGCCCGGTCTGCCAGCCCACCCGGGACCTCAACGTGGGGGCGACTATGTGTGGGAGGTGGCCTTCATCGAGTTGTTGATCGGCCATGTAGTGAGGGATATGGCCGATCCGCAGTCTCTGGTGTCCGCGGTGCCCCGACACACCTTCAGCCGGCCGGTGGTGGTCGGTCGATAGTGCTGTCCGGGACGGGAGGACTACTCCGAGAGACCGGAGGACCAATGAGTGACCAGCGTGAGCGGACCCAGCACGCGCCGGCGCCCCGCGCCGACACCGTTCAGGATCAAGTGGTGAAGAAGGGCGCGGCCGCCGTCGCCTCGGCGGTGCTGTCAGGTCTGACCAGGGCGGTGATCGACCACTTCCTCACCGACCAGTCGTGATGGTCCGGCCACCGGTCGGACCGTCTGACAACGACGAGAGGAGGCCGAGCCGCGTTGACCGCGTCCGGTAGCCGCCCCTCCCCGCCGATTTCCCGAGCGCGGGCGTCCCCGAAGCCCCGGACGAGGTCTACGGGAGACCGCCCGGGCCCGGCGCGCGGTCCCTACTGGTCGCCGCCGAAGTCAGTCGAGGACGTCCACTGCGTCTGTGAGCTGGAGGGGGTGGTGTCTGCTCCGCCGCAGTGGTTGAGAGGGCTGCCGATGGGGAGCCCGGCGAGGTTGCCACCTGCTGCCTGCTGGGTCGGTCGCCAGGGACGGGCCCGGGGAACGCGAAGTCCCCGAGCCCTCCTCGCTTTGAGATCCCCCGCGGTGGCCGGATCAGAGTGCTGATCGCCCGAAGGTTCCGGCTGGACTGCTCGTCGGCGGCGGTGTGGCGGCTGCTGCACCGACACGGCTGGTCCTGGCAGCCGCCGGCCCGCCGGGCGCTGGAGCACGACGAGGAGGCGGTGGGTCTGTGGAAGAAGGATGTGTGGCCGCAGGCGGAATGACTGCGGCGGCGCTGGCGGCGTACATCGTCTTCGAGGACGAGGCCGGGTCCTCGATGACACCGCCACGCGCCCGCACCTGGGGCCGGCGTGGACACACGCCGGCGGTGCGGGTGCGGGGCCGCTCCTGGCGCCGCTGGTCGATCGCGGCGATGTGCTGCTACAAACCGGGCGAGACGTCCCGGCTGATCTACCGGCCGCGACGCCACCGCAAGCACAAGGGCAAGGGACGCGACACCTCCGCCTGGAGCGACTACCGCGACCTGGTCGTCCGCGCCCACATCAATGCGCGAGTACGCGGCTGCACACGAATGGCTCACCATGATCCAACTGCCCTCGTACGCGCCAGACCTGAACCCGGTCGAAGGCGTCTGGTCGCTGTTACGGCGTGGGCCGCTGGCCAATACCGCCTTCACCGACGATGAACACCTCGAACGCACCCTCCGCCGGGGCCTGCGCCACATCCAACTCCGCCCCGACCTGATCGACGGTTGCCTCACCGGCACCGGACTCACACTCACCAACCAGCCGACACCAACCCCCAGAGCTCAGAAGCCGTCATTGTGAAGCGCGTCGGTTGAGACGTCAGCTGGAGTGCTGATCAGCTGCTGGAGGTGGTGAACGAAGTCCGGGTCGTCGAGACGGGAGTCGGTGACACGGTCGCGCACATCGGTGAGGAGCCATTCCACCAGCTCCGCGGTGGCGTGGTACTCGCTGTGGAACCCCAGGCTCAGGTCGGTGATCTCGTACTCGAACAGCACGTCGACCATCAGGTCCGCCAAGTGCGCGTCAGCGGCCGGGGTCCGGGTGGCGGTCCATATGTCCAGCCAGGGGCGCAGGCTGTCGGTGGCGACGGTGATGAGGCCGAGGGTGTCCCTGATGGACACCGGGCTGGGGTGGGTGTGCAATGTGGCCTGCCACCATGCGGTCCAGACGTTGCGAAGAGCGTCGGCCAGGGGCGCGTCCCAGGTGCTCCAACCCGCCTCGACCAGGCGGGTGGCGATCAGCTCCTCGAAGACGTGGAACTGACCGGCGACAAGAGGGCGGATGATGCGCGGGACAAGACGGCGGTAGAGACGCGGGAAGTCGTCCCAGTGGCTGGGCACCTCTCCGGCGGCCGCGGACACCATGTCGTCGGGTATGAGGTGCAGCGGCTTGGAGAGTTCGGCGAGTCCCTCCTCGCCGTAGCAGTACGTGCAACCTCCGACGGGGAACGGCTCTTCAGAGGCGAAGGCGCGGTCCAGTGCATCCAGGGCTGTCATGAGCTGCTGATGGTGTGACATGGCGACCCGCCGGGGGACTCCGTCCGGGTAACCGGCGAAGATCGCAGGCTATCAGGCTGTGCCGGAGCCGATGCTGCGGACTGAACCGTCACTACCCGACTCCGGGCCTCGTCGGTTCCGTGGCCGGTCCTGTCATGCTGCTGAAGTGCTCCGTGGACCTCATGGTGCCCTGGTACGGGACCTGGACGCTGGCCTTGGTGCTGGCGCCCCTGCCTGTTGTCCACGTGGTGTTCGGCAACAGCCACGGCAGGAAGTAGCAGACTGCGCGATGCACTCATGAAGCGGCGCCGGACCTTCGGGTCCGGCGCCGCACGAGGTTCTGCCGCACCGTCGGTTCCTGGGCTCAGCTGTTTCAGAAAGAAGTTGGTGGCGGGGCCGAGGATTGGATGCGGGGGCGCACGCGTGGCATGCCGATGTCCGGCCCAGCGTCTGTACGGCCGAGGGATTGGCTCCTAGAGGGAGACCGGAAGAAGATCAGCCGTGTCCTCTGTGAACACAGGGGAGCATGTGCCCATGAATCAGCAGCGCCGTGGGCGCGTACGCCTCGCACAACAGAGACTGTCACCGCGGCGCGTTCGTTGACGTGTTGGGTCAAGGGCGTTGTAGACCGCGCACGGAGTCGAGCAGTTCGAGCGAGCGCGACGTGCGGCCGACGATGGTGTTGAAGGCGATGACACCTACCAGCCCGAAGAGCAGGGGGAGTACAGTGCCAGGCACTCCGACTACGGCGCCGAGGTAAGACACAGAGAAGGTGATGACTCCGGCCGCGGCGATCCTGAGCACTTCTCGATTGCGTGCCGGTTCCAGGCCGGCTAGCTGGGCCTCGCTGAGGAAACGGCCATGCTGTTGCAGCACGTATGCGTTGCAGATTGTCAGGGCCATACTCGCGATCTCCCGGGCTGCCCCGGACGGGTCGGAGTCCAGTCGGAGCGTCTGCTTCTGGAGTGCGGCAGCAACCAGATTGACGTGATGGCGGATAGCAGTACGACGCGCGGAGCGACGCTGGAGCCATGACCGGTCATGAGGAACCCTGCGCAGTTCATGGATGAGCAGTGAGACAGACATCTCTACGGCTGCAAGCTCGGTTTGTGTCTGATACGGCGTTCTCTTGCTCAGTTGGCTGCAATGACGGATAGCTACTGAACAGGCATACGGCACGCGGTTCACATGCATAAGCCGGTAACTGCCCCGGAGCCTTGACAGGGACTCGGATCGCCGCAGCGAAGCAGCCATGAACCACAAGCACACAGACGCCGAAATCCACCATAAAACAGCCGAAGGGGACGGCGCAGGCATGGACATGTTCAGGGACCACGAAACGAGGCCGCCTACTTGACTCCATCCCTCATTGCCCTTCCACGCCTCGTCGGCGAATATGCTCGGCGGATTGATCAAGAGGGCCAGCGTGGCGAAGCCAGCGAGACCAGCCACCAGCCGCACCTTGAGCCAGGCATATCGTGCATAGGCGCCGGTCCAGACCGCGCCACTGATCCGCAGCGGTATCCGGTAGGCCGGATCGAAGTGTTGGACTGCGCGGCGGAAGGCGTCCCTCTGCCCCTCGGCCATGTCGTGAAACAGAGCGCGATCGCTTCTGCCCACAATTCGTCGCAACAGCCACAACTTGAGGCGTCTCGGAAAACGCACGCCCATCCCCCTTGTGTCCAGGTACCGAAGGTGCCGAGTGTGGCATCACACCACGCACCCCCGACTGGCCGCATCCAAGGGCTGGCGCTCTGGAGCACCCAGCCAGTAGTAGATGCCGTCGACTTCAACGGGATCAGCTGAAGCCGAGTTCCGGAAATCTATTTGGAGGAGCCGAGCGAGCAGATGACTTCTTACCCGACCGTAGGCAGCAGGCGTCCGTGATCGGTGAGAACCGAGCGCACCTCGGGTACGGAGGCGTACGGCGCCAGGCGTTGCAGGACCACCCTGGTCCGGCCTGCTGTGCGCTGGGAGGACAGGTCGCTGGAGAGCGCGATGACGCGCCGTGTGAACCAGGTCCCGGCCGCACCCCTTCCCAAGGGCACTACCCCCACCCCGAGCACCTCCAGCACGAAACCGCAGCTCAGGCCGTATGCCAGGGCGCACCAGTGGTGTCGACAACCCCTCACACACGCACCGACCGTCAGGTGGGACAGAAAGAAGAAGAAAGGAGGAAGGCAGGACAGGGCAGGACGGCGGCACGCGCGTGCTCGGGGTTCGGTGCCTGGCCGCGGGGGTGGTTGCTGTGGCGCGTCGGCGGTGCCTCCGCGCGCGTGGCCCGGCGGAGCGGGCCCGGTGGTGAGCGGCAGGTAGAGCGGTGCGGGCAACGAACGGCGGCTGGCCGCCGCGGCGCTGCGAGGTGGTATACCGGAGATACTGCACGGGCGACCTCCTGCAGGTAGCTGTGGATGGTGGTGAGTGGGCATGGCGGAGACGGTGACGGCGGGGCCGGGTGGCGCCTCGGGGATGTTGCGGGAGGTGCTGGCCACGGTCGGTGACAAGTGGTCGGTGACGGTGATCTGCCGGTTGTCGGACGGTCCGGTGCGGTTCAACGAGTTGCGGCGTCGCACCGAGGGGATCACGCAGCGGATGCTGAGCCGCACCCTGAAGAATCTGGAGCGCGACGGGCTCGTGATCCGGACCGTCCACCCGACGGTGCCGCCGCGGGTGGAGTACGCGCTGACCGGGTCGGGCGACTCGCTGCACACGGTGCTCTACGGCCTGGTCCAGTGGACCGAGGGGCATTTGGAGGGCATCGTGCGGGCTCGTGCCGCGCACGACGCGCGCAGCGCGGCGCCTTCGCAGGGCGACGGCGGGGCGTCCGGTGATGCCGCCGCGGCGTAGCTGGTGGTAGGCGTCCGGTATGTCCTCGAACGCGAACCGCTTGATGGCGGGGGTGAGGCGGCCGGTCGCCGCAAGGGCTACGACGTCGGCGAGTTCTCCGCGTGATCCCCAGAAGGACTGGCGCAGGCTCGCCTCGGCCGGGACGGATGGGCTGCCCGGCTCGGGGCTGATGAGCAGCCGGCCGCCGCCCAGTCCGAACCGACCATGAGGACGTGGCCGGCCCTTCGCGACGACGGCGCGGGACGGCTCCAAGGTCGTGGTCGCCCCCACGCAGTCGATGACGGTGTCGGCGCCGCCGGGTGCCGGGCCGGCGATCCGCCGGACAGCGGCAGCCGTGTCGGGGCCGGAGCGGACGGTGTGCTGGGCCCCGACGCGGCGCGCCAGTTGCAGGGCGTCGTCGTGGGCGTCGACGGCGATCACTTCAGCGGCTGTGGTGGGCCGCAGGATCTGCACCGCCAGGTGGTCGGTGAGCCCGCCGTCCCGGGTGAGGCCGTTACCCCGGTCGGGCTGACCCGGCATTGGTTCTCCGGCCGGCCAGGCAGGCCCGGCAGGTGCCGCAGGACTCCAGCGCGAACTCGACCGCCGCACGCCCGGGTGGCCAGGCGGTCATTCCGGGCCCGGTCGCGGCGACGCGGCCGCTGATCTCGTGGCCGAGGGTGAGCGGCACTGCCGGCGGGCACGAGGGCGGTCGTCAGCGTGCCGCTCGTTCCGCGATACGGCGCCGGGAGGCGGCGACCAGCGCGCGGGCGGCTTCGGCGTGGGGTCCGACGAGCACGCCGGCGTCCTTGACGACATCGCCGCCGACGATCACCGTCTCGACGTCGGAGGGCCCGGCGCCCAGGACGAGGGTGGCGACGGGGTCGCCGTAGCCGTCGAGGTGGGGGGCGCGCATGTCGACGACGGTGATGTCGGCCCGCTTGCCGGGGGTGAGGGTTCCGATCTCGTCGTCGAGGTGCCAGGCGCGGGCGCCGCCAAGGGTGGCCAGGCGTAGCATGTCGCGCTGGCCGAGGGGCACCTCGGCGACCGCCTCGTCACGTTCGACGGCCTCGCGGGTGGCGCGGGAGCGCTCGGCGGCCAGTGCCAGGCGCATCTCGCCGAACAGGTCGGCGCCGGCGCTCGTGGTGGTGTCGACGCCGAGACCGGCGGCGATGTTGTGGTGCAGGACGGCTCCGGTCGCCGGGTAGGTGCCCAGGGCCATGAGCATCTCGGTGCTCGCAGTGATCGAGACCGAGCCGCCGCTGTCGGCGATCAGGCCCAGCTCCCGCTCGGTCAGCTGGTTGGCGTGGGCGTGGTTGACATCCGGCCCGAGCAGTCCGTGTCGATCCAGTGCCTCGACCGAGCCGGGGAAGCCGGCCATGCCGACGTGCACGGAGATCGGCAGGCCCAGGTCGCGGGCGTAGGCGAAGTCCTCCGCCGTCGCCTCGACCGAGGTGAACGCAGGGCCACGCAGCGCCAGGCCCATCCGCACCCGCTCGTCCGCACCCGCGCCGAACAGCTCGTCGCGGGCGCGGCGGGCGTCGTCGGGGTGGTGTCCGGTGCCGAAGAAACCCGCAGTGTCGGCACCGGGCCCGCCGTGCAGGAACAGCGCACGGACTCCGGAGTCGCGCAGTGCGCGCACGTTGGCGTCGGTGTGCTCGGGGCTGCGCACGTTGTGCGCCCAGTCCGCGATCGTGGTCACCCCGCTGTGCAGGGCCTGGAGAGCGCCCCACAGGGTGCCGGCGTAGACGTCCTCGGGGGTGTAGCCGGGGGCGATGCCCTGCACGACACGTCCCACGTAGCCCAGGAGGGAGGCGTTCGGGGTGCTGCCGGCGAGCGCGCCCTGCCAGACGTGCCGGTGGGTGTCGACCATGCCGGGGATGACGGCCCGGCCGCGCGCGTCGATCCGCCGGACGCCGGCCGCCTGCTCCTCGGGGACGTTCCCGACGGCGGCGATCCTGCCGTCGCGTACGAGGACGTCACCGCCGGGCAGGTCGCCCAGCGCCGGGTCGAGGGTGACGACGTGGCCGCCGGTGATGAGGATGTCGCTGCTGCTGGACACGCGCTTCCCTTCGCCGCCGAACCATCAGTGTTCGACGGGGTGGTTCCTGATGAATACCACTCCCAGCCTGCGGCGCCCCGGACGGAGCGGCAAGAAGGCACTTCGAACTGCCCTGGTATCCCCCGGAGAACCACCACGGGGAGCAGCCTGGAGGTCCGTGCCTTGAACGGGCACTGCGACCTGTCGGAGAACCTCGGCGTCGCACCACACCGACCAAGTAGTTACACCCTGTTCAGCCCGTTTTGGTGCGGTTTTATCTCCTTGTTCGTACGGTTTATCCACAGGTGATCCGTTCTACGGTCTGCGCCTGAGCGTCGGTGTCCGCTTCTGGCGGCACCGTTGCCCGCACGCACAAGCAGCAGCACGAAGGGCGTTGGACCGATGGCGCAGACGAAGTTCGACAAGCAAGTGGAGGACACAGCCGAGTCGGCGACGTTCCGCAGCAAGGACGACCCGCGCATGTCCCCGGCCGTCTCTGCCCTCGAGGCCGCGCTGTACACCGGACGCGCGGCCCGCGTCCACGTCATCCTCGACGGCACGCCCGTCGCCAGCATTCTCGGGGCGGCGCCGCACGAGCTGTTCGGCACAGTCGTCCTGGCCCGGGTTGCCGCCAGCACCTGGCAGCGCCTCGCCCCGCTCGCAGGCCCGGCCCCGAAGCCGAGCAAGCACCGGGGCCGCGGGCACGTCATCCAGGACGGTGAGGCTCACGAGACGCAGACGATCTGGATGACCGACGCCGACGTCGTCACCTGGCTCACCGACCCGGACGACACCCAGAGCTGACCGAGCGCCGGACACGCCACGGGGGATCAGACATCCCCGGGGCCCGGCTTTATGGAGTCGCGCTGTTCAACAACGACGGGGCGACGCCGTCACACCCCCGGCTCAGGCCCCACGGGGCGCAGGTAGTACATGCACCTGGACGCCGAATCGACCCGGCCCATGCACCGCCGACACTCCCCGCGCTCACGCACAGGCCCCCGGCCGTCCGCGCAACCGGGACAGGTCATCACCGGCTGCTGAAAGCCGAAGCTGACCACCCACCCGTCGCCCTGGGCGGCGTCACGCGCCAGCTGCGAGACCTCGGAGGCGGAGCGCGCATCATCGTCGTCACCGGTCTCGACCGCCAGGTAGATGGCGAAGCAGTCGTCGGTGTCGCACACGACAGCCACACCTGTGGGCATGTGCTTACCTCCCCAACTCGGCACCTACAGACAAGACTTCAGCCCCGGTGCGCCCTCCGGTCGTGCCCTGCATGATCATCCTGCGGCAGAGCAGCGCCCGCGAACCGATACTCCGTCCAGGCTCATCGAAGGGAACTCAGCCCTCACCCCTTGCAGTGCAGCCCTCTTGACGGTGATCGACGGGCGGGCGGATCGTGGCCGTTCGCGTCAGGCTCCACCCGGAAGGGGGCCTTGCACGTCGTTCACCTGGCGCTACGTCGTAAGCCTCGACGGCTCCTTCTGCCGCATCGGCAACCTCGACGGCAGCCTCGACAACGATCCCGACGACGAACTCGCCCGTCTTCACCCCGAGCGGGTTGAAGACGAACAGCCGGCCCGGCCTTGCTCCCGCTGCGGCACCGAACTGCTGCTGCACTGGCACGCCCCGCTGATGACCGGCGTCTGAATGGAGCTCTGCCCGGCCTCCGACGCCCACCACCCCGCCGCCCGCGCGTTCATCCAGTGGCACCGCGACCCCACCCTCGGCCCCAGGTGCTCCCCACGCTCTTCGAGGACTGGGAGACCGAGACCATGCACGCCCACGGCTGGGCACGCACCCCGCAGCCCGACGCCCCGCCCAGCCCCCCCGGCCCACCTGCGCCTTGCCCCACGCGGACACGGCTGACGCCAGGCGCCTCTCCACAGCCTGGACAGGGTGCCGCAGGTCCTCTCGCATAGCTGCCTCGTTGGGCTGGGCATGACGACATACGACACCGCTCCCCGGCCAGCTCCGAAGGCGGAAGGGGCCATCCCGACGACAGTCCGCTTCGATCCGAGCGAGTCCCACCAGATCGACCAATGGCTCCTGGATCTGAGGGTCCAGACCGGCGTCCGCTGGGACAAGGCCGAGGTCATTCGTGAACTGCTGCGCATGGCGCGCGCGTCCGACGGGATCCTGCGCGACGCGCTGACCGCCCGCGGCAAGAGGACCGGCGCCTGACACAGCGCGAGGGGCCACGCCACTCAGGCACGGCCCCTCGCGGTCCGGCGTTCTTCTCTCACCTGCAGCCTTTGGGCACGCTTCGCCTGGCCTGCGCGCTGCTCCCGCACATGGGCGTCCGAACGGCCACGGGCCCGACGCCCGTCCCTGCCGGCCCGTGCAACCCGATGTCGCTTGGGGCTGTCGGCGCGCGGCCGGGGTGCTGGTGCTGTTTGGTGTCTGCCTGCGGGCGGTCCGTGACGTGAGGGGGCCGGACTTCGTTGAGAAGTGGATAGCCCGGGGGTCTTTGTTCGGGTGAGCAGGCGTTGCCGGGCAGTGGTTGAACGTGTGCAGGGAAAGGTGGCCGTTGGTGACGGATGCGCGGATGTGGCCTAAGCGGGCGGTGCTGGTGGGTTCGGCGGTGGGGGCGATGGCGGCGTCCGCGGCTCCGGCGCAGGCGGGGGTCGTCAGTGTGGGCAACGCGGTGTTCGGCAACTCCTGTGTGACGAAGGGCGGTGCGCAGGCGGCTGGCGGGACCGCAGCCGGGCCGGGGATTCTAGGGACCGACCTTGCGCAGTTGCCGTTGGACCTGCCACAGGTCACCTGCGGGGAAAGCGGCATCATTTGCAAGCCCTCGGACCGGCGGTTGAAGACGGCTGTCCGGCCGGTGGTGTGGGAGCGGTAGGCGTGCTGTCGCTTCGCGGACTGTCGGCCTGGGCACGGGCCCGCACGCACACGCGCCGGCGCCCGGGTGTTCCGGGTGCGGGTCTGGCGTCCAGGGCCACCGCGTCGGCGGTGGAGCCGGGGGAGGCGGTCAATGGGTATCGCGTCCTGGAGGAAGTGGTGCGTCTGCCGGTGAGTTCCTGGCGGTATCACTGGGACCCGCCGGAAGTTCGGCATCTGGGCCCGATGGCGCAGGACTGGTGGGCGGCCTTCGGCCTGGGCGGCAGTGACACGACCATTTGCAGCACGGATGCCAATGGCGTCGCCCTGGTCGCCATCCAGGCCCTGCATCGTGAGCTGGCCGACCTGCGTCAGGAGGTCGCCTTCCTGCGCGAGCAGGCTTCGGATGCCGGCTCCGACGTGCGCCGCACCCCGCCCGGTACCCCGGTATGACGGGCCCGTGGTGTGCCGGGGCGGGCGCCCCGGCACACAGAGCACCGCCGGCATGTGACGCGGCATTGGAACGGGGAGCTGCATGGAAGCGGCGGTAAAGGAATGGGCCGCACTGAGCGACCGCGCACCCGGGCTGCTGGAGGAGCACGTCCGCCGTGAACCGGGGGCCGGAGTGGCGCGGGCGCTGCTGGTGTGGGCCCGTGCCGAGGAGCTTGCGGAGCCGGAGCTGAAATCCTTACTGGCCGAGGCGTTCGAGGCGGCCAAGGGGGAGGGAGAGCGGGCGGCGAGCCTGGTGTACGGCATCTTCCTCTGTGCGCTGCGCCAGTGGCGGCTGGCCGCCGAGCACCTGCTGCGGCACTTCACCGCCCATCCCGCCGACGAGATCGCCGGCCTGATGGTGGGCGCCTTCGACGCCAGTGAGGATGCCGCCTGGCAGCAGGCGGGGGAGGACCTGGTGGCGTGCCAGTACCGGCTGGCCGGGCCGGAGTCCTGGACGTGGGCCTCCCGGCTGGCGTGGGTGCGCGCCGAGCAGGGACGCAGCGAGGAGGCCGTCCAGCTCGCCGAGCACGCCCTTAACCTCTTCCCGCGCTCAGGCGTGGCCGTGCACGCCCGGGCACACGCCGACCACGAGCAGGGCGCCGGCCCGGACGCCGTCACACGCGTGGACGCCTGGCTCGCTGCAAACCCCCGCGCGGTACAGGTGCGGCATCTGAACTGGCACGCCGCACTCGCCTCGATCGCCTGCGGCGACTTCGCCACGGCCCGCGCCCGGGCGGACTCGGTGCTGCGCCGCTCCGATGTGGGGATGCTCGCGGCGGTGAACTGGCGTCTGCTGCTGGCCGGGCAGCAACCGGCCCGCCTGAGCGAACCCGCACACGTGCGCGCCCTGTTGTCCGGACCGGGCGGCATGGCCGAGGTGTTCCACACCTTCAACTTCGCTCTCGCCCTGGCCTGCGAGAGCGCCGTCGAAGACCTCCACCATCTCGCCGCGGCAGCCGCCACGGATACCCGCCCGGCCTACCGCGAGGTCCTCGCCCCGGTCGTCACCGCTCTGGCCCAGGTGTGCTCCGGCACCCCGCAGGACGCCATTGATCTCCTTGAGCCCCTGGGCGCCTCCCTCACCCGGCTCGAGGGAGTACGGGTGGAACGCGAAATCGTCACCGACACCCTCGCCCGCGCCCTGATCGACGCCGGCCACCACGGCCGCGCGGCCGCGCTGCTGGAGCAGCGCAGAACCACACGCCGCCACCACACCTACGAAGACCTCCTCCTGGCCCCGCGCACCGACCGGCCAACCACCGGGCGCGCACCAGCGCCGATCCCCGCTCCCGCCGATGCCCACTGCGTCGGCCCGCCGCGCCCGGCACGTGCAGCCTCCCGGGCCTGACCACAGGAGCAGCTAAGCCCATGTCCCCGCCCCAGCACCTCATCGTGGTCTCCCTGCCCGGCAGCGGCACCGAGCTGCTGCATGAGATCACCACGGCCCTGGGCTACACCTCCCGCGGCACCATGAGCCCCAGCACCGAAACCGCGGCCCAGCCCGGACCCGGTGAGGTCTACGCCCTTCTGGAAGCCGCCTACGGCCCCGAACGGGCCGCCGCGCTCCTGCAGGCCCACCACCGCCACCGGGACACCGGCTCGCTCCAGCACGCTTACACCGACGCCCTCCACCTTCTGTGGCGCGTGTGGTGGAAGAGACTCGGACAGCCCGTCACCGCGCACACCACCCTGAATTCAGAAACCGAGGCCCGCCTGAACGCGCAGACAGATGCCGGCCTGCTGCGCCTGCTGCCCGGCCGCGACGCCTGGTACGTCACCGGCCTCAACCCCGCCCATGTTGACGGCGGACTGCTGCGCCACTGGGCGGCCACCGGTCAGCCGGCCATCCTCTACCACCACCGTGAACCCCGCGACCGTGCCCTGGCCCTGATCCAGCACCTCACCCGCGACGACGGCAACGTCGGCACGATCCCCGGCCACCTCATCTATCGCGACATCCTCACCGCCCTGCCTGGCACCGAGGAACGCCTCATCCTCGCCCTGACCGATCCCGACTTCCCCGGCAACGAAGAGGCCCGGCACACCGGATGGCTCTCCCGTCACCCCGCCGTGCTCACCGTCACCCACAAGGAACTCGCCGGACGCGACCCTGGCGGTACGACGACCGCCCGCACCCGCGCACTGGCGCACCTGGCCAACTGGCTGGGTATCAGCGACGCCGACACCCTCAACATGCCAGTCCCACCCACCGATCTTCCCGGCCTGACCGTCACCACCTGAACCCTGCCGGTGGTGTTACTGAAACGGGTCGATGTTCCAGGGACGCGGAGCTTCGCCCTTTGGGTCATTGAGGAACCGTGCCCCTGCAGCACATACAACGACGACGACCAGCCCCGAAATGAAAGAGTGGACCCTGCTGGCCGACAAGAGGACCGGCAGCGATAGCGGGTTCAAGGCGAGCCGCGACCTCTCTTTGCCGCTTGATGTCCTTGCCGCCTGATGTCCTAGAACAGGCTGCTCCGGCGCGCGGCGGTGTCCTGGAGCGCGATCGTGAGGCCATTGCCCTCGCGACCCGCGCGCCGCGGCCGAGGGGCAGTTGGCAGGACGGCGGAGCCGAGGGGCGCGTACGGGCTGGGTCTGCTTCCGGCCAGGGCTTTCGTTCGGTTCCGGCGGGGGAGTAGCGTCGTGGGTAGTCCGTGAATTGCCTCGTCGTCAGCGCGGCGGGTTCTTGTTTCGGCGATCTCTCGGGCCCGTGGACGGGTCCCTACGCCAGCGGCTGCCAGCAGCGGGAGTCTGCGCCCGCCTCATACGCACCGCACCAACCCTGCACACGGAGCCCCGGCCTGTACTCCGGCCGGCGCTTCCGTGACCGCACTGTTTGCGCGGTGCCTGCCGATACGGAACTGCCCCCATGCGTGACTTCCTCGCCGACCACCTCTGCATGATCACGCCGCTGCGCAGACAAGAGAAGGTTCGCCGCTCCGGCGAGGCCACCGGCCGGCATCAGGCGCCCCTGACGCCTCCGGCTGCCGGTTCCGCTGAGCGCGCGAATGAGATCACCGTCGACCTCACCGGCGTCGACGACCTTTCCCACGATGCCCTGGCCGCGCTGATCGCCCTGGCCCGCGCGCTGCACCCACCCCAGACCCTGTGCCTGGTGGCCCGCCCACGCCTGCTGCTGCACCTGCGGCTGCGACAGCGCGGCTGGGAAGAGAGCGCCGCCCTGCGCCTGCGCATCCCGCGCGCCGGGAAAGCCGGGGGTGCCGGTGGAGCGGGGCCGTCGTCGTGAAGGAAGGCGTGGAGGAACCGGTGTGGGGGGACCAGGCGGCCGTGCGCGTGCAGGCGGAGGCGATGCAGGCCCGTGCTCTCGCCGCGAGTGCGCGCGCCCGGCGGATGCGGGAGGCCGCCCGCACCGCCGCCGCCATCGCCACCGTCATGCGGACGGCCAACCGGCACCGGCTTGAGGCCGCCTACGCGAACCGCCCGCCACCCCGGGCGGGAGCCGGGCTGTCACCACACAGCCGGGCCGCCGCACGCGGCGGCCCGCCCGGCGCTCCGGCTCCGGCCGGGCCCGGTACGCCCAACTGTCCGGGGCAGGGGGCGTGAACAGCGACGGCATGGGAGTCGAGGATCTTGTGGGCCGCCTCGACACAGCAGCCGGCGCCGGTGAGCGGCGGCGGTGGGCGGCCGGCTGCGCCCAGATGCTGGGGCTGGACGGGGTGGCGGTATCCGTGCAGGGGGAACTGCTGTGGTTCAGCGATCCGACCAGCACCCGCCTGGAGGACATCCAGGTTGTCCTGGGACAGGGCCCCGGCCTCGAGACCCCCAGCGCCCAGATACTCCTGGAGATCCCCGCCCTGGAAACCCTGCCCCTGCGCGTGTGGCCGCAGTTCGTACCCGAGGCCCTGGCCCTGGGCGTCGCGGCGATGTTCGTCTGGCCGGTCCATGCCGGCGCCCCGGGCGCGGGCATCTTCACCGGCTTCCGCCGCGCCCCAGGCCCGCTCACCCCCACCCAGCGCACCCACGGCCGGCAGCTCGCCCACGCGCTGATCGCCCATGTGCTGGCCCACTGGCCCGGATCAGACAGCCCCGCGCACCGTGATGGGCAGGCAGGAGTGGTCGATCTGCAGCGGGCAGCCGTGCACCAGGCCGCCGGCATCACCGCCGTCGACCTCAACCTCCCCGTCGACGCGGCCCTGCTGCGCCTGCGCGCCCACGCCTGGATGGACGGGTACTCGCTGCAAGAGATCGCGCACGAGGTGGTCGCCGACCCTCTCCACCTGGATCCCGCCTGAACAGGCCTTCGAAGACCTGCCGGTGGCGGGCGCTGCCCGCTCAACCGCCCGTCTCCCTCGCCCGGACCACACCGCCGGTGTCCGTCACACCGTGCCGGTGCCTGCTGGTGGCGTCCAGGAGTTCGGCGGGGGGGGGTCGGCTCGGGTGGGGCGCCGGTGAAGTCCGTCCGGGGTGAGGGTGCAGCGGCTGCTGCGGCCGGTGGGGTGCCGGGTCAGGTAGCCGCTGGCGGTGAGGTCGCGCAGGATCCGCTGCACGGTCCGCGGGGAGAGCCGGCAGACCTGGGCGATCTCTCGCAGCGAGGCGCCGGGGTCGCGGGCCAGGGCCAGCAGCACCCACGCATGCGGGGTGAGAAAGCTGCCGACACCGGCAGCGGCCGCCCCGCCCCACCCCGGGCGAAGGGCCGGAAGGCAATCCGGCATGATGCTGCCGTGGCCCGCGCCCCCAGCCGACAGTGGAGAGGTGACGGGGCTGGCGGTTGGGTGGCCGGGCCCGTTCGGGGAGCGGGGAGGGCGCAGGGACGGCGGTAGGCATGGTCGAGCGCACCACGTATACCGCATCAGGCAGATTTCCTGCCTGATGCGAAGAATCGCGCACGTGTGCGAGGTGCGTGCCTGCGTCGGTGTCCGGGCAGGTCAGGCGTGCGTGTGCGGCCTGCCGTCCGGCCATGGGGCGTGGGTCGCTTCCGCGTTGCGGGGTAGGCGGAACGGGACCGGGAAGTTGACGCCGCCGCCCCTGAACCCCGGAGGCGCCCGATGACGACCACCACAAAACCGGCCACCCAGCCCCAGGAGCGGGAGGACAGCGCAGCCCGTGTGGCCGAGCTGGAGGGCGAGATCGCCCAGCTGAGAGAGGCGGTCACCGCGCACGCGGAGGTCGACCAGGCGATTGGTGTGGTCATGGCCCTCGCTCACGTTCCGCCCGCCCGCGCCTGGGACATCCTGGTGGCCGTCTCCCAGCACACCAACACCCGGCTCCGGCGGGTGGCCGCGCTGTTGGTGCAGTGGCCCCACACCCCGAGCGTCCTGCCCCCGGCCCTGCACACCGAACTCGTCCGGCAACTCGGCTCCGGACACCGCTGATACGCGCACCCTGACGCCCCGCCCCCTCAGTCCCAGGTCCCGGCGCGACGATGCCCGGATACGCAATGGCCGGCTGCACCCGGGCGGGCGGCTCCGCGGCCGCCCGCCTGCCCCTCGGTCTCACCTGAACTCTCCCGGCGGCCGCGAGGGGCGGAGGCGGGACGCTGGTGTAGCGCCGCCCGGCACTGCGGGGCGACACCGCCGCTCGAGAAAGACGCGCCGGCCGCCGCAGGCCCGGTTGACTCCAGAAGGAGCCCGGCGGGCCCCGCCGGTATCCGCAGTGCCCGTCGCGTGCCTCCAATTGTGCGACGGTGCACGGGGGTTGAGGGAGCGTGTACGGGTTCGTTCTGCTTCCGTTGAGGACTGTCGGCCCTGTCCATGGGGGAGTAGCGTCCTGGGCAGTCCGTGAATATGCCTCGCCGTCAGCGCAGCGGGTCTATTCAGGCGGTCTCACGGGGCCCGTGGGGGCGGGTCCTCCGCGCCAGCGGCTGCCCTCGGCGGGAGCCTGTGCCCGCCTCATACGCACCGCCCACGCCCGCCCGTCTCGAAGCCTTCCCCCACAAGTTTGTCGCCCCCGTGTGGGTGTGCGGTGCCTGTCGTCCCTGGACCCCGGATGCCTGATTTCTGCGTCGACGACCGCTGTCTGATCACTTCGCTGCTCCGTGAGGAGGGGGTGCGGCTGTTCGGCGAAGTCGTTGGCGCTCACCAGGTCCCCCTCGCCACCGCGGTGGCCGAATGCGCGCAGCACGCCCAGAAGATAACGGTCGATCTCCGCCTGGTGGAGTACCTGTCCAACAGTGCGCTGGCCACCCTGGTGGGCCTCGCGCGCACTATGCGCCCGCCCCAGATGCTGTGCCTCGTGGCCCATCCTGGCCTGGGCCTGGGGGTGCGGTTGCGGCAACGCGGCTGGGACCGGCTCCACACCCTGCGTCTGCGCTGCCCGTAGCAGCGGAGCGGGTCCTGCCGGCGGGGGGAGGCGGCAGGACCCGCAAAGGGAATCATCGAACGCCGCCGCCCGCCCGCCTGCGCCAGCGGCCCCCGCATCGGGGAGCGCGCCACGGGGTCGCCGCGGTGTGTAAGGGAGGGGCGGCAGGGCATCCGCCCGGCCACCCGGGCGCGCAGCGGCGCACTGCCGCCTCCAGCACGAGAAGGAGCGGGTCCGCATGAGACCGGCACGCCACCCCGCCGCCTCCCACGATGAGCAGACTGACAACGCGGACAACGCCCAGGACGCCGAGGACGCGGTGCGCCAGGCCTACCGCAGGGCTCAGGCGACGCGGCAGCACTCGGCGCGGCTTCGCCAGCAGGCGAAGAACCTGGTCGCACAGAGCCGGGCGCAGCGCCTGATGGTGCAGGCGGTACGTGCGGGGGTGCGCCGGGGCGGCCCGCAGACGCCGCACGGCGCGTAGCGGCCCCGGCGAGCGGCGGCCGCGTGCGGGTGCAGGAGGACCGACACGGAGTTCTCCGGCGGCCGGGTGTCCTTCGACAACACGCGAGGCCCGCTCCCCGGTGGGCTCCCCGCTGCCGTCGGCAGCCCCGTCCCTGACACGGTCGTCCTGCCCTCCTCCTGTCTCTCTCATCCCGGATAACGGGCCGGCTGAACCTGAAGCGCCCCAGCCCGTCGCTTGACCCGTGACCTGTCTGACCGGCTTGTCCAGCGTCAACGCGGGTCCTTTCGGGTGATGTCGCGCCGCTTCGGGTAACCCTTCAGACGGGACGGTGGAACGATCGGTGCGCGTCTCGAACCGGGGGCATCATGGGTGCGTCGGTGGTCAGCGACAAGCCGCCGCGATGTCCGTCCTGGCGCGCCGCGACGGCTGTACCGGCGCTCAGGTGCGTGGCGCATGTGCCGTGAACCACAACGACTGGCGAGCGGACGGCGGATGTCGGTGTCCCGCACGCCTGACACCCCCGGCTATTTCATGGTGCTGGCCGTCTGCGGCGAGCTGGATGTGCGCAGTGTGCCCACGCTCTGCGATCTCGTCTCCGAAGTGCTGGCAGAGGGAAGCCGTCACCTGTTGGTGGATCTGTCCGCTGTGACACGCTGCGACAACGCCGCCCTCTACACCCTTTCCGGCGTGCGGCAGGCCCTGCACGAGATGGGCGGCAGTCTGTCGCTCGGTAACCCCAGCCCCAGTGTCCAACGTGCACTGGCACGCAAGGGTGTACGCACGTCGCTGCCCCTCCACGATGACGCCGCAGTCTGCACGTGAGAGCGGGCCTGCGGCACCGGGCCCGCGGCTGGTCGGCCGGCCACGCGAACAGCACCCCAAGCTGCGCTGCCGAACCCGGGCCGTGCGGCCTGCGGCTTCCCGCAAGCGGCCCGTACGTGAGCTACCCGCCTTTAACATCACCAAGCTGAACATATTGCCTGCATCGGGCATTAGCTGGCCTCATCCGGTGTCTCGCAACCGACTGTTGTCGCCCGTGATGCGACACTCGGCCGGGTGGCCACGCTGCCCGGGGGCGGACCCACAGCCTCCGCATTCTGCCCCGGCCTGGCCGAGCTCACCCGGAGACTCGGCTCTCGTCATTGCTGGCGCCGGGCTGTCTTCGCCCGGAAATCCCGAGCCGAGCGCCGGTGAACTTCTGAGCGTCAGGCGCTCGCCGCTGACGACCCCGCCGCCGGCCGTCGGGCTGCGCAGCACACCCAGCGTCGGTGACGGGGGCGGGCGGCGGCCGCGCCCAAGCTCGGCCGCCGGGTGCTGCGGGGGCGCCGGGGTGTCACCAGCGCGACCAGTTTTTATTCTCCGTGGCCCTTGTGTTGCTCTCTTCCTCCCGCGCCAGCTGGATGTAGTAATGCAATGCGTGCTTGCCTGCCTCGGACTCCAGTGTCAGTCCATCCCGCTTCATTTGCTCCGCCAGGGTCTGCAGGTAGCGAGCCGCTCTGTCCTCCGGGACCCCCTTCAGCCAGCCGCGTTCGTTTTCGTCCATGAGGTTCACAATCGTCGTCGCCGAACTGCCGTCTCCGCGGTCTCCGTCATGCTCGGTGTTCACGAGATTCTCCTGGTGCGCCGAGTAGTGGGGCGTCCGCCCCTTTTACCCTTAGGCGACCACAGGCAGCGGCTTTGCGGATACCGCACGCAAGTCGATGACGCCGGATGGCTCACGCTCGCTGCGTGAAATCATCCCGATGGCAGTCCGTGGCAGCCCACCGCCGCTCAGTTCAGCCTCAAGGCGCGAAGTCACGGCCTTTCGGGACGCGTCACGCCTTGGGCCAGGCGTCGCGCACCTGACTCGTTCCGTCGAGGCTCTCCCAGCTGAGCGCGACGCTTCCGTCCAGCCTCTCAAGATCGAAGCGGTCACCGCGCAGCCACAACGCCTGATACGTGCGCTTGCCTGCCGGGAACTTCAGCTCCTGCGTATCTTCACGCGTGGTGGTGTTGGTCGCGCTTTGACTCCTGCTTACCTTGAGCTCATTGCTGATCGTCGTGCTCAACTTCGCACTGAAGCCAGAATATTTGAATTCCGCTTCAGCCGTGACGGAAATACCCGTCGTCTCCTCGACCGAGGACGCCTGAGTCTTACTGGTTCCGACCGTCACAACCTTCTTGACGGTTTCTTCGACGTTTCCGGGTTTCTCGTCGTCGGCCACGCACCTCCAATAACCGTACCGCTTCAGCACGTAGTACGGACTGTTCTTGGCCTGCCACTTCGGGTCCCGAATTCCTCGGTCTGCAACAAGCGGGTAGGGCAGGAGTGTTTTACCGACGAGCACCTCGCGGGTCGTCCTCTTGGCGGGCGGCTTGAAGCCCTCCAGTCGCATAACGTCTCCGATGCTGTCGTGCACCTCGATGTCTTCCGCCCGTTTGACGTCGGGCAGTGAGTCGAGTTCCTCCAGCATCCAGTGCTGACTTCTCTGGTTGTGATCGTCGAGCTGACTGTAGGTGGTCACCTCCCACCTATTTTCATTGTCGACAGTCAGATAGGATCCCCCACCGTTTTGTAGGGTGATGTACCCGTCTCCCGCGTCCTGCATGATCTGCCCCTGCATCTTTTCCGGCACCGGCTTGTAAAGCCATACCGTGGTGGCATCCTGCTTGAACTCGTTGGGCGTGAGGAGGAGGCCACGGCTCAACTGGGCAATCACATACTCCTTGTTCCCCAGCGGGAAGAAATACCAGGACTCTGCCTTCCTACCGGCGCCATTCTCTTCCTTGCGCCAAATCGTCACCTTCGTGTCTGCGAAATTGGCGATGCAAAGATACTTGTCGCTGTACTGCCTGTTCCGGAGTCGATAGGTGCGATCTCGCCTGACTTCCATTGATTTTCCCCTTCGAGTCCAGCGTTTTTCATGAGCGGCTGATCGTGCAATCCCGTCGGCCAGGACGGACTGTATAGTGACTACGAAAAGATTGCATGCGTGAACGTCTTCATTCACTCCACCGGGGCATGCAGAAAGGTTTTACCTGATTTCAGCGTTGACGTCCCGGGACAAGGATGGCCTTGGCCATGCGCCTCATATGGCGAAGGAAGAAGTTTCCCACGGGTGCACATCAGTGCATCGGGAAACCTGTATCAGCGGGCACCGTCGCGGGTGCCGATGAGCACGGTGCAGTCAACCGAGGGGTTGTACAGGTCGAGTGCGGCCGAGCGGGGAATCAAAGGGTGCGCTCCTCCGGCCCCGGTCTACGGAAAGGCTGCGGCCCCTGTGCTGCCCGGCCGAGGCGGACTACGAGAGCGCCGTGTTGAAGCAGGCAGGTCCAGGACGCGGCCAATGGCCCGCCTGGTGTTCACCAGGCGGGCCGGAGCCGGAGAACGTCACAGGAGCGGGATCGAGTTCGCGGGTGCGTTCCGCACGGTGCGGCGCGCCCCAAGAAGGCCGCCGCCGACCAGGCCAGACGTGAACAGAGTGCTCGGCTTGGTTGTCCATGGTCATGATCTGGGACTCCTGGCGTGGGGCCCCCTTGGGGACACCGTCGCATCCCGTGTCCGAGCCGGCCAGACGAGCCGCTCGGCCGGGTGGCCGGTGGTGAGCGGTGTACGAGCCGGTGACCGCCCCGCCTGAGGGCCCGGCCTGGCTGCCTCACACGACGGCAGGACGGGACAAGGATTCCGGTCACCTCACCACGCTGCCGCGAGGAACACAGCCATGGCCACAAATAGGATCGACACGAGGTCGAACGACTCAAGAAGCAACCGCCGCAGGGCTTTTCCCTTCACGTTCGCAGTAGCTCCGACGATCGCCAGAGGGACGTATACATGAAGGGCCCTACGAGCTCACCCTACGAGCTCACCCTACGAGTCCGGCACCTTCCATCTCGAACTCTTCCTTCCCCATGGATACCCCCTCACAGCGCCACGGCTGAAGTTCAAGACACCGATCTACCATCTCAACATCGACCCCCCTGGGTCCCATCGGTTTGGACGTCCTGAAGGACAAGTGGTCGCCAGCCCTGACCGTCCAGGCAGTGCTTCTCCTGCTCCCGAAACTCCTGGCCGAGCCGAACCTCGACCACACCGTCCTGAACAACGAAGCCACGCGGAACTACCGCCAGGACCGTGAGAGCTTCGACGCCTCGCCCGCAGGATCACCCTCACCCACGCCCAGCAGACCAACGCCGCCCAGTGAAGCCCAAGGGCGCCCCGCTCGCCCGGTTCTCACCCGACTTCTGAAACCCACTGCCCGCTGATCGGCCGACTCTGCTGGCAAGCCAGAGCGGCACCCTGAGGGTGGCGCACCGGCCCGAGGGCCGGGCGCCGCGCGGGCTGATGCGGACCGTTCAGCATTGGCCGAAGCGCCGTTGCTGGCTTCCTGGGTTGCCGACGTCCCCTGCGCGTCCATTGCGGACTGCTGGGCCTGCTGCTGTCCGCGTTCGGCCTGGGTGGTGGTACGCCCCCCCCGCGAAGCAACGCGCCATGGTGCAGGCTGATGCCCTCTGTTACGCCCGGTCCGTCAGGGCCCAGGAGTGGCCGGCGATGTCCGACGGACACGGCTCGCCCGCCCCCAGTGTCTGGTCGACGGATCTGCGGCGCACCTTCGGCCAGGCGGAGGGCAAGCCGGTGTTCGGCATGCTGGTCGCGGCCGACAACAAGCGCTCCGAGGAGCGCGATGAACGGCTCACCCAGGCCACGGCCAGCATCCCGAGCGCCATCTTCTGGTTCCTGCTGGCCACGCTGATCGTCACCGTCATGGCGCTGGCCGTGTGTCTGCCCCACCGGAACAGCCGGGGCCAGATGATCACCCAGGCTGTGATCACGGCGCTGCTGACGACGACGCTGTGCATCATCCGGGACGTGGACCGGCCCTTCGGCGGAATTACCTCGGTGAGTCCGAGCGCGATCGCTGAGACGGGGCGGCAGGCCGAACGCGACTTCTTCCAGCACAGCTCCGCGCGGCCAAGCTGCCGTGCGACGCGCGGGGCAACCGCCGCGCCACTACTTCTGCCTGACCGCTCCTACCCGGGGCGGGACCGGACCGGCACGGAATTGGACGGCGCCTGGGGGCCGGCACTTTCGTGGGCGGTCGGCGGCGGCATGCCGTATGACCGGTCAGCCCGCGCTCGAAAGCGGCGCGTGGGGGGCGGGCGAGGCCGTCGGCGATGAGGACGATGGCTGTCTTTGGACGCTTCAGCCCAGGGCGTGCAGTTGGCCGCGGGGGGTCCGGGGCTGGCGCCGCTCTCGCGTTCATGCGGTGTCGGTCGTGAGGTGGGGGTGCGGGTGAGGGTGAGGTAGAGCCCGGCGGCGGCCAGTTGGGGGGTGGTGGGCAGGGGCAGGAGGTCGGTTGTTCCGTGGCCTGCGAGTCCGTGCGGGGGCCGGCCGTTGACGGGTTGGCGCACGGTGCGCAGGAAGGTGTCGACGGCGTCGTCGGTCTGGGTGTCGTGGAGGTCTTCCGCGCCGGTGATGATGTTGAGGAAGCTTTCGTGCAGGCGCAGGGGTGCCTGGTCGCGGCGGCTGAGCTGTTGGGCGGTGCGGAAGTAGGTGTCGCGGCCGTCGTGGATGCGGTAGAAGGCGCTGACCAGGATCAGGAGTCGTTCGTAGGCGTGCTGGTAGGCCCTCTGGTAGAAGGCGCGGGCGGCGTCTTCGTCGATGTCGCCGGTGAGCATGCTGCTGATGGCGGCGGCGAGCAGGCCGCTGTACATGGCCAGGTGCACTCCGGTGGACAGCAGGGGGTCCAGGAAGCAGGCGGCGTCCCCGGCGAGAAACCACCCCGGTCCGGTGAAGGCATCGCTGACGTAGGAGTAGTCGCTCTCGGTCTTCAGCGGCGCGGCCTGCCGGGCGTGGGTGAGCAGGCCGGCCAGGAGCGGGCAGCGGGCGATGGCCTCCTCGTAGACGCGCTGCAGTGAGCCGCCGGCTGCCTGCCGGGCGTGGGCGAAGGAGCGTTGGTCGGTGACCAGGCCGACGCTGAGGGTGCCGTCGTGCAGGGGGATGGCCCACAGCCATCCGTGGTCCGGCAGGGAGAACACCCCGATCGCGCCCTTCGGGGCGGCGGCGAGGGGTGCCGCGTCGTGCCAGTAGCTCCAGGTGGCGACGTTGCGGAAGATGTCGTGAACGCGCCTGGTGCGCAGTTGCCGGGCGGCGAGGAGCCCGGCGCGGCCGGAGGCGTCGACGAGGTGGGCGAACCGGATGCGCCCTTCAGCCCCGCCGTGAGAGCTCCAGGCCGCTGCCACGGCCCGCCGGCCGGGGCCGGCGTTGCCGTCCTCGAACGTGACCTGCCTGGCGCGGACCTCTTCGCGCACGTCGGCTCCCTGGGCGCGGGCGTGCTCCAGCAGCAGCTGGTCGAACTGGGAGCGGATCACCTGGAAGCTGTAGGCCGCGGGTCTGCCCGGCTCGTCGAAGCCGAGCGACCACTCCTGGCCGCCCCAGCTGTAGTACGCCCCCGTCTTTTGGACGAAACCGTGCGCCTCGACCGCCTCGCGTGCGCCCAGCACGTCCAGCAGCGGCAGCAGGGACGGCAGCAGGGACTCGCCGATGTGGTAGCGCGGGAACCGCTCGCGTTCCAGCACGCGCACCTGATGCCCCTGTCGGGCGAGGAGGGCTGCCGCGGTCGCGCCTGCCGGGCCGCCGCCGACCACCAGGACGTCGGTCTGTTCCTGCATGCTGTGCTCCCCACCCGTCGTGAAAGATCGTGACCGCACACCGAATCCCGCTACTGTCTGAGACAGTTCCCTCACTATGAGCAGTGAACCTCACGGCAACGGCGAGTCCGCCCCCACAGACGCCCCCGCACCGGCCCGCACCCCGGGATGAGGCCTGGCCCCGGCCCCGCTCACCGTCGGGACGGAAGAAGAGTTCCTCCTGATCGAACCGGACAGCCGGGTCCTCAGCCCGCAAGATCCTCGGCTGGTGGGTGAGGCAGCCGGTGAGCTCGGTGACCGGGTGGGCACCGAGCTGACCTGTTACCAGGTCGAACTGCGCACCGACCCGCACACCTGCTGCAAGGAAGCCGGTGACCTGATCCGCTCCACCAGAACGTCCGCCGCCCGCGCCGCCGCCCGCCTCGGCCTGCGCCTCGCCTCCACCGGCACTCCCGTCCTCGGTCAGGCAGCCCCCGTCCCCATCACGCCCGGCGCCCGCTACGCACGAAGCGCCGCCCACTTCCGCGTCCTGGACGAGGAGCAGACCGCCTGCGCCTGCCACATCCACGTCGGCCTGCCCGACCCCCGCGACGCCGTCCACGTCAGCAACCACCTGCGTCCCTGGCTGCCGGTCCTGACCGCGTTGAGTGCCAACTCCCCCTTCCACACGGGCCGGGACACCGGATACGCCAGCTGGCGCACCCTGACCTGGGGGCGCTGGCCGGTGGCCGGCCCGCCCCGTTACTTCGAATCACCCGCCCACTTCGACGACCTCGTCGACACCCTCCTGGAAACACAGGTGCTCCTCGACCGCGGCGGCCTGTACTGGGACATCCGTCCCTCCCACCACCTGCCCACCATCGAGATCCGCGTCGCCGACGCCGCCCTGAGCCCGGACGACACCCTCCTGCTCGCCGCCGTCGTCCGGGCCCTGACCGCCACCGCCCTCACCGCCTGCCAGGCCGCAGAACCGACCCCGCGCCCGGCACCGGAACTCCTGCGGGCAGCCTGCTGGCGCGCGGCACGCGACGGACTGGCCGGCCACGGCATCGACCCGCTCACCGGCCACCTGGCACCACAGCGGGCACTCGTCGAGCGCCTGCTGCACACCATCACCCCGGCACTGCGCCGGCACGAAGACCTCGACCTGGTACGCGAGCAGTGGCAGCGCCTGCGCACCGAAGGAACCGGCGCCGACCGCCAGCGCGCTGCCTACCGCCCCCGCTCCAGCACGCACGACGTCGTCGACTACCGGTACGAAGCCCACTCGGCCCGGCGCGGCAGGAGCGGTGGCCCGCCCGGCCATGAGGGCTCAGTCCCCGCAGCGGGCCCGGCTGAAGACGGCCGCTCGGTTTCTTCGCCGGTGGACAACATGCTGCCGTGGAACGCCGTGAGACGGGCAAGCCCCTGCGCCGTCCAGGACCAACGCCGCGTGGATGCGGAGTTCGAGGAGCCTCCAGGTGACAGTCCTGACCCTGTCGCGGGCCTCCAACCGGCGGCGGAGCAGGACCAGTGCCGTAGTGGCAACTGCGTCTCATCGTCGTTCCCAGGTGCACAGGAACTCGGCCAGGCCGGCGAGGCGGCTGGTCCCGGACGAGCGGCGGCCGCGGTGGGCGTGGCGTGCGGGCGTCATCGACTCAACCGCCATCGCGCCAACACCGCCGGGGACAAGCCGGTACTCGCCCCCGTCGACGCCCATCACCAGGACCTTGCCGGGGAACTGCGGCCGACGGTTCTTCCCCCGGCCTCATACGACTTCCGCGCAAGGAACGGGGGCGGGCGCGGGCCCGGGGGTGAGTGGCGCCCGGGGTTCTCGAGGCGGTTGGGGCCAGGACACCCGGCGGCGGGGCGGGTGTCCTGGCCGGTTCCGGGGCGGTGGCTTCACGGGGGCCGCCCCGGGACGCCGCGCCGGGCACCGGCGTGTGGCCGGTGTCCGGCGCCCGGCTGGTTCAGCAGGTGGTGCAGTCGGCGTTGCAGGCCGGGTCCTTGGGCGGCTTCGGGGGGACGACCTGGACGGGGTTGAGGTCGCAGGGCTGGTCGCCGGCGTTCTGGGTGGGGCGGAAGCAGCCGCCGTTGGCGCCGGGGTTCTTGCCCATCGGGGCCAGGTACAGGTCCGGGCGCAGGATGGGGACGAGGAGTTGGCTCCACTGGTCGAAGACCTCGACGGTCCACATCTGCGCGCGGGCTTCCTTGGTGGTCTCGTCCGCGGCGTGCGGCTTGAGGAACTGGATGCCGTCCAGCGGGTTGTCCTTGTTGATGCCCATCGCCAGCTTGGACTGCTGGTTGATGATCTGGTACAGCGCGTTGCCGGCCTTATCGACCTGGATGACCTGGAACTGCCACAGGGCGGCGTTGTCGGGCTTGTCGGGGTCGAAGACGTCGCCGACGAGCTGGAGGTCGCCGCCCTGCTTGAAGTGGCTGCCGGAGTGCCGGTGGACGATCAGGACCGGGTTCTGCGCGCACGCCGAGCGGACGATGCTGTTGATCGGGTTGTAGTACATCGGGGATCTCCCTTGGCGTCGCGTGATGGCGGCCGCCTGCTGCGGCCTGCCGTGCGGTGAAGATCCCCGGGTGGCGGCGGGGCTGACGGGCGGCGGTGCAGGTGAGGACAGCCTGTCCAACAACACACGTGGGTGCGGTAGTTGCGGGCCAGGGGTGCGCATAGCCGAGAAGGGACGGCGGTCTGTCTCGGGATTTCCCTTCCGTAGCCGCCGTCCGCGCACTGCACAGACAGGAAGACGACGATGCGTTCTCATCTCTCCCGCACCCGCACCCGCACCCGCACTCGCGGCCGGGGCCGGGGCCGTATCCGCACGGCGGCCGCGGCGCTGGCGGTGGCCGCGCTCACCACCGGCGGCCTGGCCGCGCTGCCGGCGGTGGCCGCCGACAACTCCAACCCGCCCGCGGCGGCCGACTGCTCCAAGACGGACCAGCAGGTCTGCACGCGGCTGTCCACGCTGGACGCTTCCGACCAGTGGGGCGCGGCCATCGCCGTCGGCGGCGCCGACAAGGGCGGCCGCGTCTACGCCGCCTCCTACGACTCGATCAGCGGCAGCAAGGACACCCGGCTGTTCGAGGTCAATGCGGACGAGAACCGGGAGCTGAAGGGTCTGAGCAAGGAGGACATGAGCGTGGCGATGGTGGATGAAGCCACCAACACCCTCTACGCGGGCACCACTGACGGGATCGTCTACTCCGCCGACCTGAACAGCAGCGACCTCACCTACCAGAAGGCCTACGCGGGAGACAGCCAGTACGGCGTCCGCGCTCTGGCCCTGGACGGCAGCAAGCACCTGTATGTGGCGCAGGACGACGACGTGTACAAGCAGACGCTGGGCGCCACGTCGCCGCCGGAAAAGGTGGCCACGGTGGGTGACACCACCAGCGGGATCGCCCTGGACGACGCCGGGCAGTACCTGTACGTCGGCACCGACGTGGGCCGGCTGTACCGGCAGAGGATGGAGAAGGGCTACGCCCCCAAGAAGATCGCCGACAACCTCGGGGACATGTCGGGGATGCAGAAGGACGGCGCGGGCAATCTGATCTATGCCACCGACGGCGGCGAGCTGTTCCGCTTCACCCCGCCCGCCGGTGGCGCGCAGGCCTCCCCGGCCGTCAAGCTCGCCACCGGACTCGGCGATGTCGACTACGACATCGCGCTGGACAGCCAGGGCACCGCCTACACCATCAACACGGCCAAGCAGGTCTACAAGGTCACGGGTGCCGGGAAGTCGTCCGGGACCCCGGCTCCGAAGCCGCCGTCTGGCAAGGTGCAGGTGGAGCCGGGCGGGAAGGTAACGCTCACGCGGGGCGGAAAGCCCGGCTATCCGGGCGTGTACCTGTCCGCCGGCAAGGATGGCGCGTCGGGCAAGCACACCGTCACGGTGTCGCTGCCGCAGGACAAGGGCCTTGAGTTCGTCGGCGAGCCTACCTACGGGCTGATGGTGATGGGCAAGGACGGCACTCACAGCGCGGAGGGCAGCCTGTCCCGGGACGGTCAGACGCTCACCTTCACCGACGTGGACCTGGGCCTGAGCGGTGAGGGTGCCAAGGTCACCGCCTTGGTCCTGGTGAAGGCCACCGAAGGGGCCCAGACGGGAGACACCAGTCTGGACTTCCGGGTGGACGAGCAGAGCGGACGCTCCTCGACCATCCACGTCACCGACTGAAAGCCGCCCGCCCGCTCCCAGGCGGCCTCCCGCCGCGCCCCTGGCATGGCGGGAGGCCGCCACACCCCCACCCGCCCGCGGGGCACCCCCCTTCCGCCTGCGGGGACGCCCGAAGGCGGCCCTTGTCCTGCCGTCGCACTGGACGCGTCCGGCGCTGCCGCCGTCCCGCCCGCTCACCTAGGAAGTGCCCCTCATGTTCCACTCGCGTTCTTCCCCGCCCTCACCGTCTCCGCCGTCCCTGCCGGGGCCGCCGTCGAGGCTGCGTCGGCCGGCCGCCCGGCAGCGCAGCCTGCACCTGGTCGGGCGGGTGTTCGGCTATCCGCCCGCGCACAACGCGGGTTCGGAGTGGATGCTGCACTCCATGCTCCGCCCGCTCATCGAGCGCGGCCACCAAGTGAGCATCTACCTCTCCCACCCGGGGAAGATCAAGAAGGCGTACGACTTCGAGGGCGTCCGCGTGATCCCGTTCCAGCAGAGCGCCGCCTTCGCCGCCGCCGCCCAGCAGACGGACGTACTGCTGTCCCACTACGAGAATGTGCCGGTCGTCGCCGGCCTGGCCCGCGCCCGGGCGACCCCGACCGTGGTGCTCTGCCACGACAATTTCGCCACCACGTTCCACAACGCGGCCGGCGCCGACCTGGTGGTCTACAACAGCCAGTGGATCCGCCGCGAGGCGGAGGTCCACTACGCCCGCTACCCGGACAACCTGATGCCCGGCCGCGCCATCGTGGTGCGCCCGCCGGTCACCGCCGCCGACTACGCCACCCGCCCCCGGCAACAGCGCGACCCTGGTCAACCTCAATCCGGACAAGGGTGCGGAAATGTTCTGGCAGGTGGCCGCCTGGTCCCCCAAGTGGCACTTCCTGGGCGTGCGCGGCGCCTACGGCCAGCAGCTCAAGCCCCCCCACCGACCTGCCCAACTGCGAGGTCATCGACGGCGTGCCCGGCCACCAGATGCGCGAGACGGTCTACGCCCGTACCCGGGTGGTGCTGATGCCGAGCATCTACGAGTCCTGGGGCCGGGTCGCGATCGAGGCCTGTGCCTCCGGCATCCCGGTGATCGCCCACCCCACCCCGGGTCTGGTCGAGGCACTCGGCGAGGCCGGGATTTTCGCCTACCGCGATGACCTGAACGCTTGGACCGATGCCCTCAACCACCTGAGTCGGCCCCGCCATTGGCGGGCGGCGTCCCGTCGGGCCGCCGCCCGCTCTGCCGCCCTGAGCGCCACCGACGACCTCGATGGATGGTGCGACGCCGTCGAAGCGCTCGGCCGTGCCGGCCCCCGCGGCGCCCGGCCCCGGCACCGCACCTGAACCTCCTGCCACCACGGGCCGTCCGGCCGGGGGCCATGCAGCCCCGCACGCACGACGGCCCCTGACAGCCAGATCGGAAAACCCATGGACGACACCGCACCCGACTCGACGACGCCCGCTCGCCCCACCGGCCCCGGCGCGGCCAGAGTCCTTATCGCCGTGGTCTGGCGGCCGGCCCGGGGCCGTGCCTACGCCCACCGCGTCACGAGCGCGCACTGGAAGAACCTGCTGCCCGACGCCGACCTCATCGACATCGACACCGACGACAAGCCGTTCAACATCGCGGCCTGCCGTAACGCCGGCGTCCGGCACGCGCAGAAGGTCGGCGCCGACGTCGTCATCCTGTCCGACGCCGACGCCCTCACCGAAGCAGAACCCGTCGCCGCCGCCATCGCTGAGGCTGCGACCAGCGGCCGGGTGCACCTGCCCTACAGCGAACTGCGCGCGTTGGGGCCCCGGGGCAGCAAGCAGTTCCTCGCCGGGGTGCCGTTGCCCGCCTGCGACGCCGTCACCGTCGACGGGGCTGTCGGCACCGTCTACGTCACCGCGCCCGCCACCTGGCTCTCCCTCGGCGGCCAGGACACCCGCTTTCGCGGCTGGGGTTTTGAGGACCCCTCCTTCCACCTTGCCCACCACACCCTCAAAGGCGCCCCCCTCGCCCGGCACCCCGGCCGCGTCTACACCCTCCACCACCCCCCGGCGAAGAAGAAGGGCCCGCACTACGACGCCAACCTCGCCCTGTGCGGCCGCTACCACCAGGCCGCGGGCAACCCGACCGCGATGCGGGCACTCTTGGCCGAACGGCAGGCGGCCGGCCAGTTCCGACCCTGACCAAGGGCGATGCCGCACGGCAAGCACCTTCTGCACCTGACGTGCACCGCCATCCTGCCGCGTTGCCGCGCTGCGCGGGAGCAGTGCATACGCAGCATGCAGTCACGTCGCCGGTCGGTGCGCCGTCGCGCCGCGTCCGCCGTCGCCCCAGGCAGAGCTGAGCAGACGCGGCCCAGGGCGTCCAGGTCGTTCGTACATTGGCGCGCTCCACCTGGACGCCCTGGACCACGCCCGCTCCACGGTGTGTGGGTCGACGGCGGACGGGATGGGAGCGGGGGTGAGTGGTGGGTTGAGGGTGATGGGTGCCGACCGTCATTCGTACGGACGGTGAAGGATTGTTATTCCATGCGGATCACGCGCCACGCACCGTCCTGCCGGTCCACCAGGAATCTGGAGTAGCCGAAGGGATTGGCGCCCAGGCGTACGGTGTGCTGCGTTCCCCGCTTCTCCGCTCTGGTGTCGTCGTCGGTCAGCTTCATGACCGCCACGGCTTCGCGGTCCGCAGCGGTCAGTGAGTCGGCCAGATCTCGTACGGCGGAGGGGCAGCCATCCTTTCCCTGCTGGGTGGTCAGGGCAGTGGCAGCAGGTTTTGTCAGGAGGTCACAGGCCTCTGCTCCGTCTCCTCGGCCGAGCGCATGCAGCAGCGTGTTGGCGGCATTGGTGGCTGCGTCTTCATCCGCCTGGGCTTCCCGGCCAGACGGTATGACGAACACAGTGAAGGTGATGCCGAACACGACGACCAGGACACCAAGGGTGATGAACGTTGCAGCGTGATCGCGGTTGCTCATGGCGCGGAGCCTATGAGGTAGTACAGGCCGTGAGCGCTGTCTTGGCTATGTCAAGGGAGCCATGCGCCGCTGACCTCAGTTCCTGACACCAACAGAGACGGACAGCGGCGGTCGACGCCGAATGCCGTTGGACGATCGGTCAAGGCACACCGCAGGTTGCCCGACGTCGCAGCCTCCCCATGATCGACCTGAGAGGTACAGACCCCAACTCTCACTGAGTGACTGCGCTCCGTGCCAGTGAACTTGGACTGACCACCCCGAAGCGAAGTTGGACGGGTTCACGGGGTACGCGTGCATCCGGTACCCGGCTGACTGCCACAGACAGCCGCTACGGACGGATCGGGGAAGACATGTCGCACGTGCAGTTCTTGGCCAAAGGAGCGGGGCAGGGCTCTCCGCCCCTCTGGGTCATCGCCATCGCCTTGATCGCCATCGTCGCAGGGGCGTTCTTGATGGCGAGGGCGCGTAGGAGATAGAGCCCCGGTGGAGTGTCACGCGCCCCAGATCCCTCTGTCACGGTGAGGTAGGTGGCCGCCGGCCGCCACGGCGTGGCGGCGATGGCGGGTGAAGAGGTTGATGCCGGTGGAGTCGAGGAAAGTCACGTGTCCGAAGTCGAGTTCGCAGCGCCGCTGCGTCAGCGGGGCCAGGACCGCCCGGAGCCGGAGCGCGGTGGCGATGTCGAACTCGCCGCCCACGCGCAGCAGGAGGTGTCACCGGCTGAGTAATGAGACGGCGGTTCCCGGGACCAACCCATCCTCCCTGCCCAGCGGCGACGGATGCGTGGAATGCCTGCAGGGCGAGGGCGCGGGCTGGTGGTTCCACCTGCGCCGCTGCGCCCGGTGCGGGCACAGCGGCTGCTGTGACTCCTCGCCCGGCCAGCACGCCACCGCACACGGGGTGTCGGCCTGTGCGCCGGTCAGCCAACCGAAGGGCTGCTCCCGAGAGCGCTCTGCTCAGACGACGTGCAGCAGGTGTCCGTGGTCGGTGAGGACCGAGCGGACCTCGGGCACCGATGCGTACGGCGCCAGGCGTTGCAGGACCACTCGGGTCCGGTCCGTGGTGCGCTGTGAGGACAGGTCGCCGGAGAGTGCGATGACGCGGCGTGCTTCGTCTGCGGCTTGTTCGGGTTCGCCCGCGTCGGCGAGGGCGACGGCGAGCCAGGAGCGGTACAGCGCCAACTCGCGGGCGTGCGTGCCGTCGTAGCGGGCGAGGACGTCGGTCAGCAGCGGCACCGCGCGCAGCGGCCGGCGCAGCTCGGTGAACACGCGGGCGTCCATCACGTCGAGTTCTTCACGGCAGACCCAGTACGCCCACGGCGGGGCCTGTTCGCCGCCGCTCTGGCTGTCGAGCGCCTCGTGCGCCTGTCCGAGCGCTTTCATTGCGGCCTGGGCCCCCTCGGGGGTGCCCGCGCGCGTGTGGGCCCAGGCCACTCGGTCCGCGAACAGCGCCCGCACGGCCGGCGCCGCGTGCCCGGCCTCCCGCAGCGCGGCCTCGGCCAGGTCCATGCCCTCGCGGGGCCGCCCGTTGTTGGACCACTGGTAGGCCAGCGACCCCGCGAGATTCCCCGCCAGGGGCGCATCACCCGCCTGCCGGGCGGCGTCCAGCCCGACGCGGTAGGCGCGCTCCGCGTCCTCGAGGCGACCGGCGTCGGAGGCGATCCAGCCGGTGATCTGGCTCAACTCGCCGATCTGCACCAGGAGCCCGCGTCCGGTGTCCTCGGTGAACGTGGACTCCCGGTACAGGGCGAGCGCTGACCCCAGCTCCCGGAACGCGGGGTCGATCAGGTCGCCGCCGGACAGGACATCATCGGCGATCCGCAGCGCATGGACCCGCCCGGCGAGCGCGCCGACGTCCGCGGCTCCGATCCGGCGCCCTCGCATATCCGGCGATGACCGCAGCAGGTCCCCTTCCGGCAGCAGCACCGCCGAGACCGCAGGGCCAGGCAGGCGGGCCCACTCCTCGCCGCGGGCGTACGCGGCAGCCTGCTCCATCTCCCGCAGCGGCACGGCCAACAGCTGCGCGAGCCAGGGCAGCCAGACCTCGGGAACGCGGCGGCCGCGCTCCCAGCGCGACACCTCCGTGCGGGTGACGGCTGCGTCCCCGAGACCGCGCACAGCAGCGCCGCCAGCTGGCGCTGCGACGTGCCCGTGACGCGGCGCAGGCCCGCGAGATACACACCGACATGCCGCCGCCGCTCGCCTCTGTCTCACCGGGGCCCCCTATCCGCGTCCAGTCTGGCCCCCTGCTGGCCCCCCGCGCGGCTCCTCTCGCAACCAGTCACCCGCGCTTGCATGAAGCCATCCCATGAAAGGCCCCGGCGACCGCGCGAACGGACCCGGGGTACGGTCACCAACCACCGGAGGTTGACGACATGTTCCACGCTAACGGCCCGCGTTGGCGGTGCACACTGCGCCTGCTGACACTCGCCACCCGACGCCACCGACCGCCGGATACGCACCCCACACCTCCCACCGCCGCGCCCGCCGCTGCTACCCCGCCGCCCGCCTCCGTGAGCGGCGAGGAGAGCGGCCACGTGCGCCCGTACGCCGTCGCGCATGAGCGCCGGATGGCGTTGCGGGCGGCCAGCCGCCGCACGCTGCACGTCGTGCCCCGGGGTCTCACCCTGGCGGTGAGGGCCTCGTGAGCTACGACCGGTCGAACGCCGCGCCGATGGTCGCTCGAGGGCTGCGGATACTGCCGTGGGAAAGCGACATGGGGCACGCGTGCTATCTGGCTGCCGACCCCGAACAGCTCGGCTACAGCCGCAGCGTCGTGAGCCGGTTGGCCGACCGCATCGAGGACGGACAGCTCACCGACGGCGCGCACGTCCTTCAAGGCGCCCGCGCCGTCCTGGACGACCCCAAGGCCGGAAAGGAGGCACTACGGCGCTCCCTGGCCCTCGTGACCCGAGCCCTGGGTGACGTGCTGCGCGTGGCCGACAGCCGCGGCGCCCGCCTGACACCGCCGGCCATCGAGGACGCGGAGACGGGCGCGGACCAGGAGGAGGACGACGGGTGACCCGCCGCAGGTTCGCGTTCGCACCATGGCGACTGCGCGAGTCACCGACGCCGAACCGCTTCAGGGCGACGTGCCTGACCTGCCTGGAGCCCAGCCCCGACGTCACGTCAGGGGGCGTGGCTCAGCAGTGGTGCCTGGAACACGCGGGCCGGACCTGGCACACCGCGTACGAGGTAGCGATGGTCGGCCAGTTCGAAGCCAGTCTGACCGACGCATCCGGACAGTAGAGTTGATCAGGACCGTAGGCCCGTGTCTCCCCCGTCGCGGGCCTACGGTCCACCTAGGTACAGCAGCCATTGAGATCAACAAAAAGCCTTTCCGGCTGCAGGGGCGCGGGCCGTGGGGAGGTGGTGTCTTGCCGAACGCGGTGGCCGCCCTCGCTCCATGGAGGTCGCTCTTCATCCCGGGACCGGCGAACTGGAACCGGCGGCCGACGCCGGCGTGTAGTGACCTGGCCGCCGCGTCCGCGTTGAACCGGTGCCTTGGCAGGCGCCGGGTGCCGTGCGCCCACCGTGGTTGGGCCCGGCGTACGGCACCCAGCCCCCGTATCCCATACCGGTCGACGACCGAAGCCAGGGTTACACCAGGGGTCAACAGCACTACCCCCACCCCAAGCGCCTCCCGCCCGAAACCGCAGCTCAGGCCCTAAGCCAAGGCGTACCAGTGGCGTCGACAACCCCTCACACACACGCACCGACCGTCAGGCTGGACAGACAGAAGAAGAACAAGAAGGAAGGCAGGACAGGGCAGGACGGCGGCGCGCGCGTGCTCGGGGTTCGATGTGGCCGCGGTCGCTGTTCTGGTGGCGCGTCGGCCGGGGCCTCCGCGCTCGCGGCCCGGCAAGCGGGCCGGTGAAGGGAGTAAGCCGGGCATCGAGTGGGCTCCACTCGGCATCCAATGGCGATGCACGACATCGGGTGGGCTCCACTGAGTGGCCTCCGCTCTGGCGCGCCGGATGACGATGGACGCCACCGAGGCGGCGTACCGCATCGTGCGGCGATGCTCGGCACTCGCGTGTGGCGATGCGCTGCACCCGATGCTCCGCACCGCCCGTCGCTTCGCCGAGGACTGCTACGACGTCCCCGGCTGGGGTGACGCGCGCGGTCCGGGGTGCGGGCGCAGTGCCCAGGGCAGGATCTTCACGGTGCGCACGGTGTTGGGCTCGGCCGCCTCATTGGCAACGCGTCCAACAACATGGTCGGCTCCTGCCACCCGTTCGTGGCCGCGCCGGGCCGTCTTGTTCCCCGCCTGCCGAACACTTCCGGGTCCTCCTCGCCCTGGCTTCCCATTCGGGCACAGTGGCTGAGTGGCGGCGCGGTGCGCGGGCGTGGGAACGGGCCGGGCCGGACAGAGACTCCTGTCCGGCCCGGTCGGCGCGTGCAGGCGGCCGTTTAGCGGTCGTGCTGCCTGGCGCGCTTTTTACGGTGTGCGAATGCCGCCCATATGCGGTCGGCGGCCGTGCCGGTGGCCAGCGCCGCCAGAGCCGCGACCCACCAGGGAAGGCCCAGTGCCACACAGATCGCGACAGCGATGGCAAGTGCGATGAGGTTGACCCACCAGGGGGTGCGTACGGTCACACGGTTCTCCATGCGGCATTACCGGCAATTCTTCTTGTTGACCTTGGTCAGCCCCTTGCCGCCGGGCCAGATCCTCACCTGGTAGCAGCCGACCGCGGAGAGCTTCTTCTTGTTGATCTTCTTGAGGACGCTGACGAGGTTCTTCCAGGCATTGAGTCCCGCGGCTCCGCACACCATCTTCCCGAGACTGGCCAGCTTGGCGGGGAGTTTGCCAACCGTGCAGCCGTAGAGCCACCCTGCCCAGCCGGCGGTCGCACCGGCCATGGCGTAGGCCTTCCACTCGGCGCCGGTGGCGTTGAAGTAGATGCCCCAGCCGAAGGTGAGCTTCGGATCGACGACGACCGGGAACTTCGTCGTACTGGAGAAGTCTACGACCTGGATCAGTCGGTCACCTTCGATCCGGTAGGACGTCGGGACCTCGTTGCCCTGGGCGTCCTTGGCCCGCGAGCGTCGATGAGCCCGTGTGTGACGGGGGCGTCGTCGGTACCCGAGGAGATGAGGGTCATGCCTCCGTCGAACGATGACAGCTTCGCCCCTGCGGGCAGCTTCATCGAAGAGGTGTACTCGTGGGGGGCGGTGGCGTTCTTGATGACCTGGAAGGTGCGCGCCCCGCCGTCCGGGGTGGGCTGGGCGACGGTGTCGACCGGGCCGCTCGGGTTGGCGTAGATGACGTTGCCGTTCAGCGCTGCGCCTCGGGGCTGGCCGAGGGGAAGGCCCATCGCCATCGAACCGCGGTCGGCCGACTGCACGCTGATCGCGTTGTGGGTCTCCCACGGCACCCCGACGACGTTCTTGCCGTCGTCTGCGATCGCCGCGTAGTTGCCGTCGTTGCTGGTGGCAGGGACGATGTCGTCCGCGTCCACGGCGCTGTTGACCGCAGAGAGGGCTTGCAGCTCGGGTGTCATCTTCAGGGCCGTGTTCACGCTGAAGGTGACCGGCTCGGACCAGCCGTTGCTCCAGTGGGTCCCGTCGTCGGTGGTGGTGCGGAAGGTGTAGGTCTTCCCGTTGACCAGTTTGCCTGCAGGGACCGTGACCTTGGACGTCTCACCGGTGGGTACCGGATCGGCGGTCAGCGTCGTGACGACGTCACCGGTGGACTGGTCTGTGATCTGGTAGGTGCCGCGGACGAGGTCGTCCTCGTTGAAGTCCTCCGGGGTGAAGCGCAGCACCGGAGTCTTGGTATTCACCTGGTAGACGCCGCCCACGGTGTAGAACGGGGCACCCGCCTGCAGGTTTCGTCCCGCGCGGGGCCGGTAGTTGTAGTCCACGGTGAGTGTGGGGACCTGATCCTCGGTCGACTCCGAGGAGTAGAAGCGCTTCCAGGCGTAGGTGTCAGCCTCGTCTGCTGCCTTCAGGGCGATACTGCCGGTCTCTGCCTTCGCGCTGGACCAGGTCTTGGCCAGGGAGGAGATGTCCGCGCTGACCCAGCCGGCGTTCTTGCACGCGGTGCTGCGGGTCTCCGACGAGGTCGCGATCTTCTGCAGCAGGGAGGGCTGCTTCGTCCAACGGGTGCTGGCGTCGGCAGGGTTGGCGGCCCACACCTCCCAAGGGCGGCTGTCGCAGGACCAGGAGTGGTAGTTGTAGAGCGACAGCTTCGCGCTGCTGACAAGCGCGTCCGCGAAGATGGAAGTGTCCCACGTCATGTACGAGTGGGCGATGCGCTTTTGCTTCTGGGCGGTGTCCGCCCAGTCGCCGGGCCAGCCGAGCTTGAGATCTGTCGAGGCGGACTGGTCGCTGGTGTCGCCCTGCTGGACGAAGGTGTCAAAGAGGGTGTCGAGACTGTCGGTGGCGGGATCCACGGTGACCGGGTAGGCCGTGTCCGGGTCGTCGAGGAAGTCCTGCCCGGGGGTCAGCGACAGCTCCACGACGTCGCCGTCCTGGTGCACCGTCATGGGGACCTGCTGGGAGTGCGTGTGCTCGCCCGAACGGGGATCCACCGCGGCGTCCCACATCACGGGTGCCGGCATGGTGGCTACCTCGTCACCGGTCTTCTCATCGGTGAACAGGACCGACCCGTCGTTCTGCTGGCGTGCATCCACCCCGGGCACTCGCAGCGGGATCACCCAAGGGGCGCCGGCCCCCGCGGGACGCTCTTTGAGGGAGAGGAACGATTCGAACCCCGTCCGCGTGGGCTCCACGATGAGATCAGCCCCGGGGACCACTTCCCGATAGGTGGCCTTGTCCGCTCGTACCTGGGGAGCGGGCAGGCCGCCCTTCCACTGCATCGCCACGTGCTGGCGTCCCATGCCCAGGGTTACAAGGTCACGATTGGCCGAGTCCGGGGCCGTCGCTGCCGCCTGTGCCGAGCCGAGCGTCTTGCCGCCGCCTGCAGACATGCGCAGATCGTTCGGATGCGCTTTCGCCGCCACTTCTCCGCCGGCGTCGCGGATCAGGCTAGTGTCGATGTCGGTCCACACGCCGTCGCGGATCATCCGAATGGGACCGGAGCTGAGCTCTGTGCTCAACGACCCATCGGGCAGCGCCCAGGTGGTGGAGGTCTCCGTGCGGCGGTCGAGGACCTCCACACGCCTTCCACCGGCAGCCGCAGCAGCGAGTGCCGAGTCAGCGGTGACTGCCTCAGTGACGACAGAGGGGTGGGGAGGCGACACCGTGGCCGCTATGGGGTCTACCGGCTGTCGGGGCTCCGCTGTCGCCGGTACAGCCGGGCCCAGCAACGCAAGAGAGACGACGCCGGATATCCCGCCTGCGGCGAGCGCGGACCACTGCGTGCGACGCCGAAGCATCCGCGCAGGGCGAGGGGTGTTCATGATCTAGGTGTGACCTTCTCGTGCAAAGTGTAAGGAAGGCGATCTCTTTTTTTGCCGGGTGATCTATCTCACGAGGTCATAATTTGGCGTTCCTGGCTGCCGCTCCGGGCTCGATCCTGGCGGCGGATGCCTCGGTCACGCGGCACTCGACTGGCTGGTCCATCAACGTCTCAGCCGCACCACCACATCGCGCAGGTGGGCGGCGGCGACGGACACGACGTCGGCGCTGGGCCCCAGCCAAGGAGCGGGCGAAGCCGCCCGCAGCGCCCTACGTTCCGCGGGGCCGTCCTGAGGGCCGGGCGCACGCCGGTGCACCGTCTCGACACCCACTCCCCGCGCAGCCATGGGTCGTATCGAGGCGAGGCCGCGTGGCGTGGCCGATCTGCGGCTGCTGAAACCGTTAGCGTCCCGAGCGTGACACAGACGAGAGGACACCGGCGCTGCTTTTGCGGGTGCGGCGAGCACGCAGAGACGGGCAGATGGTTCACGGCCGGCCACGATGTCACTGCGGCCGCAGCCTTGCGCGCTGTGGAGGAACTGCGCCTGCCGCACCAACTCATGTCACTGGGGTTCGGCCCCGAGCGGTCGGTGGTGCAGCTGGCCGCCGAGCTGACGAACGGGGCGCCCTGCCCCGCGTGCGCATACGCCCATACGCCGGCCCCCCACACCTGCACCGCCGGTCACCCCGCCACACCTGGACCCGAGCCGGAGCAAGCGCAGGATTCGGCGTCACCAGCCCCGCTACAGCGTCGCTGGCCGAGTCCGGGGCCGCCCAGGGCCGATGGCTGCCGCAGGCGGAGGACCCAACATGGGAAACGGTGCCCCTGCACCTGCGCCAACGGCTGCGGGGACCCGCACACCAGTTCCTCTCACCACCCCAGGGGCCGTTGGACCAGCGGGACAACCGACAACTGCTGCGCGCGGTCCGGGCGGCCAGCCGGATGCGGATGACCGGCGCGCACTGGATCCTGCTGCTGACCACTGACCGTGCGTCTTTCGGCAGCCGGCGCAGCCAGCGTGCGCAGGCGCTGTACGCGGTGCTGGAGCAGGTAGCGGCTCAGCACGCGGTGCACTCCGCGGCGAGCGCGCCCGCCATGAACACCAGGAGCTGAATCCTGGTCCCGTCTCTCTGGTGGGCCTGGGGCGGATAGATCCCCTCTACGGCGTCTGGCGTCGGCGTCGATGCGAACGGTGGAGCCGGCCAGGTGGACCGGCCGAACTCACGAGGTGGTGGCGGCCGCCGTTCCGGCCCTCACTGGCACCCTGCCCGGCGTGGTCAAGGAGGCTGGCACACCCTGCAAGAATCCGTACAGGTCAGTCATCCGCCCCTGTGACACCGAAGCCCTCGCCGTGGCCCGGCACAACCTGCTGCTCCTCGCCGAGCACTGGGGCACCCCACCGCCCAGGACCCTGGCCAGCGTGCCCGCCGGGAACCCGGCGCTCACCGCGGCCGCCGTGGCGGAGCAGAACCGCCTCCTGGAGGCGTACCTGAGCGAGGGGACGACCCTCTACCTCGACTCCATGAACGTTGAGCCCCACGTCCGCGCCGAACTCATCGCACGCGCCCGCCGTCACCACCGGCCCGTCGTCGCCCTGCGCTTCTTGCCGCCCCTGGACACCTGCCTCGCCCGCAACCAGGAGCGGCCGGCCAACCGCCAGGTACTCGCGGGCGTCCTCGCCTGGCAACACGCCGTGGGTCGGCACCCTGTCAGATATTCCGGGACAATGTCGCCGAATCGACAGTCGAGTCGGTGCGGGCCTCTGCATAAGCGACGAAGCACCCGCGGCAACGGACACCCCGCGCGTAACCGTCTCTTGGCGGTCGGGCGCGGCGGTCTGCAGGAGGAAGAACGGGCCTTCGACGCCATGGAGCAGGCCATGGTCCGGCTCCGCACCCCTGACACGGGCGAGCGCACCAACCCCGGCCTGGTGCTGATAAGGCCCGCGTACCGCATTCGGGCCGCTTCCCACGCTGCGTACGCACCCTCTCCGCGCTCCCGTAACCCCAGCGCATGGTGTGCCAGGGGCGCTTCACAGGGCAGGGCGGTCGCCGGGTGGCGGCGGGCCGGGCTCGCCGGTCAGCAGGTCGGTGACGTGGGTGATGTCCAGGATGCGGCGTACGGCGGGGCTGGCGGCGACCAGGCGCAGATGGCCACCGGCCTGAGTGGTGTGGCGGTGGTGGAGGGTGAGGAGGTTGACGCCGCTGGAGTCGATGAACGTCAGGTGCTGCAGGTCGAGTTCGCAGCGGCGGCCGGCCAGCGGGGCCAGGACGCTCTGCAGGCGGGGCGCGGTGCCGATGTCGAGTTCACCGCCCACCCGCACCAGGACACTGGCACCGGCGTCGACGACCTGCACCTGAAGGCCGGGCGGGCCGGTCGGGGATGGTGTGCCCACGTCTGCGTTGCTCCTCTGGTGAAGCGGCCACGGGCGGTGGCGGTCGGGGCGCCGGGCGGAGCAGGGCCCGGCACCCCCGCCCGGCTTCGCGCGCAGGAAGTGAAGCGCCCGACCTCACCGGCACGGCGCGCGTGCTGTGCTGCGGGGTGGTCATGTTCTACCGCCTCCCGCATGGCCGGCGAAGGGGTGCTACCCGCGCTTGACGATGTGTTGACCTGTACCGTCCGCGCCGCGGGTACGGGAAGAGCTCGGGACGCAGTGTGTTGCAGTCGCAGGGGTGCGGACCCGGCGGACGGGTCGAGGCGTCCGCCGTGCCGGGCCCGCAGGCGAGCAGTTTCCCCGGGGGAGGGGCAACGCGCGCTCGGCCGGTCCAACGCCCGGCTGCGAAGCGGGTCACGGCAGACCCCGGCTCCTCACCGGCCCTTCCCGGGTTGTCCTCTTCCCCTCCCCACCCGCGCGCGGGTCCGTAGCCGCCCGCCGGACAACCCGCCTCGCGGTGCGCCGCCCGACGGCCCGTGGGGGAACGAACACCACCGGACGGCCTGAAGGATCTGCCCAACCACCACTCGCCCCACGCGCCATGACGCCTGCACCACCCCCTTGTCGCCCCTGCGCTGCGGGCATCCCATGAACTCCGCGTTGACGCCCGACACTTCCCTGACACTCACCGCTCACGCGGGTTGCACCGTCGATGCGACGCGGTGAAGAGCAAGTGAGACCGCCCGCGGCGCCCGTACGTGCGACGGGACCGCCTCGTTTACTACGGCATGACTCATGGACACACCGCACCCGGGACGGCCGCATGGCCGTCCAGTCCCCAGCGGCATGCCCCCGTCCTGCGGCGGTCGGGACTGTGCGCCTGTCACCTGGACGGCCGGTCGTCACCGGTGCGGCCAGGCCGGTGGCGGCCGGTGCTGTTCGGCGCCGTAGGCGTCCTGACCCTGGCCGCCATTTGCGCGGTCGGCCGCTGACGAGCGCGACGGTTCGCTTCCTGGTGCGGGCGCGCGGCGCGGCAGCCCGGCCGCTGTGAGGTGCCTGGCACAGCCATGTGCCGGGCGGCGGGACCGGGACGGTCGGCAGTCAGGCGCGATGACTCCGTGGCAGGGCACCTGGGCGGAAGTCCCGGTGGCGCCCGAGGGGTACGTGCAAGGTCAGCCGGTCATGGTGATGCGCACGGCGACATGCTTGACCGCGGCATCCAACTGGCCGCTGAGAAGCGTGCCGTTGACTTTGCCGAGGACCAGGGCCTGCGGGGTCCGGGCGAGGCAGACGACCGTGGCCCGGTGGGCGTGGCCGTCGGCGAGGGCGAGGATTCGCTCGGGATCCTGCGGGCCGGACCCCGTGTGCCTGATCCCTACCTCGAACCGGGTGCCGGCCAGCATCAGAGTCTCTCCCGCACCCTGCAACGCCGCGCGCGCCCGCAGGCCGTCCAGCACCTTTCCGGCGGCCTCGGCTTCCTCCCGGGTGATCTGCCAGACGCCATCCCCGAACAGCCGTCTGTCCGCAAGGCGGTACAGGGCGGCGCCGGTCACCTCGTGCGTCATCTGTCCCAGCCACCGCCGCCACGCCGTGTCCTCCACCTTCCCCGCTCCTTCCCGCGCTGCGCCGAACACCGTCTGCGGCGATCCTCGCGCGCAGACCGATCCCCGAAAACCGCCTGGAGGCCTCTCACCCGACCCAATTTCACCTGTCGCTTGGGTCGGTGACGGGTCCCGCGTAGCCGGACAGGGCGCGAGCGGTGGCTTCGGCGTTGCCGGCCGCCAGGAGTGCGTCGAAGTGAGCGCGCTGGGTTGCTGCCTCAGCCGCCTGTCTGCCCGCCACTTGGGCCTCGTGCCGCTCCTGCATCGCTGCGCGGGCCTCCTCGTACGCCGCCTGGGTGACCCATTGGGCGCCGTCAGGCAGGGGCGGCGGCTCGGTACCGCCCTGGAGCGTGAACCGGAAGAGCGCGCCATCTTCGTGCAGGATGTAGCGGGTCTCCGTCTGCGGCGGGGACGTGTGCTCGGGCCTGGCTCCTGGCATGCGACTGCTCCTCACCGGATGACCAGCATTGCACGCGAGACGAGGCCGAGCAGGTGGCTGTACGCGCCGTCGCTGCCCCGGCCTGCGGTGCGTCGAGGGTGCCAAGTGCCCTTCCTCTGCGGATGATCACGCTGTTGTCCGGGACGGTCTCGGTGCCCTGGCGGTGCCCACCTGCGGTCTGGCCGGTGCCGGTGTCTCGCATGTAGAACGTTTCGCCGTTGCCGTGGCCGGTGGATGCTTCCCCCGGCCGGAAGGACGCTCCCGACACCGACTTCGCACTCCATGCACAACTGCGCCGGACGACCCGGACCGGTTGCCGGCGCATACGCCGATGACCTGCGTTACGGCCGCCAGGAAAGCGATGTCAGCTACCGCAGTGCTCGGCCGACACCTGGGGATGGCCTATACCCCCGCGGGAGAGGGGGTACCGCTCCTCCCTGCCGACGTACAGCGTCCCGTGCCAACGTGCGCACCGTGACGGGCCGTTCGCCCCATGCAGGCGGGCCGGCCAGACTTCACTTCCGAGCTCAACAAGCCCGCCAGATGTGATGGCGGCGGCTTCCACACGCCGTTCTTCCTCCTCGTCCCCTAGTGTGTCCGAACGCCTCTTCGGGTGAGCTGATCTTCTGTCGCGCCGGGGGCGAGGGCGCCCAGGGTGCGTTCCTGTTGGTGCTGTGCCTCACGCGCCGTTACCTCACACGGGTGGACTGGCGTGAGTATCTCTGGTCAGGTTCCGCGCAGTCTGCCTTACTGCAGCGGGGAGACGGACATTCCGTTTCCCATCCGATGGAGGTGAGTGCCGTGGGTGAAGCGCTGGCGAACATTGAGACCGAGGACGTCTACGAGCCGCCGCTGCTGGTCGAGGCGGGCGAGTTCGCCGAAGCCACGCAGGGCTCCTCGTACACGGGGTGTGCCGAAGGTTTGTACAACAGGTACTACTGGTGCTGACCGGTTTTCATGGGTGTCGGCCCCCGACCATCGGGGTCCGCACCGACACCCATCGCTGATGAGCCCGAGATCGGCCCGTCGCCTTGGCCTTTCGGCCGGGGCGGCGGGGGCGTCGCCGTTGTGTCCGCCCGCCTCGACATCCGAACCGGTACGCCAAGCGAAGCCGAGTCCCGACACACTCCCAGCACACGGGACGAGGCCTTGGCTTCGACTGCCACTACACCACAGAGCACGGCCGATCCCCCCGGGCGGAGCGGCAGGCATGAGGAGCTGAGTATGGCGAGTGGTACCTCGCGGAGCTGGTTCATCGTGGTCCCGGATCAGAGACTGCCACCCGGCCTGCTGAGCCGGTTGAGCCGGCGAGTCGGCAGAGTGGTGCGCTACCCGTCGGGGCGGCCGTGGCTGCTGGGGGACTGGGATCCGGAGCGGATGGTGGTGGCGTCGGCGGGCGAGCAGTCGCTGGCCTTGGTGGGCAGGTCCTCGGTGACCACCCCAGACCTGCAGGCTCGTCTGAAGGGCGTGAGTACGGTCGCGGACGTGGAGGGTGCACTGCGTGGCGTGCATGGCAGTTTCCATGTGATCGCGTCCCTGAAAGGGGGTGGCTATGTGCGCGGGAGTGCCTCCGGGGCCCGTCGAGTCCACCGGGCCGTGGTCGATGGTGTGACGGTGTGCGCGGACCGGGCGCGCACTCTGGCCTGGCTCACCGACGCCGGGCCGGACATCGCCCAACTCGCCGGCCGCCTCGCCTCCTCCCTGCCGCACCCGCTGGCAGGCGCGGCGATGTGGGGCGGAGTGGACACCGTCTCACCAGGACACGCACTGCACCTGGAACCCGGGGGAAGCTGCCGTACCGTCGCGTGGTGGCAGGCACCGGAGGCCGGACTGTCCCTGGCCGAGGCGGCGCTCGCGTTGCGTAAGGCGTTGAGTGACGCGGTCGCCCTGCGGGTGCGCCCCGGGCAAGTGCTCGCGGCGGACCTGTCCGGCGGCATGGACTCCACCTCCCTGTGCTTCCTGGCCGCCGAGGCCGGCGCATCGCTGGTCACCGCGACCCTGCGCTGGGAAGCACTGGGCAACGAGGATGAGCACTACGCCCGGTATGCGGTGGACCGCCTGCCCGACGTAGAGTCCCTGCTCTTCCCGTCCGCCGAACTCCCGCCTTGCTTCGCGGGCTTGAAGCGCCGCCAGGAGCCCGCGGAGGAGCCTTCCCCCGCTCTGCGGGACCGGGAGATCCAGCAGCACATCACCCGCGCGTTGCGTGCCCGGGGAGCCGAGCTGCGCCTCACGGGGCACGGAGGCGACCACGTCGTCGTGCCCCCCGCCTCCTACATCCATGCCCTGGTGCGCCGCAATCCGGTACTGGCGCTGCGGCATACGGCCGGGTTCAGAGCGCAACGGCGCTGGCCGCTGGGCGCCACCGCCCGCGTGCTGCTGAGGGGCGGCTCCTATGCGGACTGGCTGAACAGGGCAGGGGGCAGCAGGCTCCGCGAGGCCGCAGTTCCCCTTCCAGCATGCGAGACGTGGGGGCCACGGCCGGTGCTTCCGGAGTGGGCGAGCACACAGGCCGCCGACCAGTTCGCCGCACTGTTGCGCTCCGCCGCCGAGCAGACGATCCCGTTGGCCGCCGACTGCTCCCGGCACGCCTGGATCCACCAGATGCGCGAAGCCGGAAGAATCGCCGGGCTCGTCCACGACGACACCACGGCCGACGGACTGCCGGCGGACAGCCCTTTCTGCGACGACACGGTGCTGGACGCCTGCCTGTCCGTACGCGCGCACCAGGCCGGTCACCCCTGGTCCTACAAACCTCTGTTGGCCGCCGCGATGGAGGGCTTGGTGCCCGAACACCTCCTGTTGCGTACCACCAAGGACCACTGTGACATCGAGTGGTACCGCGGCATTGCAGAGCACCGGCGTCAACTCGCCGCATGGGCCGAGACGTCGCACCTGGTCGCCGCAGGCGTCGCGGAAGAGAACGGGCTACGACGCGCTTTGCTCAGCCCCGGCCTTCAGACCGGCGGCGGTGCCGCGTTGGAGAACACCCTGGGCGTCGAGGCGTGGCTGCGCGACGTGGCCGCCCACCCCGTACCCGCCTATCTCACCCACACCCCACGCCATCCGCACCAGGAGCCCCTCATTGACTCAGCTGCGCACTGACGTCGTCTGCTGCCCCACACAGGACGGGATGGTCCTGCTCGACGAACGAGACGGCCGCTACTGGCAGCTCAACGGCACCGGCGCGGCCGTCGTCCAGGCTCTGCTGGGCGGCGCGGCCGCAGGCCAGGTCGCCGACCGGCTCGCCGCCACCCGGCCCGTCAACCGAGAACGGGCGGCGGCCGATGTCGCGGCCCTCCTTGAGGGGCTCACCCGCGCCGGACTGGTGGTGAGCACGCCATGAGACAGGTCCTCGACACCGAGGGCACCCGGCCACCGCTCGGGCGCCGGCTCGCCGCGCGCGCCGCCGTGGCCGCGGCCCGGCTGCTCGCGCGGCTGCCGCCCCGCCGTATCCGGGCCGTGCTGCGAGTGGCGCGCCGCGGGGCCCCGCCCGCCGACTACGCTCGCGCGTTGCGGGCCCGCCAGGACGTGACCGCGGTCAGCACGCTGTGCTCGGGGCGGTACTGCCTCCAGCGTTCCCTGGCCACGGCGCTGTTGTGCCGTCTCGGCGGTGCCTGGCCCACCTGGTGCACCGGCGTACGCACCTCACCGTTCGCCGCACACGCCTGGGTCGAGGCGGAGGGCCGTCCCGTCGGGGAACCCGAGGACACCGCCACCTACCGCACCCTCCTTACCGTCCCCTCGCGCTGATCCTTGACGAACGGCCACCCCCACCCGTGTGGCCCGCGACCTCAGGAAGTCCCCGGCTGGGGCCCAGGATGTCACCGACGTCTCGGGTGAGGGGCGATCGCGGCGGCAATGGTGGAGCGGTCGATATCGAGCATCAGTCCCAGCACCGCCTGCCCCAGGTCGTGGCGCAGACGATATCGAGGACCCACCACGGGGCATTGCGGGCGCGGGACCTGGCCGAAGGAGCAGCCGAAGGGTGCGTTCGGGAGAAGGTCGGTCCATGCTTCGGGCGGCAGCTCGATCTCAGGCGTGGTCATGTGCGCGACGCCGAAGGGTCCTTGCCCGTAGCCGGTGCGCGGCTCGCTCGCGGGGCGACTAGCGCCCGTCGCTGGGCACAAGGAAGACCCTGGCTGGACGGGAGACCCAACCAGGGACGTACGGGTGTGTGTGGGCGGAGCGCGGTCGTCTCGCGGCGAGGGGCCCCCGGGGCTCCAGGCGACGCTCGTCCCTGGGGCTACAGGTGCGCTCGGGCACTGGTTTCTTCTGGAGGTGGCCCCTTTCCGTCGCCACGCCCCGGCGTTGTCCGCAGACGGCCGCGGTAAACGACCCGCGGACGGTGAAATCCGTACCGCTCGGTGGCGGTGGTAGGGGGCGCTGACGTATGGGCCCGTCCCCGCCTTGGAAGCCAGGCGGTGTATTTGCACGTCAGCCACCCTCTCACCTCCACTCGGGGAAGACGCCCTGTGGCCGGGTCTGCGGCCTCGCCCTGCTGGTTCAGCGCGGAGATGAAGCTGGTGGTGTGCGGCGAGCTGGCCGGGCCAGGGGCCGGTCACGCGGGCCCGATTCTGCGAGTGCACGTTGCGCTGCCATCGGTTGTACAGCCCCGCACGGCAAGCGGACCCGGCGCCACGGCCTCGGCCCTGTCGGCGTCGGGGCGTAAGAGAAGTTCGGTGAGGATCGAGGCGACGGGAATGGTGAGAGGTGCGTGGGAGAAGGGGTCGTTCATACGGATGTTCTACGTGCCACGGGGCGCGCGACCCTGCGCAGCTCGCAGGCGCCGCGCGTCATTCCCTCTGATGGAGTGTTGCTTCCATCACGGCAGAGCGGCGGTTTGTCGGCGCAGCGCCGACACGTGCGCGTGGTTGCGATAGGGGTGCGATTGCTGGTGCAGGGATTTCAGGAGCCGTTGCAGGCGTGGGGAGGCGACGTCGGCCTCTTCCGTCAGGGCTGCGCGCCAGCTGCCGCAGGCTGCCTCGGCGTGCCCGATGCGTAGTTGAGCGACGGCCAGCGCGCAGCTGGTGAGGGCCCGGGTGCGGTGGTGCTCGCGGGGGCGGTGTTCCAGGGAGGCGGTCAGCGCCGCGATGCCGTCCTGCCGGTGACCGAGCAGGAGCAGGACCTCTCCGCGCTGGTACTCGAAGGCGGCCTGGCTGTAGTCGGTGTAGGGGTCCGTACCCGTGTCGCTGCCGTGCAGGAGCTCTTGGGCGGTGTCCAGCAGGTGCAAGGCGCGGGTCCGGCCGGACGCGGCCAGCACTGCTGCCCGGCCGGTGAGCAGGAAGGCCCGGGTTGCGGGGGTGAGGCGGCTCTCGTCTGCCCGTGCGGCCTCCGCCAGGTGCTCCGCGTCCGGGACGAAGCCGACGCTGCGTGCCTGGTTGGACATGCTGCGCAGGACGATGGCCCGCAGGTCGGCGTCCTGCGCCTCGTCGGCCAGCGAAAGAGCGGCCCGGTGGTAGCGCTGGGCGAGACCGAGGTGTCCGGCGTCGAAGGTCGCCGTGGCGAGCAGGTGGACGAGGCGGCCGAGTGTGTGCTGTACCGCGCGGCGGGAGCGCTGCGGTGCCCGGGAGGTGAGATAGGAGACGCCTTCGGTGGTGGCGAAAGCACGCAGGGCGGTACGGGCCGGCCCGCTGCCGTGACGTTCGAATAGGCAGCCGAAGTGGGTGAGGTAGAAGTCGAGTGCCGCCAGGTCGGCGCTGCGCAATTCGCGCGGACCCGTCTGTAAGCGCCCTGCGGGCGGCTTGTGCTGCGCCGCCGACAGTTGTGGGCAGCAGGACCACGGTAGTCGCAACAACGCCGCCCGCTTCTCTCCGTCTTCCTCTGCCGCTCCCAGCGTGTACAGCAGTTCATCTGCCGCGCGCACCGTGGTGGCGTTGGCCGGTGCCTCGCGCAGCAGCCCCGTCTGTGCGGGCAGGACCAGCCGGTGCAGACGCCCGGACAGGTGTTGGGCGACAAGGTCGGGGACGGGCGGGCGCGGGAGGGAACCCGTCAGCCAGTGGGCCACGGACGTGCGGTCGTAGCGGTAATGGCTGCCTTGCAGTGCGCCCAGCCGGTTCACCGCGCGCGCCAGCTCGCCGTTGGAAAGCCCTGCCTCTTTCAGGAGGCGGGCCAGTGCGTGATTGCGGGTCTTGGGCATGCCGGCTCCGGTGCTGTGCTTCGTCGGCCGATTTGCTTCCGTATACAGCGCACCTAGAGTGAAGGTTAGGCCAATGAAAGCTGATGAATGCGTATATCAATCTGTTAGTGCCCGAGCATGGCCCGGGCCAAGCCCGCAACGGGAAAGACAGCCAGGGCCTGGCCATGTCGTCGCGAGAAAACTCAGTCGCCCATGGCAGCTTCCGTGGCTTGGTCCCCCCACCGTTCAACGCGTTCACGCCCTCCATTCGCCCCGACCGAGTGAGCAGGGACGAGCGGGACAGTCGGAGTGCGACGTGGCACGGGCAACGCCACGCCTACGACTGAACGCGACGCTCGACAGCTCCGGATCGGCGGGCGCTGTCGCAGAGGAAGGACACCCGCGTGCTCAGAGAACCCGAACGTGGCCTGACCGTCGGTGTCGAGGAGGAGTTTCTGCTGGTCGACCTGGAAACCCGTCGGCCGACAGCCCGCAGCGAACCGGTCGTCGCCGCAGGCAGAAGACGGTTCGGCACCGCCCACGTGCAGAGCGAGCTGTCCCAGGCCATGGTCGAGACAGCCGGCTCGCCGTGCTCGGACGGGCGCGAACTGGCACAAGAGATCCGGCGATTACGCACCGGTGCCGCGCACGAGGCCGCCCGGCAGAATTGCCTGCTCATCGCCACGGGCACCGCCCCCCTTGGCGCGGCCGGACCGGCCACCCACGGGGAGGTCGACGGCCCACCTCCGCTCCTCGACACCCCGCGCTACCGGCACATCGCCGCCCGCTACGGCCCGCTGCTACGCGACCAGGCGGTCTGCGCCTGCCACGTACACGTCGGCGTCCCGGATCCGGCGGAGGCGGTTCAGGTGGTCAACCACCTGCGCCCCTGGCTGCCACTGCTGCTCGCGCTGAGCGCCAACTCCCCCTACTGGCACGGTACGGACACCGGCTACTCGAGCTGGCGAACGGCGCTGTGGAGCCGGTGGCCGGCCGCGGGACCGCCGCCCTACCTGGAATCCGTCGCGCACTACGAGGACACCGTCGCGGCCCTGGTGGCCAGCAAGGCGATCCTCGACCCGGGCATGCTGTACTGGCAGGTCAGGCCGTCACGGACGGTACCGACCGTCGAGGTCCGCATCGCCGATGTGCTGCCCACCGCCGAGGAGGCCACGGCCTACGCCCTCGTCGTGCGCGGGCTTGTCCGCTGTGCCCTTGAGCGGGTCCGTCGAGGCGAGCGCGCGCCCCGGGTGGCGCAGCACCTGCTGACCGCGGCCACCTGGCAGGCGGCCCGTGAAGGCGCGCACGGTACCCTCCTCGATCTGTCGGTGGTCGCGCCCGCGGTCACTTCGGTGCGCCGCCAGACGGAGTGTCTGCGGCGGCTGATCGGCCCCCATCTGACCACGGCCGACGACCGCACGGTGGTCGCCGCCTGGCTGGACCGGCTGCACCGGGAAGGCAGCGGCGCCGAACGGCAACGCGCGACGCATCGTAGGGCGGGAAGCCTGGAGTCCGTCGTCGACCTCTTGGCCGTACCCGTCGATCACACCAGCACCGGAGCGGCGCATACGACCGACCGTCCGTCTCTGTGCCCGTACTCGTCGCTCGCCCGCCGAACCCGATGAAGGAAGACACATGACGACACCGCCAAACACACCCACACCGGCCGGCACCGTGCTCCTGCCTCGCCAGATGTACTTCACCACCGGCACCGGAGCACACCCGCGCGAACTACAGGCGCACGATCTGATGTACATGGACGCGGGCCTGGGACGCGTCAACCGGGTCACCGTGTCCAGCCGCGTCCCGCCCGGCTGCACACTCGTCGACCCGGAGACCGGCGGCGGACAACTGCGCGACGGACAGATCCTTTTCGCCATCCAGGCTCTGGCCGAGACGAACACCCCCGGTACCCGGATCGCCACCGCGGTCGGCATCGCGGTTCCCGAGGACGGGAGCCTCGGCTGCGTCGCCGAGGTGCACGAGGACGACGCCGTCGGCAAGGACGCCCGGACGGCAGCCGACAAGGCCGTGCAGATGGCACTGCTCGCGATGGCTCTGGAACTGGGCGAACACGACTTCGACGAACGGGCCGAGCACCGCAGCGGTCAGGACCGCTACTCGATCGCCGGAACGACCGTGCGTACCCACGTCGTCTCCGTGGAGGCCCACGGCCCGGACAACGGCGACTGGGTCAAGATCGTCGCATCTCTGGTCTTCCTCCTGTAAGCGCCACGACCGCCATCGCCCCGACACCGCCATCGCCTCCGAACGCCAAGCCTCCCCAAGCCCGTGCGCATGACCATGGAAGCCGGTGACCGCACAGTGCCCTCCGACGACACCCCTGCCGCCTGCGACCTCCAGGTCGACTTCCCCTTCGACTACGCCGCCCATCTTCGCGACGACCGGCGCCTGGGCCGGCTGCCCGCCACCACGCTCGGCGCGCCCGTCGCCGTCATCGGAACGGGCGGAGCGGGACTCGCCGCCGCCTTCGAACTCCTGCGCATCGGCTGCCGCCCCATCCTGTACGAGGCCGAGACCAGCGACACCGGACCCGGCGGGCGCCGGCTGGGCGGACGGATGTACAGCCGCCGGCTGCACCCCGCCGACAGCGCCGTCGTCGAGCTGGGCTGCATGCGCTTCCCCGACTCCGCGCGCCTGCTGCACCAGTACGCGCAGCGGTTCAACCTGCACTGGGAGCCGTTCAGGGAGAACTACACGCCCGAGACCACGCCTGTCACCACCTGGGACGTCGACGGCCGCAGTCACCGGGCGCGTTCCCTCACCGACCTCTATCCCCAGCACGACCAGTTCCGCCGGGCCCACCTCGCCTGGCAGGCAGCACTGGAACGCCTGGGAGCGACCGCCATCCGCCGGGCCGTCGCCGACCGTGATCTGCCGACCCTGCGACGGCTGTGGACCCAGGTAGTCGCACGGTACGAACTGTGGACCTTCCACCGCTTCCTGCGCGACCCCGAGGGCGTGGGCCTGACCGAGGATCAGGCCCGCCTGCTCGCCACGGCCGGTATCGGCCCGACCGCCTGGGACTGCTTCTTCGGCATGAGCATGGTGGAGCTGCTGCGCCTGCTCCTCGCTTCCGAAGGCGCGCGGGAGTACTACCCGCGCGAGGGCATCAGCGAGCTCGCCCACCGGTTCTGGACGCACCGCACCACGGGCCCGGACGGGCGGCCCACCAGCCTGGAAGAGGCCAACCACGGCGCACCGCGCCCCGCGGTGACCGCCATCGACGTCTTCCCCGACGCCCGCCGCGGAGTATGTGTCCACAGCGACGACGGACGCAGCGACACCTTCGCCGCCGCCGTCTTCACACCCCAGCTACACCTCCTTGAGACCTCCGTGGACCTACGACCGGCCGACGCCGGCGGGCCCGCACCTCTGGGGCCGAAAATGACACGCGCGATACGCAACATCACCTATTGGCCGGCGGCCAAGACCTCCCTGGTGCTCAGCGAAGCGTTCTGGGAGGGCACCTCTCTGGACGGTGTCACCCTCACCGACCGCCTTCCCCGGGCCAGCTACACCCACGACTTCGGGCCGCCTCGACAACACGGAGGGCGACGGGCCGTCCTGGACCTGAGCTTCACCTGGTCCTTCGACTCGGCGAAGATCGCCGCATCCCCCCTCGAGGAACGCGTACGGGCCTTCACCCGTGAACTGAGCGCGATCCACCCCGACCTGGCCGCTGAACTCGAGCGCGCCGCCGAGCAGGGCGAAGCCATCACCTACTCCTGGGGCGACGCCCCCCACTTCCGCGGCATCGCCCGCCTCTCCCGCCCGGGGGAGTACACCTACCAGCGCGACCTCTTCCTGCAAAGCCTCAAGGACCGCGACGGCAAGTGCGCAGTCCCCGGCGAACCCGCCAACGCCCTCTTCCTCGCCGGGGACGACACCTCCTTCTCGCCCGGCTGGCTCGACCACGCCCTCGCCTCAGGGATCAACGCCGCCTGGGGCGTCATGTCCCTCCTCGGTGGACACAGCGAACCGGACAACCCCGGCCCCGGCGACGTGCTGCCGCACCCCGACTACGCACCGCCCCCGACCGCAGATCTTCCCGTCCGATAGGAGGCGTGCATGCCCCCTCACCATCCCGGCAAGCTCCTGATCCGCTCCGACCGCCTGTGGGACGGCCTCGCGGACCGACCAGCCACCGGCATCGACATCCTGGTCGAGAACGGCACCATCACCCGCCTGGGCGAGGAGGTGCAAGCATCGCCCGGCACCAACCTCATCGACCTTGCGGAATGCACCGTGCTGCCCGGCCTGATCGACTGCCACGTCCACCTGCCCACCGAGGCCGCCGACCACGAATCCGCCGCCTACCAGGTACTCACCGCGCTCCCCGCGATGCGCGACCTGCTGCACAACGGCTTCACCACCGTACGGGACCTCGGCAGCGCCCACCTGCCGCTGAACGTAGCACTGCGCCGGGCCGTCGACGAGCATCTGACCAGCGGCCCGCGCATCCTGGCAGCGCCCAACATCCTCTCCCCACGCGGCGGCCACGGCGACAAAGCACCGAATCTGGCCCAGCGCTACGGAGCGCAGGTCGGCACCGTGGCGGACGGCGAGCACGAAGTACGCCGACAGGTCCGCGAACAAGCCCGTGCGGGAGCCGACTGGATCAAATTCGCCGGCAGCGGCGGCTTCTCCTCACCCGCGGACGCCCCCGACGCCACGGCCTACTCGCAGGAGGAGGTCGACACCCTGGTGGCCACCGCGCGAGACCTGCACCTGCCGTGTGCCACCCACGCCTTCCCCGACGAAGCCGTCCTGCGCGCCCTGCGCGCCGGGGTGCGCAGCGTCGAGCACGCCACCCTGGCCACCCCGGAAACCCTCAACATCATGGCCCAGGCCGGCACTTACCTGGTCCCCACCCAGTACACCCAGCGCTATTTCCTGGACCACCTGGACGACGACACCTTCTGGGAGCACCGTTCGCCCACCATGCGGGACACATACCGGCGCTACGAGCCACGTATGCGCGAAGGGCTCCTGCGTCCCGCGCGCAGCGACGTACGCATCGCCTTCGGCACCGACGCCGGCATGTTCCCGCACGCCGACAACTGGCGCGAGTTCCCCACCATGGTCGAGCACGGCCTCCCCCCGCTCCGGGCGCTGCGCGCCGCCACCAGCACCGCCGCGGACCTGCTGAACCGCCCCGACCTGGGACGCCTGACCCTGGGTGCGGCATCCGACCTGGTGGCGGTGGCTGGTAACCCCTTCGAGGACATCGAGGCCATGGGACGGGTCCGCTTCGTCGTGCAGTCAGGGCGGGTGGTCCGTCCGGTGGAGAAGGGGTGACACAATCTCGCACCCTCTGCTGCCGTGCGGTTCGTTGCGGACGTACGTGTCGATCTGCCGGCCGCCTCTGCGCAGGGCGCTACCCCGGCGCTTCTGCTCGGTTGCGAGCCCCCGCGCGGCCCGACCGCCTGTCGGTCCGCCTGGTCACGCTCGCGCAAGGGCCCGTCGTCAGTCGCGGGGGTGATCGGGTTGCGGTCTGGCGGGGCATGTGGGTGGCCGCCGCACGGCCGTCGGCCGCGGCCGGCATCAGCGCTGTCGTCACGAGGGCGAGGCCGATCGGTGAACCGGTGGGTGCTGCGGCCCATGGAACGCTCGCGGCGAGGACGGCCAGGAGATGGCGGGGGCGGCAGCCCGGCGCGGCCGCCCGCAAGGCCAGCACGATCAGAATGGGGCCGAGGTTCCCGATCATGCCGAGGCCGGGCGTGGGTTGCCCGGCCAGTGCGGCCGCGAGCACGGGCGCATAGGTCAGGCGCCGGTCGGTCCAGGCCGGTGCGGCGGCCGTTGGCATCAGCACCACCATGGCCAGCAGCGGCAGCAGCCATGCGGACGCGGGCACTTGGGCAGCCAGCAGGACCAGGGGCATGGTGCTGCACGCCCGGGCCAGCGGCCAGCGGCCCGCGCAGGCCAGGGCGGCGGCCGCGAGCGTGCCGCGAACACCACCAGCGTGCCGGGGCTGGGAAGTGCGGCATGGCCGGTCTGGCGTACCGCGTTGGCCACCGTCATGATGCCGATCTCGATTTTTGGCTCTGACCGGAGTTCCGTGAATCCGCAGGTCAGTGGAGGACTGCGGGAACGATTCGGCAGGGGATTTCTCGGTCATGAGGGTCTGCTCGCTCAAAAATGTGCTGTTCCCGAAGATCGATGTGCGGTTGGACCAGGTCGTGTTCACCGCGGAGACGCTGGTCGTGTCGGCGGTCGCCTGCGGACCGGCACCGCGGTGTCCGGGGTGTGGGACAAGGGCCCGGCGAGTGCACTCCTCCTATGAGCGAGGGCTAGCGGAACGCCCCCTGGCCGGGTGAAGTTGCAGGCCAGGCTTCGAGTGCGGCGGTTCTTTTGCGACCGGCCGCCCTGCAAGCGAAAGACCTTCGTCGAGCAGGCCAGCGGTTTGAGCGAGCGGTATCGACGCTCCAGTCTCGGCACGAAGCAGTGGCTGCGATGTACGAGCAAACTGGCGCGCAGCGTCGCACCAGCGCAACGCCCGTCCCGTTGGCGGGGACCCGGGACCCTTTCTTGGTTCTGGCCACAATCAGCAGTGCTTGTCGCACGTCACTCAGGTGTTTGCCGGTCCGCTCTCCCGTGACGGGGCGGATGTGGTTCCGGCCGCTGGTGTGCGGCCGGAACACCGTGCTTCAGTCGCTGCCGGTGGCGGAGTCCTCGAAGGCAGGCAGGGACGGCGGCGCGCGCCGGGGGCGAGGTTCGGTGCCGTTCCCGGCCGCGTCGGCGGGGCCTCCACGACCGGTGAGCAGACGAGGAGGAGCAGAGGGGCGCAGCGGCGCTCCTTCTGTCGCGGGCCGATGCTCCATAGGTCATCGTGAAGTCAGCCGGACTCCCGCACGTGACCCATCGTTTTCGGTCATCGTTCGCTGCATATGCCCACCCATAAGTGAAGTAGACGACCGGCATGCTGGCGGCCCTGCAGGATCTGGGCACCGATAGTTGCGGGACGGAGATGACCGCCGAGGGACGCCAGGTGTGGGCCCTGCGTCCGCTTCAAAGCGCCGCTCCTGCGTCGGCTGGACGTACGGTCTAGCGGGGCGGCACGGGCCGACGGACCCGCGCCAGCGATGGACCGAGGCCTGGGCGCCAAGCCGCTACCGGCAGAGCGCCGGATCAGCGGAGTTCGTAGTCGACAAGGACGACAGTCACCCGCTGAGCGGCGCCACAGGCGGCGTACGACCTCTGGTTGACGTTCACCCACGGGCCGTGGTTGATGTAGCGGTGGCCGTTGATGCCGTCCTCGCAAGTGATTTTGGCCCGGACCTGCCCGGTGCCCTTCAAGCAGATCGCATACCCTGTGTTGCTGTCCGGACGACCCACCAGGCAGTCGGACGGTGTGGCGCTCGCCGCGGTTGCACCAGCGATCGGTCCGGCGACAGCAACACCGGCCAGTACCAGCGGCGCTACTGCTAACGAAGTCAGTTTGATCGTTTTCATTTCGGCCCCTGTCTACGTGACTGACGACAGCTTTTCGAAGCTATCCGGCACCCCATGACGTGTCCACGGTTCTGGCGCCGAGCACGGGCTGCAGCGGGTGCCTGAAACAGCGGAGGGGGCTGCACCAGGAGGCGGCTTATGGGCCGTTGCTCAACGGCACGGACGCCTGGCCACGACCCACTACGTAGGAAGGGGGACACATGGTGGAGGCGATGCCACAGGTCGGCGAGGACTGCTGGTCGTCAGGAGCCGGGCTCAGCGCGAGATGGTGCGAGACGGTGCGCGAGCACTGGCGCCGGGTGCGTGGGTGAGCGTGCTGCGGCGGGGGTTGCCGGCTGCGGCCGCTACGGCATGGGGGAGGCCGGCGGGCGGGGGGTCTTCAGGCCGGCGGTGGGGCCGATGACGAAGACTGCGGGCGGGGTGACCTCGTGTGTGCGGCAGTCCTCGGCGAGGTGGGCCAGGGTGGAATGCCAGACGCGTTGGTAGCGGGTGGCGGCGTCCTGAACGATCAATGCCGGCGTGGCCGCGTCGCGCCCGGCGCGGATCAGCAGTTGCGTGGTCCGTTCCACGTGGGTGACTCCCATGAGGATCACCAGGGTTGCCTTGCGCTGTCCCAGGGCGTGCCAGTCCACCAGGCTGCGTTCCTGATCGGGCGCCAGGTGGCCGGAGACGATGGTGACTTCCTGCGTGATGCCCCGGTGCGTCACCGGGATCCCGGCCAGCGCCGGTGCGGCGAGCGCGCTGCTCACGCCCGGCACCACGGTCACCGGGATGCCCGCCTGCGTGCAGGCGCTGACCTCTTCGAAGCCGCAGCCGAACAGGTAGGGGTCGCCGCCTTTGAGGCGGACGACGAAGCGTCCGGCGCGGGCGCGGTCCACCAGCAGGCCGTTGAGCTGGTCCTGGGCGGTGGTGCGGCTGTAGGGGAGTTTGGCCGCATCGATGATCTCGGCCCCCGGGCGCAGGTCGGCCAGCAGTTCCAGCGGCGCGAGGCGGTCGACGAGCACCGTGTCCGCGGCCCGGAGCAGCTCGCGGCCCCTGACGGTGATCAGGCCGGGGTCTCCCGGCCCAGCGCCGATCAGGGCGACGCCGGGGCCCGGATGGCCTGCCGGCGCGGTGTCGAGGGCGGCGGTGTCGCCGGGGGTGCAAAACACCCGCTGCTTGTGGGCGGCCTCGGCAATGGCCGCATCGTCGCTGGGGGTGCAGGCGATGGCGTACCAGGCGCCACGGAGATCGTCGGGCTGCCAGGAACGTGCGTGCCAGCGCAGCCGGCCCGCCTTCGCCATCGCCTCGATCGCGGGACACACCGCGGGTGCCACGACGGTGACCTGCGCGCCGGTGCGTTCCAGGCGCGCCAGGTGCCGGAGCACCGCGGGCTCGCCGCCGAAGACGACCACCGGGCGCCCGGCCAGGTCCAGGTCAGTGGTGAACATGCGTACATCAGGCTGTGGAGCCATGGGGAGGGGCTGCTCCTGTCGGTGCTGGTGTTCAGGCGGACCAGTGGCGGGCGGTGGAATGTAGAACGCTGTCGGGAAAGCCGTGGGCCTGCAGCGCCCGGCCGACCAGCAGCGTCGCCAGCCTGCCCGCACCGGCCGCCCGCACCTCGGCCGCAATGGAGGTGAGCGTGGAGCGCACGATGTGCTGACCGGGCTGGGTGGCCGCCGCCACGACGGCTGCCGGGCAGTGCGCCCCGTAGTGCGGCAGCAGCTGGGCGGCCACGTCCTCCAGGTGGTTGATGACGAGGTAGACCGCCAGCGTCGCCCCGGTGCGGGCGAAGTTCGCCAGTGTCTCACCGGCCGGCATCGAGCCGGGGCGTGCGGCGCGGGTGATGATGAGGCTCTGGCCCACCCCGGGCACGGTCAGTTCCCGGCCGAGGACCGCCGCCGATGCCGCGAACGCGGAGACCCCGGGAACCATCTCGTAGGGCACACCCGCTCTGTCCAGCACCCGCACCTGCTCGGCGACGGTGCTGTAGAGCGATGGATCGCCCGAGCACAGCCGTACCACGTCCGTCCCACGCGCGTGGGCTGCCAGGATCTGGGTCATGACCTCATCCAGGGTCATCCGCGCCGTGTCCGTCCGCGTCGCGCCTGTGGGGCAGTGCGCCAGCAGTTCGACTGGCGTCATGCTGCCCGGGTAGAAACCCACGCGGCAGCGGGACAGGATCTCCCGGCCGCGCAGGGTGATCAGGTCTGCCGCGCCGGGGCCGGTACCGATGAAGTAGACGGTCACTGTGAGCGTGCTCCCCTGCCCTGCCACATGGTCGGGTGTGGCCTCGGCCAGATTCTGGGCAGCGCTGCAGCCCATCAATCCAGACCGTCCGCGCTCTCCCTCCAACGAGTGGATCTCGCCCGCCCCCCGGAAAAGGGCAGCCTCCCCCGTGTCGCTCGATGGAGCCGTGCGTCACGGGACGAGCATCGCGCCAACACGGCGATGCTCCCGTAGCCCCGGGCCCGGTCGGGGGGACCGGCCGAGGCGGCCGCGCTGGAGGTAGTACGACACCACAGCACATGGCCGGATCGTCGGGCGGGCGTTGTCCGTGTCACTCGTCGGTGGTCCGGCAGGTGACTGCTTGGGGGAAGGTGAACAGTTTCTGGGGGTCGCAGGCGGCCTTGACCTGCTGCATGCCCGGGTAGTTGGCACCGTGGATTGCGCGTGACCGCCGTCTCCGACTGGTAACTGAGTTATCAGTCGTATCATCCTGACTTCATGGAGCGTCCGTGATTTTTATCAGTGGGCGTCAGCGGGTCAGTGGGCGTCAGTGGGGGTGATAACTCAGTTATCACCCCCACTGCCCTCTGAGCAGGGGAGGCAAATGCCCGTGCCTCAGCGCCCTGAGCCTCGTTCGATGGGGCATGACCACACGTACGACAGGCACAGCGCTTGCCGCCACCGCGGCCTTCATCGGGGCCGGGATCGCCGCAGCGTCCCCCGCTTCTGCCGGGGGTATCGGTGACTTCCTCTCACCCGCGTTCGGCGACAGCTGTTCCAACCTGGACAACGGTGCAACGGCGAACGGCACGACCACACACGGCAGCGGCGCACTCGGCGGAAGCGCAGGCAGCCTGCCGTTGCTGAGCGCGCTCAATCACTGCGGGGGTGCTGATGGCCAGGGCGCGGGCATGCTCGTAACCCAGAACGGCGGGCCATACGGACACGCCGATGTCAATCAGATCTAGGACCCGGCCCACACGGGAAGGGCACGCGGGCGTCGCTCACGGACGGGCACGCCGCTGTGCCAGGGGGCTTCTACCCGAAGGCAGGCAGCCGGTGGGCGGGCCCGCCGTCCCGGAGGGCGGGTCGACGAGGGTGTGGCGCCCCGGGAAGGGGTGCTTGTGGCAACAAGGCCGTTGCGTACGGATGCGCTGGCGTTGGGCTCGGCCGATACGGCGGTGGCTGACCGCCGACATCGGCGTCGCAACCCCGGCTCCGGTTCACGTCGCCTCCCGACCGACTGTCAACCTCATGTCCGGACCATGGCAGGGCACCCGGCCTTGACGCGGCGGTCAGCACCGGGAGAAGGGGCAGGCCGTGAGCATCAAGAGGAAGTTGACCGGCCGCTGCCACATCTACCAGCGCATGCCGAGTTCGTCCAGCGCCCTACGCCGCTGCTCGGTGAGTTTGTCGGCGCGTCGGCGTACGTTCGCGGTCCACATCCCCAGGTCGATCCGGATGGTCCCCTCCGGTGTGGTCTCGCGTCCGGTGGCGGCGGGTCCGGCCAGTTCCAGGGGCAGCTCCTCGACGTGTTTGCGGGGGATGTTGAGGTGTCCTTCGCGGGCGTGGAACTGGCGGGCGGCGGCGAGGTTGAGGAGCCACTTGTGCTCCTGGGTCCGCTTCACCGGCCGTTCCTCTTCCGGGGCCGGCTGGATGCGGAGGGCGTTCTCAAGCAGCCACTGCTGCGCCGGAAGAAGCTGGTCGAAGCCATGACGTTGGGCGGTGACCCAGCGTCCGAGGTCTTCGCCCTGGACCACGACCTCCCATGCCTTCGTGGGCAGGCTTCCGCCGGCGGTCAGGTGCGCTTGGACCAGGCGCAGGCAGCGTTGCCAGCCGGCATCCCACGCCGGGCACCAGCCGGGATCGACGTCATCAAGGAGTTGGCGTCGCTCCTGGGTGAGTGCGCCCGCTTCCGAGCCGACCGGTTCGCCGGCCTCGCGGCATCCGCTCAGTGTGAGGTTCGGGGAGGGGGTCACTGAGGTGTTCGGGGTTTCTCGCCATTGATGCGAGTTCGTTGTTGTGCTGGTGGGTGGG
>NZ_JBEYWV010000049.1:0-54178 GCF_040644575.1 Streptomyces sp. NPDC046939
ATAACACACCACCCCCCCCCCCCCCCTCTCCCGGGGGGGCCGCTCCACCCCACCCCCCCCCCCCCCCCACCGCTTGTCCGTGCGCCCTGTGCGTACCGGGACCACGGGGGCAACCAGGACAAAGTCGAAGGCCGGAGCCCCTTACGCGCCGGGCGAGCGCCCTTTACCCTGATCACTGCTCCATGGTTACTCGCCAGTTAAACAAGCCGCGTTTCAACAGCCGCGCAGCAACAGTCGCGCGGGCCCCGGAGGACGTCGTGAGCGACACACAGACCCTGATCGAGAACCGTCCGCCCTCCGTGGCGTCTCTCTTCCTGGAGCGCGTCGCGGCCACACCCGATGCCGAGGCCTACCGCTATCCCGTACCGGCGCCCGCCGCCGGCGGCCCCGACGAGTGGAAGTCGCTGAGCTGGGCGCAGGCCGCGCAGCGGGTCTACGCCATCGCCGCCGGCCTCGTGGAGCTGGGAATCGCGGCCGAGGAGCGGGTGGCGCTCGCCTCCTCCACACGGGTCGAGTGGATCCTCGCCGACCTCGGCATCATGTGCGCGGGCGCGGCGACCACCACGGTCTACCCGCAGACCAACGCGGAGGAGTCCGCGTTCATCCTGGCTGACTCCGAGTCGAAGGTGCTGGTCGCCGAGGACGCGGCGCAGCTCGCCAAGGCCCGTGAGCGCCGGTCCGAGCTGCCCGAGCTGAAGCACGTCGTCGTCATCGACGCGACCGGTGTCGAGCCCGACGCCGCCGACCCCGACGGCTGGGTCCTCACCCTGGAGGACCTGGAGGCGCGCGGCACGGCGTACCTGGAGAAGAACCCGGACGTCGTCAAGGAGCGCGTCGCCGCGATCGGCAAGGACCAGCTCGCCACCCTCATCTACACCTCCGGGACGACCGGCCGCCCGAAGGGTGTCCGGCTGCCGCACGACAACTGGTCGTACATGGCGAAGGCGATCGCCGCGACCGGCCTCGTCGGCCCGGACGACGTGCAGTACCTGTGGCTGCCGCTCGCCCACGTCTTCGGCAAGGTGCTGACCAGCGGCCAGATCGAGGTCGGGCACGTGACGGCCGTCGACGGCCGCGTCGACAAGATCATCGAGAATCTGCCGGTCGTGCAGCCGACCTACATGGCGGCCGTGCCGCGCATCTTCGAAAAGGTCTACAACGGCGTCGCGGCCAAGGCACGGGCCGGCGGCAACGCCAAGTTCAAGATCTTCCAGTGGGCGGTGGGCGTCGCCCGCGAGTACGCGAAGGTCACCCAGGACAACTTCCGCCGCACCGGCGTCGCCTCCGCGCCGTTCGGCCTCTCCTCCAAGCACAAGATCGCCGACGCGCTGGTCTACAGCAAGCTGCGCGAGGCGTTCGGCGGGCGGCTGCGCGCCTGCATCTCGGGGTCGGCGGCGCTCGCCCCCGAGATCGGCTACTTCTTCGCCGGTGCGGGCGTCCACATCCTGGAGGGCTACGGCCTCACCGAGTCCTCGGCCGCGTCCTTCGTCAACCCCGGCGAGGCGTACCGCACCGGCACGGTCGGCAAGCCGCTGCCCGGCACCGAGGTGCGGATCGCGGACGACGGCGAGATCCTGCTGCGCGGCCCCGGCATCATGGAGGGCTACCACGGACTGCCCGAGAAGACCGCGGAGGTCCTGGAGAGCGACGGCTGGTTCCACACCGGGGACATCGGCGAGCTGTCCGTCGACGGCTATCTGAGGATCACCGACCGCAAGAAGGACCTGATCAAGACGTCGGGCGGCAAGTACATCGCCCCGGCCGAGGTCGAGGGTCAGTTCAAGGCCGTCTGCCCGTACGTGTCGAACATCCTGGTGCACGGCGCCGACCGGAACTTCTGCACCGCGCTCATCGCCCTCGACGAGGTCGCGATCCTGGAGTGGGCCAAGGAGAACGGCCTCGACGGCAAGTCCTACGCGGAGGTCGTCGCCGCCCCCGCGACGGTGCAGCTCATCGAGGGCTACGTACGCGAGCTGAACGAGGGCCTGCAGCGCTGGCAGACCATCAAGAAGTTCAAGCTGCTGCCCCGCGACCTCGACGTGGAGCACGGCGAGCTGACGCCGAGCCTCAAGCTGAAGCGGCCCGTCGTGGAGCGCGAGTACAAGGAGCTGCTCGACGACATGTACGCCGGGACCCGCGAGGGCTGACGGGGAGGCGCCCCGCCGCACGGGTCAGGGGCGCCTCATCGTGCGCATCGTCTCCTCCATCCGCGTCAGATGGTGGCGCAGCTCCCGTACGTCGGGGTCGGCGGCCTGCGACAGATGGTGCTCGATCGACGCCATCCGGGACGCCAGCGCGTCGAACTGCTGCTGCTCGCGGGCGAGGAGCCGCTCCAACTGCTGGTTCTTGCGGTGCAGGTCGAGGAAGACGGTGACCTTCGCGCGCAGCACCCAGGGGTCGAAGGGCTTGGTGAGGTAGTCGGCGGCGCCCGTCGCGTAACCGCGGAAGGCGTATCCGGCGTCGTCGGAGTCCGTGCCGGTGAGGAAGATGATCGGCACGTTCTTCGTCTGGTCGAGGCGCTTGATGTTGGTCGCCGTCTCGAAGCCGTCCATGCCCGGCATACGGATGTCGAGCAGGATGACGGCGAAGCGGCGCCGCAGGAGCGCCTTCATCGCCTCCTCGCCCGAGCGGGCCCGCACCAGCGGCTCGTTGAGCGATCCGAGGACCGCCTCCAGCGCGACGAGGTTGTCCTCCATGTCGTCGACGAGCAGGATGCTCGCCCGTTGGTCCGCCGGCTCTGTCAGCTCTGCAGTGGTCATCATGCCGGTCCTCGATCGGTCGTCGGCGGGGCGACGGGTACGCCCGCGCCCGCGGGGCTCCCGGGCCCGTCCGGTGCGGTGAACCCGTCCGCGTCGTCGGGTTCGTCCGGGTCGTGGGGCTCGGGCGCCAGGAGGTCGCACACGACGGTCAGCAATTGGTCGACGTCCACCGGCTTGGGCACGTAGTCGTTGGCGCCCTTGGCGATCGACTTCTCCCGGTCGCCGGGCATCGCCTTCGCGGTGAGCGCCACGATGGGCAGCCCGGCCCAGCGGGGGGTCGCGCGGATGACGGAGATCGTCTCGTAGCCGTCCATCTCCGGCATCATGATGTCCATCAGGACGAGCCCGATGTCGGGGTTGCGCTCCAGGGTCTCGATGCCCTCGCGGCCGTTCTCCGCGTACAGGACGGGCATGCCGACGCGGCCGAGGACGTGGGTGAGCGCGAAGACGTTGCGGATGTCGTCGTCGACGATGAGGACGCGGCGCCCCGGAAGCACCTCGCCCGCGAGACCGGTCTTCCACCGCTCCAGCTTCGTCGGCGTCGGCCAGTTGTCCTCCTGCTCGTGGACCGTGTACGCCTCCGGGGAACCGTCCTCGCGCGGCTCGGCCTGCGCGGGGACGGCGGGTGCCGGGTCCGTCTGGGGCGCCTCGGCCAGCGGCTCGTGCCCGGGGTGCGCCACGGGCACGTACAGGGTGAAGGTGGAGCCCTTGCCCGGCTCGCTCTCGGCGATGATGCGCCCGCCGAGCAGCCCGGCGATCTCCCGGCTGATGGACAGGCCGAGCCCGGTGCCGCCGTACTTGCGGTTGGTGGTGCCGTCGGCCTGCTGGAACGCCTCGAAGATGACGGGGAGCTTGTCGCGGGCGATGCCGATGCCGGTGTCGGAGACGGCGAACGCGATCAGGTCGTCGCTGTCCCGCACGAACTGGTGCTCAAGGTCCTTGACGCGCGTAACCTTCAGCTCGACCTTGCCGTTGGCGGTGAACTTGATCGCGTTCGACAGCAGGTTGCGCAGGATCTGCTGGATGCGCTGCTCGTCGGAGAAGACCTCGCGCGGCACGTCCTCGCCGACCGACACGTCGAAGGCGAGCCCCCGGTCGAGGGTGATCGGGCGGAACGTGGCGTGCACGTAGTCCAGGAGCTTGATGAGCGGGAGCTTCTTGGGCCGTACGTCCATGCGCCCGGCCTCGATCTTGGAGAGGTCGAGGATGTCGTTGATGAGCTGGAGCAGGTCCGAGCCCGAGCGGTGGATCGTCGTCGCGAACTGCACCTCCTGGTCGTTGAGGTGGCCGTCCGGATTGTCGGAGAGCAGCCGCGCCAGGATGAGCAGCGAGTTGAGCGGGGTGCGCAGCTCGTGCGACATGTTCGCGAGGAACTCCGACTTGTACTGCGAGCTCGTCGCGAGCAGGGCCGCCTTCTCCTCCAGCTCGGCGTTCGAGCGCTGCAACTCGGCCTGCTGTCGTTGCAGCTCGTCCGAGCGCTCCTGCAACTGGGTCGCGAGGCGCTGGGACTCCCCGAGCAGGGACTCGGTGCGGGAGTTGGCGATGATGGTGTTGATCGCGACGCCGATCGTGTTCACGAACTGGTCGAAGAAGGCCAGGTGCACGTCGGAGAAGCGGGAGAACGACGCCAGCTCGATGACGCCGAGCAGCTTGTCCTCGAACAGGATCGGGATGATGACGACGGAGGCGGGCGCGGCCTCCCCGAGCCCACTGTTGATCTTGATGTAGTCCGGCGGCGCCTCCTCCACCAGAATGCGCTTCTTCTCCAGGGCCGCCTGCCGTACGAGACCGTGGACGGGCATGCCCCCGGTGTCGACGACCGAGGCGGCCGCCGAGGCGTAGGCCGCGATGTAGGCGAGCCCCTTGGTGGGGATGGTCGTCCGCAGCGGGGTGTCGCTCTCGTCGGGCTCCGCCAGGAAGAAGGCCCCGTACTGGGCATTCACCAGCGGGGTCAGCTCCCGCAGGATCAGGTCCGCGACCTCCATCAGGTCCCGGTGGCCCTGCATCAGGGCGGCGAGGCGCGCCAGGTTCGACTCCAGCCAGTCCTTCGCGCGGGTCGTCTCGCGCAGGTTGGCCACCATCAGGTTGATGTTGTCCTTCAGCTCGGCGACCTCGCCGCGCGTCTCCACCGCGATGGAGCGGGACATGTCGCCCTGGGTCACCGCGGACGCCACCTCGGCGATGGCGCGGACCTGCGTGGTCAGGTTCGACGCCAGCTCGTTCACGTTCGTCGTCAGGCGCTTCCACGTGCCGTAGACGCCCTCGACGCGCGCCTGACCGCCGAGCTGGCCCTCGGAGCCGACCTCGCGGGCCACACGCGTGACCTCGGAGGAGAACGAGGAGAGGGTGTCGACCATCGTGTTGATGGTCGTCTTCAGTTCGAGGATCTCACCGCGCGCGTCGACGTCGATCTTCTTCGACAGGTCGCCCTGGGCCACCGCCGTGGCGACCTGGGCGATGTTGCGGACCTGGGAGGTCAGGTTGTCCGCCATGTAGTTGACGTTGTCCGTCAGGTCCTTCCACACGCCGGAGACGCCGTGCACGGTCGCGCGCCCGCCGAGCCGGCCGTCCGTGCCGACCTCGCGGGCCACGCGCGTGACCTCGTCGGCGAAGCCCCGCAACTGCTCCACCATCGTGTTGACGGTGTCCTTCAGCTCCAGGATCTCGCCGCGCGCGTCGACGGAGATCTTCTTCGACAGGTCACCCTGGGCGACCGCCGTCGTGACCTGGGCGATGTTGCGCACCTGGGAGGTCAGGTTCGACGCCATGAAGTTGACGTTGTCGGTCAGGTCCTTCCACACGCCGGAGACACCCCGGACCTGTGCCTGACCGCCGAGGTTCCCCTCGGTGCCGACCTCGCGGGCCACGCGCGTGACCTCGTCGGCGAAGGCGGACAACTGGTCGACCATCGTGTTGATGGTCGACTTCAGTTCGAGGATCTCGCCCTTCGCCTCGACCGTGATCTTCTTGCCGAGGTCGCCCTGCGCCACCGCCGTGGAGACAAGCGCGATGTTCCGGACCTGCGACGTCAGGTTGTCGGCCATGAAGTTGACGTTGTCGGTGAGGTCCTTCCAGACGCCCGACACACCCCGGACCTGGGCGCGCCCGCCGAGCTGGCCCTCGGTACCGACCTCGCGGGCCACCCGGGTCACCTCGTCGGCGAAGGCGGACAGCTGGTCGACCATCGTGTTGATGGTCGATTTCAGTTCGAGGATCTCGCCCTGCGCGTCAACCATGATCTTCTGGCTCAGGTCGCCGTTGGCCACGGCCGTGGTCACCTGCGCGATATTGCGCACCTGAGAGGTGAGATTGGACGCCATGAAGTTGACGTTGTCGGTCAGATCCTTCCAGACGCCCGACACACCCCGGACCTGCGCGCGCCCGCCGAGCTGACCCTCGGTACCCACCTCACGGGCCACCCGGGTCACCTCGTCGGCGAACGCGGACAACTGATCGACCATCGTGTTGACGGTCAGCTTCAGTTCGAGCAGCTCGCCCGTCGCCTCGATCGTGACCGTACGCGTCAGGTCGCCCCGCGCCACCGCCGTCGTCACCAGCGCGATGTCCCGGACCTGCGCCGTCAGCCGGGACGCCATCGTGTTGACCGCCTCGGTGACGTCACGCCAACTGCCCGCGAGACCCTGCGCCTTCGCCCGGCCGCCGAGCCGGCCCTCGGTGCCGACCTCCCGCGCCACCCGGGTCACCTCGCCCGTGAACAGGGAGAGCTGGTCCACCATCTTGTTCACCGCCCGGCCCAACCGCCGCAGATCACCGCGGAGTTGACGGTTCCCGTCGTGCAGGTCGACACGCTGGGTCAGATCACCGCCCGCCACCGCGTCGAGCACCCGCGTCGCATTGGCGGTGGGCGCGACCAGGGCGCCGATGATGGTGTTGACGTCGGCGATCCGGGTCGCCCACGCGCCCTGCCCCGGGCTCGCCTCCAGGCGCTCGTCGAGCCGGCCGTGCCGGACGATCTCCCGGCGCACCCGCGTCAGCTCCGCGTTGAAGTGCACACTGCGGTCTATGAGCTGGTTGAAGACGGCCCCCAGCTCACCGACCATGCCCTCCCCGGTGTCGGGGAGACGGGTGAAGTTCCCGTCGCGGGCAGCCGACAGAGCGGCGAGGAGCGGCCGGAGGTCGGGCGGACGGATGGTGCCGTCGCCGTCGCTCCCGGGCCCGCTTTGATGCACACGCATAGCACTGTTCTCACTCATGGCGGCCCACTTCGGTAACTCGGTGCTTATGGGCGTGGTCAGTCTGTCACTCTGTTCGTGTCGCCTGAGGCGTCTTTGCCCGAACTGCTCAGGAGCCGAACGTGGGGTCCATTCCTATCCAGCGGGACACCGCCGTCGGCGGCGGGGACGTAGCGGAGCACCAGCCGCACGTCGGACCGGTCATGGTCCGTACCTCGCTGCCGGGGAACCCCCTCGCGCCCGCGGCCGCCCGGCGCTCCGTCCGCGCCGCGTTCACCGAGTGGACCGAGCGGGGCGCCCCCGGCGCCGACCGCCTCGGCGACCGGCTGACCGACGACGCCGTCGTCGTGGTCAGCGAGCTCGTCACCAACGCAGTCGTGCACGCCGGGACCAGCGTCGACCTGCTGTGCCGCCTCGACGAGCCCGCCGCCGACGGCACCCCCGCGGGGCTCGTCGTCGAGGTCACCGACCACCACCCGGCCCGCGCCGTCCGGGGCCACCAGCCCTCCCGCCCCACCGAGACCCCCGAGTACGGGCGCGGCCTCCACCTCGTCGCCACCCTCGCCGAGGCGTGGGGCATCACCTACCGGCCCGGCACCAAGACGGTGTGGGCCCGGCTGCCCGTCGAGAGCGACGAGACCGACGAGAGCGACGAGGCCGCGGCCGAACCCTCCGTGCACTCCGCCGTACGCGCACTCGAACGCGGCCTGCGCGCCGCCGACCTGCTCGCCCCCATGCCCCGCCGCGCCGCCCAGGACCGCGACTGGATCAACCGGGGCGCGCTCTCCTTCCTCGCCGAAGCCTCCGACCTGCTCGCCGGACAGCTCGACGAGGACGTGGTCGCCGCGCTCGTCGGCCAGCTCCTCGTGCCCCGGCTCGCCGACTGGTGCGCCGTCTGGTTCTACGACGAGGAAGGCCGCGCCGCGCCCGGCATCCCCGACCACGAGCCGCACGGCGAGAGCGACCCGCTGCCCCCGCCCCGGCTCGCCCGCGTCTGGCACGCCCAGGAGAACCGCACCGAAGAACTGCGCGGACGCCTGGAGAAGGAGCCCCCGCGCCTGCCCGCCGCCGCCCGCACCGCCGCCGTCCCCGTGCCCTGGCCGTTCGAGTCCTGCGGCGACACCGACGCCGAGGACACCGGCTCCGCGCTCGCCTACCGGCTCACCGTCGGCGGCCGCAGCCTCGGCATCCTCGTCATCGGGCGGGCCAATCTGCTCCGCTTCCCCGACGAGGTCACCGGCCTCGTCGAGGACTTCGCCCGCCGCGTCGCCCTCGCCGTCAGCGCCGCCCGCCGCTTCACCCGGCAGGCCACCATCAGCCGCATCCTCCAGCGCGGCCTGCTGCCCACCGCCATCGCCGAGATCCCCGGCATCCAGAGCGCCCTCGTCTACGAGCCCAAGGAGGCGGGCGGCCCCGGCGGCGACTTCTACGACGTCTTCCCCGCCGGGGACGGCCGCTGGTGCTTCGCGCTCGGCGACATCCAGGGCAAGGGCCCCGAGGCCGCCGTCGTCATCGGCCTCGTCCGCCCCTGGCTGCGGCTCCTCGCCCGCGAGGGCTACCCCGTCGCCCAGGTCCTCGACCGCCTCAACCGGCTGCTCCTCGACGACGCCACCGAGGCGGCCGACGCCGCAGCCCGCGCCCTCGCCGCCGCCGGGGGCCAGGGCATCCCGCCGGAAGGTTCCAGCTCCCGCTTCCTCTCCCTCCTCTACGGCGAACTCACCCCGTCCGCCGACGGCCGCGCCGTCACCTGCACCCTCGCCTCCGCCGGACACCCGCTGCCGCTGCTGATGCGGCCCGGCGGCGAGGTCGTCACCGCCGCCGCCCCGCAAGTCCTCCTCGGGGTCGTCGACGACCCCGACTACACCTGCGAGACGTTCGACCTCCTCACCGGCGACACCCTCCTCTGCGTCACCGACGGCGTCACCGAGCGGCGCTCGGGCCACCGCCAGTTCGACGACAACGACGGGCTCGCCCAGGCCCTCTCCGGCTGCGCCGGGCTCACCGCGCAACTCCTCGCCGAGCGCATCCGGCGGCTCGTGCACGCGTACGCGGACGCGCCGCCGGACGACGATCTGGCGCTGCTCGTGCTCCAGGCCATGTGAGCGGCCCGCCAGGATCGCGGCGGGCTGCTGGACAATGGGGGTATGCCTTCCGCCCTCCCCGATGGTGAGCCCGTGCCCGACGACGGGGCGCTGCCCGCCTCCGCCCTCGCCGACGCCGCCACCAGGCCCCTCGGCTTCTACCTGCACGTCCCGTACTGCGCCACCCGCTGCGGCTACTGCGACTTCAACACCTACACCGCGACCGAGCTGCGCGGCAGCGGCGGCGTCCTCGCCTCCCGCGACAACTACGCCGAGACCCTGATCGAGGAGGTCCGGCTCGCCCGGAAGGTGCTCGGGGACGACCCGCGCCCCGTGCGGACCGTCTTCGTCGGCGGCGGCACGCCGACCTTGCTGCCCGCCGCCGATCTCGTACGGATGCTCAGCGCGATCCGCGACGAGTTCGGGCTCGCGGACGACGCGGAAGTGACGACGGAGGCGAACCCGGAGTCCGTCGACCCCGCGTACCTTGCCGCGCTGCGTGCGGGGGGCTTCAACCGGGTCTCGTTCGGTATGCAGAGCGCGCGGCAGCACGTGTTGAAGGTCCTCGACCGTACGCACACCCCCGGGCGGCCCGAGGCCTGCGTCGCGGAGGCGCGGGCGGCCGGGTTCGACCACGTCAACCTGGACCTGATCTACGGCACCCCCGGCGAGAGCGACGACGACTGGCGGGCCTCCCTCGACGCCGCGCTCGGCGCCGGGCCCGACCACATCTCCGCGTACGCGCTCATCGTCGAGGAAGGCACGCAGCTCGCCCGGCGCATCCGGCGCGGTGAGGTGCCCATGACCGACGACGACGTGCACGCGGACCGGTACCTCATCGCCGACGAGGCGATGCGCTCCGCCGGGTTCGAGTGGTACGAGGTGTCGAACTGGGCCACCTCGGAGGCCGGGCGGTGTCTGCACAACGAGCTGTACTGGCGCGGGGCCGACTGGTGGGGGGCCGGGCCCGGGGCGCACTCGCACGTGGGCGGGGTGCGGTGGTGGAACGTGAAGCATCCCGGGGCGTACGCGGGGGCGCTGGCAGAGGGGCGTTCGCCGGGCGCGGGGCGGGAGATCTTGGCCGAGGAAGATCGGCGGGTCGAGCGGATTCTGCTTGAGCTACGGCTCAGGGACGGGTGTCCGGTGTCCCTGCTGAAGCCCGCCGGGCTGAGTGCCGCGCGGAAGGCTGTGGGGGACGGGTTGTTGGAGGCGGGGCCCTTTGACGCGGGGCGGGCCGTGCTGACCCTTCGGGGGCGGTTGCTGGCCGACGGGGTCGTGCGGGACCTGGTCGACTGATCTCGCGCCTACGCGCCGTGGAGGGCACGGTTCTGCCGCGCGTGCGGGTTTCGTCGTGGCTGGTCGCGCAGTTCCCCGCGCCCCTTTCGGGGCGCTACGCCTCTGGGGCTGTCACGAAGTCGATCAGCTCTTCCACTCGGCCCAGGAGTGCCGGCTCCAGGTCCTTGTACGAACGGACCCGGGACAGGATGTGCTGCCACGCCTCGCCCGTGTTCGCGACGCGCCAGCCGAGCGCTCGGCAGACGCCCGTCTTCCAGTCCTGGCCGTGGGGGACGCGGGGCCAGGCGTCGATGCCGACGGAGGACGGTTTCACGGCCTCCCAGATGTCGATGTAGGGGTGGCCGACGACCAGGGCGTGCGGGCTGGTGACCGACTGCGCGATGCGGTGTTCCTTCGTACCGGGGACCAGATGGTCGACGAGTACGCCGAGGCGCGCGTCCGGGCCCGGGGCGAACTCCGCGACGATCGCCGGGAGGTCGTCGACGCCCTCCAGGAACTCCACCGCCACGCCCTCGATGCGCAGGTCGTCGCCCCAGACGCGTTCGATCAGCTCGGCGTCGTGCTTGCCCTCGACGTAGATGCGGCCCGCGCGGGCGACACGCGCGCGGGCGCCCGGTACGGCGACCGACCCGGACGCCGTACGGGTCGGACGCGCGGGGGCCGCGGACGCCGAGGGGCGGACCAGGGTGACGACCTTGCCCTCCAGGAGGAAGCCGCGCGGCTCCATCGGGAACGCGCGGTGCTTGCCGAAGCGGTCCTCCAGGGTCACTGTCGGGCCCTGCGCCGTCTTCTCGACGCGGACGACCGCTCCGCAGAAGCCCGTGGTGACCTCCTCGACCACGAGGTCCGGCTCGGCCGGGACCTCGGGGACGGACGTCTTCCGCTTCCAGGGCGGCGTGAGGTCAGGGCTGTACTGGCGCATTCGGCCGACGATAGGAGAAGCCCGTCCGTACGGGCTACGACACGCCGAATCTCGCCGCCAATGTGGCGCGCTGCTCGCGGACAAAGTCGGCATTCACCACCGATCCGTGCCCGGGGACGTAGCGCGCGTCGTCGCCGCCCAGGGCGAGCAGCCGGTCCAGCGCCTCCGGCCACAGGCGCGGGGACGCGTCCGTGCCCGCCTGGGGTTCGCCGGACTCCTCGACCAGGTCGCCGCAGAAGACGATCTCCGGCCCGGGGACCAGGACCGCCAGGTCGTGGGCGGTGTGGCCGGGGCCGACGTTCGCGAGCAGGACCTGGACGCCGCCGCCCAGGTCGAGCGTGCGTTCGCCGCAGATGCGGTGGGCCGGGGTGACCAGGACGTCCGCCGCCTCGGCCGCCGCGTCCGGGTCCACGCCGTGGCGGACCGCGTCGGCGCGCAGGGTGTCCGCGCCGTCCCCGGCGAGGACGGTGTCGATGCCCGCGGCCCCGTACACCTCGACGCCCGCGAAGGCGGCCGTGCCGAGGACGTGGTCGAAGTGGGGGTGGGTGAGCGCGATGTGCGCCACACGCGTGCGCGCGCCGAGCAGGCGGCGGGTGTCCGCGCGCAGGCGGGCCCCCTCGCGCAGGGAGGAGCCGGTGTCGATCAGCAGGGCCGCGTCGTCGCCCACGACGAGGCCGGTCGTGCAGTCCCAGCCGGGCAGCCGGACGCGGCCCACGCGCGGTGCCAGTCCCTCCCAGCCCGCCGACCGCCAGTCGATGTCCGCCGTGCTTTTCATGAGGTCGACGCTAGCGGCCTTGCCTGGTCCGTACCCACCGGCCGTACACTGAGCCGGGGACGATTGGCACTCGCGCGCAGTGAGTGCCAAAACGGAAAGATCGCATCGATCATCGCGACGCTGGTCGCGGCGGTCTCGGAGACGGTTGCTGGAGGTGTGCGCCGATGCTCAGTGAACGCAGGCTCGAAGTGCTGCGCGCCATCGTCCAGGACTACGTCGGCACCGAGGAGCCCGTCGGCTCCAAGGCGCTGACCGAGCGGCACAGCCTGGGCGTCTCACCGGCGACGGTGCGCAACGACATGGCCGCCCTGGAGGAGGAGGGGTTCATCGCCCAGCCGCACACCAGTGCGGGGCGCATCCCCACCGACAAGGGGTACCGCCTCTTCGTCGACAAGCTCACCGCGGTGAAGCCGATGACCGCGCCCGAGCGGCGCGCCATCCAGAACTTCCTGGAGGGCGCCGTCGACCTCGACGACGTCGTCGGCCGGACCGTGCGGCTGCTCGCGCAGTTGACGCGGCAGGTCGCGGTCGTCCAGTACCCGTCCCTGACGCGGTCCACCGTGCGCCATGTCGAGCTGCTCTCGCTCGCGCCCGCCCGTCTGATGCTCGTGCTGATCACGGACACCGGGCGCGTGGAGCAGCGGATGATCGACTGCCCGGCGCCGTTCGGCGAACCGTCCCTGGCGGATCTGCGGGCCCGGCTGAACAGCCGTGTCGCGGGCCGCAAGTTCGCCGACGTGCCGCAGTTGGTGCAGGATCTGCCCGAAGCCTTCGAGGCGGAGGACCGCGGCACGGTCTCCACGGTGCTCTCCACCCTTCTGGAGACACTGGTCGAGGAGACCGAGGAGCGGCTGATGATCGGCGGCACCGCCAATCTCACCCGCTTCGGACATGACTTTCCCCTCACCATCCGGCCCGTTCTGGAGGCCCTCGAGGAGCAGGTCGTGCTCCTCAAGCTGCTTGGTGAGGTGGGTGATTCGGGCATGGCCGTACGCATCGGCCACGAGAACGCCCACGAGGGACTCAACTCCACGTCCGTCGTGTCGGTCGGCTACGGTTCGGGCGGCGAGGCAGTCGCCAAGCTCGGCGTGGTCGGACCGACCCGCATGGATTACCCGGGAACGATGGGAGCAGTACGCGCAGTGGCACGTTACGTCGGACAGATCCTGGCGGAGTCGTAAGTGGCCACGGACTACTACGCCGTACTCGGCGTGCGCCGCGACGCTTCCCAGGACGAGATCAAGAAGGCCTTCCGAAGGCTCGCCCGTGAGCTTCACCCGGACGTGAATCCGGACCCGAAGACGCAGGAGCGGTTCAAGGAGATCAACGCCGCGTACGAGGTGTTGTCGGACCCGCAGAAGAAGCAGGTCTACGACCTCGGCGGCGACCCGCTGTCCCAGTCGGGCGGCGGCGGGGCCGGTGGCTTCGGCGCCGGCGGGTTCGGGAACTTCTCGGACATCATGGACGCGTTCTTCGGGACGGCGTCGCAGCGCGGGCCGCGCTCGCGCACGCGCCGGGGCCAGGACGCCATGATCCGGCTCGAGGTCGAGCTGGACGAGGCCGCCTTCGGCACCACCAAGGACATCCAGGTCGACACGGCTGTCGTCTGCTCGACGTGCAGCGGTGAGGGCGCCGCGCCCGGGACCTCCGCGCAGACCTGTGACATGTGTCGCGGGCGCGGTGAGGTCTCGCAGGTCACGCGGTCCTTCCTCGGCCAGGTCATGACCTCCCGGCCGTGCCCGCAGTGCCAGGGCTTCGGCACCGTCGTGCCCACCCCGTGCCCGGAGTGCGCCGGTGACGGGCGGATCCGTTCGCGCCGCACCCTGACGGTGAAGATCCCGGCCGGTGTGGACAACGGGACGCGGATCCAGCTCGCCGGTGAGGGCGAGGTCGGGCCCGGCGGCGGTCCCGCCGGTGACCTGTACGTCGAGATCCACGAGCTGCCGCACCCGGTCTTCCAGCGGCGCGGCGACGATCTGCACTGCACGGTGACCATCCCCATGACGGCGGCGGCCCTCGGCACGAAGGTGCCGCTCGAGACGCTCGACGGCATGGAGGAGGTCGACATCCGGCCCGGCACCCAGTCCGGCCAGTCGGTCCCGCTGCACGGGCGCGGCATCACCCACCTGCGCGGCGGCGGCCGGGGCGACCTCATCGTGCACGTCGAGGTGATGACCCCGCAGAAGCTCGACCCCGAACAGGAGCGCCTCCTCCGCGAGCTGGCCAAACTCCGCGGCGAGGAACGCCCGACGGGCCAGTTCCAGCCCGGCCAGCAGGGCTTGTTCTCCCGTCTGAAGGACGCCTTCAACGGGCGGTGACGCCTGAGCGTGAGCCTCATGTGCCACCCCGTGCGGGGTGGCACATGCCAGGCGGAAACGCCGATTCGGTCGCCGGACGCGTCCGTGGCACGATGCCGTCATGTCCTCCGCTCTGACCGATCTCTGCCCCTGTCCGATCGTGCAGGCCCCCATGGCGGGCGGCGGGTCCTCGCCCGCGCTCGCCGCGGCCGTGTCCGAGGCGGGCGGCCTCGGGTTCCTCGCCGCCGGGTACAAGACGGCGGACGGGATGTACCAGGAGATCAAACAGGTGCGGGGGCTGACGGCGCGGCCGTTCGGGGTCAATCTGTTCATGCCGCAGCCCGACCTCGCCGACCCGGCGGCGGTCGACGTCTACCGCCATCAGCTCGCCGGTGAGGCCCGCTGGTACGAGACGCCGCTCGGCGACCCCGACAGCGGCCGTGACGACGGCTACGACGCCAAGCTCGCCATCCTCCTCGACGACCCGGTGCCGCTGGTCACCTTCACGTTCGGCTGCCCGGTCCGCGAGGTCGTGGACGCGCTGCGCAAGGCCGGCACCCGTACCGCCGTCACCGTGACGACCGTCGACGAGGCGCTCGCCGCACAGCGCTCCGGCGCCGACGCCGTCTGCGTGCAGGGCATCGAGGCGGGCGGCCACCAGGGCACCCACCGCGACAACCCCGAGGCGGACGGCAGCGGCATCGGCCTCCTCGCGTTGATCGCGCAGGTACGGGAAGCGGTCCCGCTCCCGATCGTCGCGGCGGGCGGCATCATGCGCGGCGCCCAGATCGCCGCCGTGCTCGCGGCCGGCGCCGATTTCGCCCAGCTCGGCACCGCGTTCCTGGTGACCCCCGAGTCGGGCGCGCCCGCGCTCCACAAACAGGCCATGACCGATCCGCTGTTCACCCGCACCGAGCTGACCCGGGCGTTCTCCGGGCGGCCCGCGCGCGGGCTCGTCAACCGCTTCATGCGCGAGCACGGACCGTACGCGCCCGCCGCGTACCCGGAGGTCCACCACATGACGTCACCCGTGCGCAAGGCCGCCGCGAAGGCGGGTGACCCGCAGGCCATGGCGCTGTGGGCGGGCCAGGGCCACCGCCTCGCCCGTGAGCTGCCGGCCGGGCAGCTCGTCGAGGTCCTCGCCGCCGAACTGGGCGCCGCCGAGGCCGCGCTGGGGCAGCGGGGTGGCGTGTGACCGCCCCGGTGTTCGTGGTCGAAGGACCGGTGCCGGGCGACTGCACGTACGTGCTCGACGGCGCGGAAGGGCGGCACGCCGTCTCCGTGAAGCGGCTGCGGGCCGGTGAGGCGCTGGTCCTCACGGACGGGCGCGGGGAGTGGAGCGAGGGCGTCGTCGCGGCGGCCGAGGGCAAGGACCGGCTGGTCGTGGAGGTGGGGCCGGTCAGGTCCGAGCCCGTCGAGCGGCCCCGGATCACCGTCGTGCAGGCGCTGCCCAAGGGCGACCGCGGGGAGCTGGCCGTGGAGACGATGACGGAGACGGGCGTCGACGCGATCGTGCCGTGGGCGGCGTCGCGCTGCGTCACGCAGTGGCGGGGCGAGCGCGGGACGAAGGCGCTGAACAAGTGGCGGGCCACCGCGCGCGAGGCGGGCAAGCAGTCGCGCCGGGTCCGCTTCCCGGAGCTCCCCGAGACCACGGGGGCGGCGTCCACCAAGGAGGTCGCGGCGCTGCTCGCCGACGCGGATCTGGCCGTCGTCCTGCACGAGGACCGGGACGCGCCGAGCACCGCCCTCGCCTCGGCGGAGCTGCCGACGGACGGTGAGATCGTGCTGGTCGTGGGTCCGGAGGGCGGGGTGTCGCCGGAGGAGCTGGCCGTGTTCGCGCAGGCGGGAGCGCGCCCGTACCGGCTCGGACGCAGTGTGCTGCGGACCTCGACGGCCGGGACGGCGGCCGTCGCGCTGCTGCTCGGCCGCACGGGACGCTGGGGCTGAGAGGCGCGCGCAACCCTGGCTGCAACGGCTCTACCCGCGCGGGGGAGCCGGTGGCATTCTGCCGTCCATGGGGGATATGAGGCGGATCAGTAGGGATGTGCGACGGTTACGGGCCCCGGGGCCGCGGCGGCGGTCGCGGCCCGCGCGACTGCTCGCCGTAGGCGGTATTGCGGCCGTGGTGGTGGGCGGGGCCGTCGCGTGCCAGCCGGTCGACGGCGACCTGAACACGGTCGACGTCGCCGCCACCACCGACGCCCAGGCCACCGCGGAGTTGAACCGGACGCACGCCCAGGTGTCCTGGATCAGTTGCACGGCGGCGTACAGCGGCCGTTCCCCGTCCGCAGGTTCGACGCCGGACGAGGTCAAGGTCGACTGCCGGGGCCGGACCCGGGACGGCAAGGACATCAGGATCGAGGGATGGATCTACGGGGTCGTGCCCGGCAAGTGCGTGCGCGGCACCACGATCGCGCGGGTCGACGACAAGGTGTGGTTCCGCCTCCAGGTCCTCGGCAACTGCGCCGCGTCGAACAGCTCCAGGCCCACGTACTCGTACACCAAGCCGTCGAACAAGCCGCAGCCGCAGCAGCCGGCGCCGCACTCCCCCCAGCCGGGGGCGACGCGCACGGTGACCGAGACCGTGACGCAGACGGTCAAGGTCCCCGACCCCAACTGCTCGTGCTTCCAGGGCAAATGACCCGCAACGAGCGCTGACCGGCCCATAGAGTGGGCCGGGTGACGAGCCCTGCCTACCTCCGGTTCCCGCACCCGCACGGCGAGACGGTGGTCTTCACCGCCGAGAACGACGTGTGGGCCGCGCCCCTCGACGGCGGCCGCGCCTGGCGCGTCAGCGCCGACGACGTACCCGTGAACCACCCGCGGATCTCCCCGGACGGCACGACGGTCGCCTGGACGTCACGGCGCGACGGCGCGCCCGAGGTGCACGTCGCGCCGCTCGACGGCGGAGCGGCCGACCGCCTCACCTACTGGGGCAGTTGGACCACCGGCGTGCGCGGCTGGACCCCGGACGGGCGGGTCCTCGCCGTCAGCACGCACGGACAGGCCACGGCGCGCCGGAGCTGGGCGCGCGCCGTGCCGCTCGACGGCGGCCCCGCCGAGATCCTGCCGTACGGGCCCGTCGGCGGGGTCGCGTACGGGCCGGACTCCGCCGTGCTCCTGGTCTCCGCGCCGATGGGCCGCGAGGCCGCGTACTGGAAGCGGTACCGGGGCGGCACCGCGGGCAAGCTGTGGATCGACCGGGACGGCGGCGGCGACTTCGTCCGGCTCCACACCGACCTCGCCGGGAACATCGAGCACCCGATGTGGGTCGGCGGCCGGGTCGCCTTCCTCTGCGACCACGAGGGCACGGGCGCGCTGTACTCCTCCCTGCCCGACGGCTCCGACCTGCGCCGCCACACCCCCCTCGACGGCTTCTACGCGCGGCACGCCGCGACCGACGGCACCCGCGTCACCTACGCGAGCGCCGGGCGGCTGTGGCTCGTCGACGACCTGGACGGGGCCGAACCCCGCCCGGTCGACGTGCGGCTCGGCGGACAGCGCGCACGCCTCCAGCCGCGCCCCGTCGACGCCGCCCACTGGTTCGGGGCCGCCTCGCCCGACCACACCGGGCGCGGCAGCGCCGTCTCCGTGCGCGGGGCCGTGCACTGGGTGACCCACCGCGGCGGCCCGGCCCGCGCCCTCGCGGCCGAGCCGGGCGTACGGGCCCGCCTGCCGCACACCTTCCGCGTCGACGGCGAGGAACACGTCGTGTGGGTGACCGACGCCGAGGGCGACGACGCCCTGGAGTTCGCCCCCGCCACCGGCGCCGCGCCCGGCGCCACCCCGCGCCGGCTCGGGGCCGGGCGGCTCGGCCGCGTCCTCGGGCTGACCGTCGCGCCGGACGGCGGGCGCGTCGCCGTCGCCGCGCACGACGGACGGATCCTGCTCGTCGAACGGGACACCGGCGACGTCCGCGAGGTCGACCGCAGCGAGGACGGGCACGCCACCGGGCTCGCCTTCTCGCCCGACTCCGCCTGGCTCGCCTGGTCCCACCCCGGACCGCACAGCCTGCGCCAGCTCAAGCTCGCCAACACCGCCGACCTCGCCGTCACCGAGGCGACCCCGCCCCGGTTCCGGGACTACGCGCCCGCGTTCACCCTCGACGGCAAGCACCTGGTGTTCCTCTCCGCCCGCTCCTTCGACCCCGTCTACGACGAGCACGCCTTCGACCTCGCGTTCGTGAGCGGCTCCCGGCCGCATCTGCTCGCGCTCGCCGCGACGACACCCTCGCCGTTCGGACCGCAGCGGCACGGCCGCCCCTTCGACACGGGCGACGCGCCCGGCTCCGAGACGCCCGACAGCGAGGGCACGCCCGTCACCCGCGTCGACATCGAGGGGCTCGCCGACCGGATCGTGCCCTTCCCCGTCGAGGCCGCCCGCTACTCGACGCTGCGGACCGCCAAGGACGGCGTCCTCTGGCTGCGCCACCCCGTGCGCGGCGTCCTCGGCGACACCCGCGCCGACCGCGCAGACCCCGACCCCAAGACCCGCCTCGAGCGCTACGACCTCGTACAGCAGCGCGTCGAGGAGATCGGCTCCGACGCCGACCACTTCGAGGTCACCGGCGACGGCAAACGGGTCCTCCTGTGGACCGGCGAGGCGCTCAAGGTCGTACCCAGCGACCGGCGACCCTCCCACGACGACGACAGCGACACCCACATCACCGTCGACCTCGCCCGGATCAGCCAGCGCGTCGAACCCGCCGCCGAATGGCGCCAGATGTACGACGAGGCCGGACGCCTCATGCGGGACAACTTCTGGCGGCCCGACATGGACGGGGTCGACTGGGACGGGGTCCTCGACCGGTACCGGCCGCTGCTCGACCAGATCGCCACGCACGACGACCTCGTCGACCTGCTGTGGGAGGTGCAGGGCGAACTGGGGACGTCCCACGCTTACGTCGTCCCCGGTGGCGGGGGCGGCTCCGCCGCGCGCCGGCAAGGGCTCCTCGGGGCCGACATCTCCCGGCACACCGACGGGCCCGACGGCACGCACCGGTGGGTCGTCGACCGCGTGCTGCCCTCGGAGACCTCCGACCCGCGCGCCCGCTCCCCGCTCACCGCGCCCGGCGTCGCCGTGCGCGCCGGGGACGCGATCCTGGCGGTCGGCGGGCGGCCCGTCGACCCCGTGACGGGGCCCGCGCCGCTGCTCGTCGGGACGGCCGGACAGCCCGTCGAACTGACTGTGTCCCCGGCGGGCGGCGGCGACCCCCGCCACGTCGTCATCGTGCCCGTCGCCGACGAGGAACCCCTCCGGTACCACGCGTGGGTCGCCGACCGGCGCGCCTACGTCGACTCGTGCTCGGGCGGGCGGCTCGGGTACCTCCACGTGCCCGACATGCAGGCGCCCGGCTGGGCCCAGATCCACCGCGACTTCGCCGTCGAGGTCGCCCACGAAGGGCTTGTCGTCGACATCCGCGAGAACCGGGGCGGGCACACGTCCCAGCTCGTCGTGGAGAAACTCGCCCGGCGCGTCGTCGGCTGGGACGTACCGCGCGGCAGCCGGCCCTTCAGCTACCCGATGGACGCGCCCCGGGGGCCCGTCGTCGCCGTCGCCGACGAGTTCTCCGGCTCCGACGGCGACATCGTCACCGCGGCGATCAAGGCGCTCGGGATCGGGCCCGTCGTGGGCGTACGGACCTGGGGCGGCGTCATCGGGATCGACAGCCGGTATCGGCTCGTCGACGGGACGCTCGTCACCCAGCCGAAGTATGCGACCTGGATGGAGGGGGCGGGTTGGGGCGTCGAGAACCATGGCGTCGACCCGGATGTGGAGGTCGTCGTCACGCCCCAGGACGCCGCGGCGGGGCGTGACCCGCAGCTGGACGAGGCGGTTCGCTTGGCGCTGGCGGGCTTGGAGGAAACCCCAGCGAAATCGGCTCCGCCGCTGCCGGGTCCGTCTGCGGGGTGACGGATCGGTGCGGGGTGCGGTGCGTTGCGGGTGGCGTCTGCCGTGTGTTGGCGCGTCGCCGGGTGGCCCGCCGTCGTGGCTGGTCGCGCAGTTCCCCGCGCCCCTGGAGGCCGCGGCTTCGCCGCGCCTCCCCCGAGCCTGCGCCCCCTGAGACGGCGCACGAAGTGCGCCCCTCAGGGGCGCGGGGAACTGCGCGAGCAACCACGACGTGACCCGCACCCGAGGTCGGCGCGATGGGGGCAGACGCTGAGGGGCGCGGGGAACTGTGCGGGCAGGCATCACGCGAGCCGCACTCGAGCCCCAACCTCGTAGAGGCTTACGCGGGGCTGATCGATAGCATGCCGCCGTATGAGACGACCCGTAGAAGGAGACCCGTCGTGACCGGCGAACCCCAGGCGGACTGCCTGTTCTGCAAGATCGTCGCGGGGGACGTACCCGCCACCCTGGTCCGCGAGACGGAGACCACCGTCGCGTTCCGGGACATCAACCCCCAGGCCCCGACGCACGTCCTGGTCATCCCGCGCCTCCACCACCCGGACGCCGCCTCCCTGGCCGCCGCCGCACCGGAGGTCGCCGCGGACGTGCTCCGCGAGGCCGGCGAGGTCGCGAAGGACGAGAAGCTGGACAGCTACCGCCTGGTGTTCAACACGGGCAGCGGCGCGGGCCAGACCGTCTTCCACGCGCACGTCCACGTCCTGGGCGGCCGCGGCCTCCAGTGGCCCCCCGGATAACGCCTCGTGTCCGTACGGGAGTTCGTCGTGCTCGGCACCGCAAGCCAGGTGCCGACACGCCACCGCAACCACAACGGCTACCTGCTGCGCTGGGACAGCGAAGGCATCCTCTTCGACCCCGGCGAGGGCACGCAGCGCCAGATGCTGCGCGCCGGGGTCGCCGCGCACGACCTGAACCGGATCTGCGTCACCCACTTCCACGGTGACCACTCGCTCGGCCTCGCCGGTGTCATCCAGCGCATCAACCTGGACCGCGTACCGCACCCGGTGACCGCCCACTACCCGGCCTCCGGCCAGCGGTTCTTCGACCGGCTGCGGTACTCGACCGCGTACCGCGAGACCGTCGACATCGCGGAGGAGCCGGTCAGCGGGGAGGGCGCGGTGCTGGCCGACACCCCCGCCTACCGGCTCGACGCGCGCCGCCTTTCCCACCCCGTCGAGTCGTACGGCTACCGCCTGGTCGAGCCGGACGGCCGCCGCATGCTGCCCGAGCGGCTCGCCGCGCACGGGATCGCCGGGCCGGACGTGGGCCGGATCCAGCGCGAGGGGCGGATCGGCGACGTCACGCTCGACGACGTCAGCGAGGTGCGGCGCGGGCAGCGTGTCGCGTTCGTCATGGACACCCGGTTGTGCGACGGCGTGACCGAGCTGGCCGAGGGGTGCGATCTGCTCGTCATCGAGTCGACCTTCCTCGACGAGGACGAGCGGCTCGCCTCCGATCACGGGCACCTCACCGCCGGGCAGGCCGCCCGGGTCGCGCGCGACGGCGGCGTGCGCCATCTCGTCCTCACGCACTTCAGCCAGCGCTACACCGACCCCGAGGAGTTCGCGCGGCAGGCGCGGGCCACGGGGTTCGACGGCGAGCTGACCGTCGCCCGCGACCTGGACCGCGTACCGGTGCCGAAACGCCGCTGACCTCGGGGAACCCTCAGGGGATGCGTACGATGCTCGGATGTCCCTCGCACCACTCGCACGCATCCCCAAGGCCGAGCTCCACCTCCACATCGAAGGCACCCTCGAACCCGAGCTGGCCTTCGCCCTCGCCGACCGCAACGGCATCACCCTGCCGTACGCCGACACCGAGGCCCTGCGCAAGGCCTACCTCTTCGACGACCTCCAGTCCTTCCTGAACCTCTACTACGAGCTGATGGCCGTCCTCATCACGGAGGACGACTTCGAGGCGCTCGCCGACGCCTATCTCGCGCGCGCCGCCGAGCAGGGCGTCCGCCACGCCGAGATCTTCTTCGACCCGCAGGCGCACACCGCGCGCGGCGTCGCCATCGGCACCGTGATCGAGGGGCTGCACCGGGCGCTCGCGCGCAGCGAGGAGCGGCACGGGATCTCCACCAAGCTGATCATGTGCTTCCTGCGCGACCAGTCCGCCGAGTCGGCGATGGAGACCCTGGAGGCGGCGAAGCCGTACCTGGACCGGATCGTGGGCGTCGGCCTCGACTCCGCCGAGGTCGGCAACCCCGCGTCCAAGTTCCGTGAGGTGTACGAGGCCGCGGGCGCGCTGGGTCTGCGGAAGGTCGCGCACGCGGGGGAGGAGGGCGATCCGTCGTACGTGTGGGAGGCCCTCGATGTGCTGGGCGTCGAGCGCGTCGACCACGGGCTGCGGTCCCTGGAGGACCCGGAGCTGGTCGCCCGCCTCGTACGGGACCGGATTCCGCTGACGCTCTGCCCGCTGTCCAACGTGCGGCTGCGCGCCATCGACGTCCTGGAGGAGCATCCGCTCGTCAAGATGATGGACGCCGGGCTGCTGTGCACCGTCAACTCCGACGACCCCGCCTACTTCGGCGGCTACGTCGGCGACACCTTCCACGCCGTCCACGAGGCGCTGGCGCTGGACCACGAACGGGTGCGGGAGCTGGCCCGCAACTCGTTCGTGGCGTCCTTCCTCGACGGCAGCGCGGAGGACGAGGCGCGGCGCGCCCGCTATCTCGCCGAGGTCGAGGCGTATCCGCTGGACGACATCTCGGGCTGAAGCCCGTCCGGGCCCGCCGTCGTGAACTCGTCCCTGGTGTGGACGGTGGCGGCGGGCGTCTCCAGCGGGTGCAGCTCCACCTCGACCACCGGCTGTTCGAGCAGGCCCGACGGCGGGACTGTCGCGCCGACCGGGGCGCCGCTGCGGCGCCGGGCCGCGCCCGCGAACAGCGGGCGTCCGCCGGTGTGCAGGGCCACCGCCGTAAGCGGCACCGCGAGCAGGAGCAGTACGGTCGCCAGTGCCGCGCCCATCGCCGGGAAGCCGACCGCCTGCGACAGCGAGCTGCCCACCAGCGGGCCGCACGCCGTGCCGAGCGAGGACGCCGAGCCGACCAGGACCGCCCAGCGGCCCCGCGGGTCGAGGGAAGCGGCGAGGCCCAGCAGGTAGGAGAGCACCACCGGGTAGAGGGTGTTCCAGGCGATCTCGCCCGTCGCGAAGGTGGCCAGTCCCTCGGCGCGGGCGCTCACCGCGATGCAGCAGGCGATGGCCGCCGTACCGGCGCCGATGGGCAGCGCGCGGCCCATACGGGTGCCGAGCGCGCCCGCGCCGACCACGCCGAGCAGGCCCGCGCCGAGGGCGATCGCGAAGACACTGCCCACGGTGACCTCGCTGAGGCCCGCCTGGACGGTGCCGATGCGGCTGCTCACGCCCCACAGCGAGTTCTGCGCCATCGACCAGCAGACGATGACGGCGGCGAGCGCCGCGCCGGAACGGGCGTGGGGGAGCGGGGACTTGGGGGCCGCCGGGTCCGCGTGGGTGTGGGTGGGGACGGTGTCCTCGTTCGCGGGGTCCGACAGGCGGCGGGTCGCCGGCCACACCGCGAGCGCCGTGAGCGCGAGCGCCGCGAACGGCAGGGCGTGGCCCGTCGGGCTGATCCGTGGGATCGACAGATACAGGGCGCCCGCGAGCGCCGAGACGCTCAGCAGACCGAGCGTGGACGCGCGGTGCGGGTCCTTCTGCGCGGCGATCCCGGTGGCGGCGACCGCCGTCGCCGTGCCCGAGCCGAAGCCGCCGATCATCGCACCCGCGACGACCAGCGGGAGGGAGGTGGAGAGCGCCGCCGTGCCGTAGCCGGCGGTCGCGAGGAGGAGGCCCGCGCGGGCGGCGCGGCGGGCGCCGATCCGTTCGACGCGGGCCGCGAGCGTGAAGCCCGCGCCGGCGGAGCTGAGCAGCAGCGCGCTGCCGATCAGGCCCGCCTGGGTCGGGGAAAGCCGCAGGCTGTCGGCGAGGCGGCCGACGACGGTGGGGAGCAGGTATGCAGCGAGATAGCCGGCCGTGAAGAGGGCGATCAGTGCGGGCCGGGGAGCGCGCGAAGACACGGGCAGTCCTGTGGACGGACCCCCTGCCGAGGCCGCCGCGCTGGGCCGGTTTTGGGCAAGGGGGTGGTATGGGGAGGGGGTTGGGGGCGCGACGTCTTTGCGAACGGGACCGAACCGGGGACGTTGGGGCGCGGCCAATTTGTATCAAGGGGCGGGGTGTTGGAAGAAGTCGGGGCTGTGTGAGCTGCGGCACATTCGGTTTGGGGATGGGGGGCGGGGGTAGTTGCGGTGGCTTTCCGTCCGGGCGCTGCTTTTTGGTGCCGTTGACTGGCCGTCTCGCCGCTTCGTAGGCTCCAGTCACATGTGTGGACAGCATCCACGTAGGGGGATGTCGTCCGCGCGCCCGTCGACGCAGGAGCCGCCCGATGACCGACCTCACCATCGCCGACGTCCGTCTCACGCCGATCCTCGTCGCGGATCCGCCGCTGCTGAACACGCAAGGGCTGCACCAGCCCTACACGCCCCGGCTCATCGTCGAGGTCACCACCGCGGACGGTGTCACCGGCGTCGGCGAGACCTACGGGGACGCCAAGTACCTGGAGCTGGCCCGGCCCCTCGCCGAGCGGATCGTCGGGCGGTCGGTCAGTGATGTGAACGGGCTGTTCGGTCTCGCCGACACCGTCGCCGTCGACGGCTCACGCGTCAGCCACCAGGTCGACGTCGGCGGGCTGCGCGGCGTCCAGACCGCCGACAAGCTGCGGCTCTCCGTCGTCTCCGGGTTTGAGGTCGCCTGCCTCGACGCGCTCGGCAAAGCGGTGGGGCTGCCCGTGCACGCGCTGCTCGGAGGGAAGGTGCGGGACTCCGTCGAGTACAGCGCCTACCTCTTCTACAAGTACGCCACCCACCCGGAGGACGCCGGGGGCGAGCCCGACGACTGGGGGGCCGCGCTCGATCCCGCCGGGGTCGTCGCACAGGCCCGGCTCTTCCACGAGCGGTACGGGTTCCAGTCCTTCAAGCTCAAGGGCGGATGCTTCCCCCCGGAGGAGGAGATCGCCGCTGTACGGGCCCTGGCCGAGGCGTTCCCCGGGAAGCCGCTGCGGCTCGACCCCAACGGGGCCTGGTCCGTCGAGACCTCGCTCAAGGTCGCCGACGAGCTGCGGGACGTCCTGGAGTATCTGGAGGACCCCGCGCTCGGGACGCCCGCCATGGCCGAGGTCGCCGCCCGGGCGGGAGTGCCGCTCGCCACCAACATGTGTGTGACCACTTTTGGGGAGGTCGCGGAAGCGTTTCGTCGTGGTGCCGTTCAGGTGGTGCTGTCCGATCACCACTACTGGGGCGGGCTGCGCAACACGCAGGCGCTCGCCGCTGTCTGTCGTACATGGGGCGTCGGCATCTCCATGCACTCCAACACCCATCTCGGCATCAGCCTCGCCGCCATGACACACGTCGCCGCCACCGTGCCCGACCTGCATCATGCGTGTGACTCGCACTACCCGTGGCAGTCCGAGGACGTGCTCACCGAGCGGCTCTCCTTCGACGGTGGGCGCGTCGCCGTCACCGACGCGCCCGGACTCGGTGTCGAGCTCGACCCGGACAAGGTGCGGGTCCTGCACGAACGGTGGCTCGACGAACGGTTCGCCGCGCTGCGGGACCGGGACGACGCGGCGGCCATGCGGGTGCTCGACCCGGAGTGGGTCACGCCGGCCGTCCCGCGCTGGTAGCCACGGCGGGGGGGGGAGGGGTGACCCGGGCCGGGTTCGGGACCATGTCAACCGCCCAGGTGGCGGGTGGCTTCGGGCACACTGGCCGGACCCGTACCTCTGCAGGGGAGAAGGACGTGACCCACCCCGAACCGGCCCGGCCCGAAACGGCGCACACGGACCCTCTCGCGGCCCTTCGCGCGCCCGGCGACCCCGACTGCGACGTGTACCTCACCGGCACCGTCTTCCTCGACATCGTCTTCACCGGGCTCGACAGCGCGCCCGTGCGCGGCACCGAGTCCTGGGCGCGCGGCATGGGGTCGAGCCCCGGCGGCGTCGCCAACATGGCGGCGGCGCTCGCGCGGCTCGGGCTGCGGACGTCGCTCGCCGCCGCGTTCGGGGACGACCACTACGGGGAGTACTGCTGGGACACGCTGGAGCGGGGCGAGGGGATCGACCTGAGCTACTCGCGGTCCGTGCCCGGCTGGCACTCGCCCGTCACCGTCTCCATGGCGTACGAAGGCGAACGCACCATGGTCAGCCACGGGCACGAGCCGCCGCCGGAGGAGCCCGCGCCCCGGTGCCCGCCGCGGGCCCGGGCCGCCGTCGCCTCGCTCGTGCCGGGGGTCGAGGCGGCCTGGGTGGGGGAGGCGGCGCGGAACGGGACGCGGATCTTCGCGGACGTCGGGTGGGACGAGACCGGGCGGTGGGATCTCTCGGCGCTCCACGATCTGCGGTCGTGCGAGGCGTTCCTGCCCAACGCGGAGGAGGCCATGCGGTACACCCGTACGTCGTGTCCCCGGGACGCGGCGCACGCGCTGACGGAGTACGTGCCGCTGGCCGTCGTCACGCTCGGGTCGGAGGGGGCGTACGCCGTCGACGGGCGGACCGGTGAGACCGCGTCCGTGCCGGCCATCGAGGTCGAGGCGCTGGATCCGACCGGGGCGGGGGACGTCTTCGTCGCCGGGTTCGTGACCGGGACGCTGGCGGGGTGGCCGCTGGCGGACCGGCTCGCGTTCGCGGGGCTCACCGCGGCGCTGTCCGTGCAGGAGTTCGGGGGGTCGTTGTCGGCGCCCGGGTGGGCGGAGGTGGCGGCCTGGTGGCGGCAGATCCATGCGATCGAGGAGCGGGGTGAGCAGGATCCTGCGGCGCTTGAGCGGTATGCGTTCCTGGAGCCGTTGCTGCCTGATGTCGGGCGGCCGTGGCCGTTGCGGCGGGCGGTGCCGACGATCGGGTTCGGGCGGTCGGCGTGAACGCTTGAACGCTTGAATGGAGGGTGGCCGTCTGGGGTCTCCTGGCGGCCATCCGTTTCGATCCGACAGGTGTGTGGGTGGGTACGGGGGCGCCCGGGGCATGTCCGTGCTCGCCATCTTGATGGCATCGCCGCTCTCTTCGGCTGCCCTCACCGCGTGCGCGAGTGCTGCGCGCGCACATACCCCGACCGCCCCCTCCCGCCGACCATCGGCTTACCCATATCGCCCGTTTAAGCCCCTCCGGCGATTGAGGAGCGGGGTCCGGGGCAGAGCCCCGGGGCTGGGCCGCAGCGCCGGGCGCACGATGGAAGGGGGCCGATGAAAACCCGGCCCCCCGATGAGCAGCGGCGCGAAAACACTTCGGGTCACCGAGCGGAGCGTCGTACGCTGGGACGCACATCAGACATCGGCTGTCACAAGGAGAATGCGGCCCTCAGAGCCCGCCCATGACGCAGACACCATCCAGCGCACGTGCGCAGTTCACCGTCCCGGCCAAGCACCCGATGGTCGAGGTTCTGGGCTCCGGTGATGCTTTGTTGCGTGTGATCGAGGAGGCTTTCCCGGAGGCCGATATTCATGTCCGGGGCAATGAGATCAGCGCGACGGGGCGGCCGGGGGAAGTGGCCTTGGTGCAGCGCCTGTTCGACGAGATGATGCTGGTCCTGAGGACAGGGGCACCGATGACAGAGGACGCCGTGGAGCGGTCCATCGCCATGTTGAAGGCCACGGAGAGTGGTCAGGGGGATGGGAGTGAGACTCCGGCGCAGGTGCTCACGCAGAACATCCTGTCGTCGCGTGGGCGCACGATCCGGCCGAAGACGCTCAATCAGAAGCGGTACGTCGACGCCATCGACAAGCACACCATCGTCTTCGGGATCGGGCCCGCCGGTACCGGCAAGACGTATCTGGCCATGGCGAAGGCCGTGCAGGCGCTCCAGTCCAAGCAGGTCAATCGCATCATTCTGACGCGGCCTGCGGTGGAGGCCGGGGAGCGGCTCGGGTTTTTGCCGGGGACGCTGTACGAGAAGATCGATCCTTATCTGCGGCCTCTCTACGACGCCCTGCACGACATGCTCGACCCGGACTCCATTCCGCGGTTGATGGCCGCGGGGACCATCGAGGTGGCGCCGCTCGCCTACATGCGTGGGCGGACCCTGAATGACGCCTTCATCATTCTCGACGAGGCCCAGAACACAAGCCCCGAGCAGATGAAGATGTTCCTCACTCGGCTCGGGTTCGACTCGAAGATCGTCATCACCGGTGACGTGACGCAGGTCGACCTGCCCGGTGGCACGAAGAGCGGGCTGCGGCAGGTGCAGGACATCCTCGACGGCGTCGACGACGTGCACTTCTCGCGGCTGTCGTCCCAGGATGTCGTCCGGCACAAGCTGGTCGGCCGTATCGTCGACGCGTACGAGAAGTACGACACCGAGAACGGTACGGAGAACGGCACCCACAAGGGCCGCTCCTCCAGAGGGACCCAAGGAAAGTAGTTCGAGAGCCCCATGTCGATCGACGTCAACAACGAGTCCGGAACCGAGGTCGACGAGCAGGCGATCCTCGACATCGCCCGCTACGCGCTCGCGCGGATGCGTATCCACCCGCTCTCCGAGCTCTCGGTGATCGTCGTGGACGCCGACGCCATGGAGCAACTGCACGTCCAGTGGATGGACCTGCCGGGGCCGACCGATGTCATGTCCTTCCCCATGGACGAGCTGCGGCCGCCCATGAAGGACGACGACGAGCCGCCCCAGGGGCTGCTCGGTGACATCGTGCTGTGCCCCGAGGTCGCCACGCGGCAGGGTGCCGAGGCTCCTACGCGGCACTCCATGGACGAGGAGCTTCAGCTTCTGACCGTTCATGGAGTGCTGCATCTGCTCGGCTACGACCACGAGGAGCCTGACGAGAAGGCCGAGATGTTCGGGCTCCAGGCCGCCATCGTGGACGGCTGGCGTGCCGAGAAGGGGTTGAGCGGGCCGTCTCCGGCGCCGACCGTGTCATGAGCTTCTCGTTGATCGCCGGGGCCGTCGCACTGGTCGTCGTCGCCTGGCTCGCCGCGTGCGCCGAGGCCGGTATCGCCCGCACCTCCAGTTTCCGCGCCGACGAGGCCGTACGGTCCGGGCGGCGCGGCAGCGCCAAACTGGCGCAGGTCGCCGCCGACCCGACGCGTTACCTCAACGTCGCGTTGCTGGTGCGTGTCGCGTGCGAGATGGCCGCTGCCGCTCTTGTCACCTATGCGTGTCTTGAGGAGTTCGCCGCCACGTGGCAGGCGTTGCTCGTCGCCATCGGTGTGATGGTGCTGGTGTCCTACGTGGCGGTCGGGGTCTCGCCCCGGACCATCGGGCGGCAGCATCCGCTCAACACCGCCACCGCGGCCGCCTATGTGCTGCTGCCGCTCGCCCGTGTCATGGGGCCCATTCCGCCGCTGCTCATCCTCATCGGCAACGCCCTCACGCCCGGCAAGGGGTTCCGGCGCGGGCCCTTCGCCTCCGAGGCCGAGCTGCGGGCCATGGTCGACCTCGCCGAGGCGGAGTCCCTCATCGAGGACGAGGAGCGCCGCATGGTGCACTCCGTCTTCGAGCTGGGCGACACGCTGGTTCGCGAGGTCATGGTGCCCCGTACCGATCTCGTCGTCATCGAGCGGTACAAGACCATCCGGCAGGCTCTCACGCTCGCCCTCCGGTCCGGGTTCTCCCGGATTCCGGTGGTGGGGGAGAGCGAGGATGATGTTGTGGGCATCGTTTATCTGAAGGATCTTGTTCGGAAGACCCATATCAATCGGGATTCCGAGGCCGAGCTGGTTTCCACCGCCATGCGGCCCGCGACCTTCGTTCCCGACACGAAGAACGCCGGGGATCTGCTGCGGGAGATGCAGCAGCTTCGTAATCATGTCGCTGTTGTGATCGATGAGTACGGCGGCACCGCCGGCATCGTCACCATCGAGGACATCCTCGAGGAGATCGTCGGCGAGATCACCGACGAGTACGACCGTGAGCTGCCGCCCGTCGAGGAGCTGGGTGACGACCGCTTCCGGGTCACCGCGCGGCTCGACATCGGGGACCTCGGTGAGCTGTACGGCATCGAGGAGTACGACGACGAGGACGTCGAGACCGTCGGCGGGCTGCTCGCCAAGGCGCTGGGGCGCGTTCCCATCGCCGGGGCCTCGTCCGTCGTCACCCTGCCCGACGAGCGGCGCCTGCGGCTCACCGCCGAGGCCGCCGCCGGGCGACGGAACAAGATCGTCACCGTGCTCGTGGAGCCCGTTCCCGACGAGGACGAGAAGGAGGCGGGCGAGGAGTGACGCCCCAGGAGCTGCGCGCCCTGTGCCTGTCGTTCAACGCGGCGGTCGAGGAGTTTCCCTTCAACCCGGAGACGTCCGTCTTCAAGGTGCTGGGGAAGGTTTTCGCGCTGAGCTCTCTGGACAAGGAACCCCTCACCGTCAATCTCAAGTGCGATCCCGAGGACGCCGTGCGGCTGCGGGAGGAGTACGCGGGTGTCGTCGTGCCCGGCTGGCACATGAACAAGCGGCACTGGAACACCGTGACCGTCGGCGCGCTCCCGGACCGGTTGGTGCGGGAGCTCGTCGAGGACTCGTACGACCTGGTCGTCGCCGGGCTGCCGCGCGCCGAGCGGCTCCGGCTCGACCGGCCCTGAGCGTCGCCGGGCCGGTCGTTCTCCTTATGCTCACCCCATGACTGAGAGCACCGACCTCGGCCCCGAGGACCGCAAGATCGTCACCCTGGCCCGTTCCGCGCGGGCCCGCAACGGTGTGCCCGAGGGCGCCGCCGTGCGCGACGAGACCGGGCGTACGTACGTCGCCGGGACCGTCGCCCTCGACTCGCTGAAGCTGAGCGCGCTGCGGACGGCCGTCGCCATGGCCGTCGCGTCCGGCGCGCAGTCCCTGGAGGCCGCCGCCGTCGTCTCCGGCGCGGACGCCCTGCCCGAGGAGGACGTGGCCGCCGTGCGCGATCTCGGCGGCTCCGGCACGCCCGTCTTCCTCGCGGGCCCCGACGGAACCGTGCGGGACACCGTCCAGGCCGGGTGAGGTGATGGTGTGGGGATCGTCACCTCAGGCCAGGTCAGGGGCGTCGGTCCTGCCGTGTGGTGGTGAGGGGTGGGGGTTGCCGGGCGCGCCGTGACGGGGCCCGGGGACCTTTGGCCCGGGGCTTAACACCTCTGTCGGGCCGGGCCCTGGGACAGGGCGGAGGTCCCTGCGGGAGGGCCTGTGACCCATGGGAGCGGTGTGGGTGCGCGGGCCATGGTGGAGAGGTCGCCCGGCGCCGAGAGCGCTCGGAGCGCGTCCCCGGCACGGGGAGCGCGCCGCGGCCGTCACCGTCCCCGAACGAAGGCTTTTCCGTGATCTTCTCCGCCCGTCCCACCGCCGCCCGTACCTCCCGCGTCCGCCGTCTCGCCGCCACCGGCGCCCTCGCCGGCGCCGCCGGGGCCATGGTCCTCGCGGGTACGAGTTCGGCCTCCGCGGCGACGAGCGCCTCCGCGCACGACTGGGACGCCGTCGCGCAGTGCGAGTCCAGCGGCGACTGGGCGGCGAACACCGGCAACGGCTTCTACGGGGGTCTGCAGTTCACGTCGTCCACCTGGTCCGCGTACGGCGGCACCGCGTACGCGTCGAGCGCGAACCTCGCCACCAAGGGCGAGCAGATCTCCGTCGCCGAGAAGGTGCTCGCCGCCCAGGGGCCGAACGCCTGGCCCGTCTGCGGCAAGAACCTCTAGTGAATCAAGGGGCTCAGACCGCGTCCGGGCCCCTTTCGCCTGTCCTGACCCTGATCACGCTCTCCACCGGGACCGCCCACACCTTGCCGTCGCCGATCTTGCCGGTGCGGGCCGCGCGGACGATCGCGTCCATCGCCGGTTCCGCGTCCGCGTCCTCCACGACGACCTCGATCCGCACCTTCGGTACGAGGTCGACCTGGTACTCCGCGCCCCGGTACACCTCGGTGTGCCCGCGCTGGCGCCCGTAGCCGCTGGCCTCCGTCACCGTCAGACCGTCCACGCCCAGCTCCTGGAGCGCCGTCTTGACCTCGTCCAGGCGGAACGGCTTGACGACCGCGGTGATCAGCTTCATGGCGCGACCTTTCGGGCGGCGGGGGCGGACGCGGGGTGGACCGTGGCGCCCAGGACGCCGTGATCGTACGCACTCTCCGCGTGCACCGTCTGGTCCAGGCCCGTCAGCTCCTCCTCCGCCGACGCCCGGAAGCCCATCAGTTTGTGCAGCGCCTTCCCGATCCCGTACGTCACCAGGAAGGTGTAGGCCGCCACCACCAGGACGGCCAGGAGCTGTTTGCCGAGCTGGCCGAGGCCGCCGCCGTACAGCAGGCCCTCCTTCGCCGTCGAGCCCGTCATCGCCGATGTGGCGAACAGGCCGATCAGCAGCGTGCCCACGACTCCGCCGACGAAGTGCACGCCGACCACGTCCAGCGAGTCGTCGTAGTGGAACTTGAGCTTCCAGGCCACCGCGTACGAGCAGACGACCCCGGCGGCGAGTCCTACGACAGCCGCGCCCACGACACCCACCACGCCGCACGCCGGGGTGATCGCCACCAGGCCCGCCACCGCGCCGGACGCCGCGCCGAACGTCGTCGGGTGGCCGTCCCGCCGCTGCTCCACGAACAGCCAGCCCAGCAGGCCCGTGCAGCCCGCGATCAGCGTGTTGAAGAGGGAGGCGGCGGCCAGGCCGTTCGCGCCGAGGGCCGAGCCGCCGTTGAAGCCGAGCCAGCCGAACCAGAGCAGGCCCGCGCCCATCACGACCATGGGGAGGTTGTGCGGGCGCATCGCCTCCTTCTTGAAGCCCGCGCGCGGGCCCAGGACCAGGCACAGGGCGAGGCCCGACGCGCCCGAGGCGATCTCGACGACCAGGCCGCCCGCGAAGTCGAGTGTGCCCAGGTGCTGCCCGATCCAGCCGCCCGGGCCCCACACCCAGTGCGCCACCGGGACGTATACGAGCAGCGCCCACACCGGGACGAAGACCAGCCACGCCGCGAACTTCGTCCGGTCCGCCACGGCGCCGCTGATCAGCGCCGCCGTGATGATCGCGAACGTCAGCTGGAAGGTGGTGAAGAGGAAGGTGGGGACCGTGCCGGTGAGGGACTGCGGGCCGATGCCCGCCATGCCCGCGTGCTCCAGGCCACCGATCAGGCCCGCGAACGAGTCGTCGCCGAAGGCGAGCGAATAGCCCGCCACCAGCCAGACCACCGTCACCAGCGCGATCGAGACGAAGCTCATCATGAGCATGTTGAGGACGCTCTTCGCCCGGACCATGCCGCCGTAGAACAGCGCCAGACCGGGCGTCATGAGGAGGACGAGGGCCGTGGCGGCGAGCAGCCAGGCGGTGTCGCCGGTGTCCAGGGCGGGGGCCGCGAGGGGGCTGGGCGTGACAGGCGTGGCAGGCATGCGCCTCAGCGTCACCGGTCCGCGTTTCGGGATCCGTACCTCGACGTTTCCGCCGTGTTTCGTGTTGCCGGGGCGTTACCGGGACCTCTCGGTGCTCGCGGGCGTTCCGGATCAGGGACAATGGGCGCCATGAGCGTTCACACCCCCGCCGCCGGATCCGCCCACCGCGCCGGCTTCGCCTGCTTCGTCGGCCGTCCCAACGCGGGCAAGTCCACCCTCACGAACGCTCTGGTCGGCAAGAAGGTGGCCATCACCGCCGACCAGCCGCAGACCACACGGCACACCGTGCGCGGCATCGTGCACCGCGAGGACGCGCAGCTGATCCTCGTGGACACCCCCGGGCTCCACAAGCCGCGCACCCTCCTCGGCGAGCGGCTCAACGACGTCGTGCGCACCACCTGGGCCGAGGTCGACGTCATCGGCTTCTGCCTGCCCGCCAACGAGAAGATCGGGCCCGGCGACCGGTTCATCGCCAAGGAACTCGCGTCCATCAAGAAGACGCCGAAGATCGCCGTCGTCACCAAGACCGACCTCGTCGACAGCAAGGCCCTCGCCGAGCAGCTCATCGCCATCGACCAGCTCGGCAAGGAGCTGGGCTTCGAATGGGCGGAGATCATCCCCGTCTCGGCCGTCGCCGACAAGCAGGTCGGCCTGCTCGCCGACCTCATCGTGCCGCTGCTTCCGGAGGGCCCCGCCCTCTACCCCGAGGGCGACCTCACCGACGAGCCCGAGCAGGTCATGGTCGCCGAGCTGATCCGCGAGGCCGCGCTCGAAGGCGTACGGGATGAGCTGCCGCACTCCATCGCCGTCGTCGTCGAGGAGATGCTGCCGCGCGAGGACCGGCCCGCCGACAAGCCGCTCCTCGACATCCACGCCTTCGTCTACATCGAGCGGCCCAGCCAGAAGGGCATCATCATCGGGCCCAAGGGCAAGCGCCTCAAGGAAGTCGGCATCAAGTCCCGCAAGCAGATCGAGGCGCTGCTCGGCACGCCCGTCTACCTCGACCTGCACGTCAAGGTCGCCAAGGACTGGCAGCGCGACCCGCGCCAGCTCCGCAAGCTCGGATTCTAGCCCCTGGAGCCACCGGTGGGGGTGAGGTCCTGGAGGCCGATCACCCTCAGCAGCTCCAGGCGCTCGTACGTGTCCGTGCCCGGCCGCGCCGAGTGCACGATGAGCTGCTGGTCGTGGCCGTCGCTCAGCAGCACCTCGCAGTCCAGGTCCAAGGTGCCGACCACCGGGTGCAGGAAGCGCTTGGTCGACGCGTGCCGTACCGCCACCTCGTGCGACGCCCACAGGTCCGCGAAGTGCGGGTTGCTCGCCCGCAGTTCCGCGACGAGGGCGGCCGGGCCCGGGTCGTCCGGGCGCGCCCCGACGACCGCGCGCAGATGCGCCACGTGGGCGCGGGCGTGCGTCTCGTAGTCCTCCGGCGGGACCATCGCGCGGAGCGCCGGGTCCGTGAAGTAGCGGCGCACCAGGTTCTCGCCCGTGTGCTCGCCCGACAGGGCCACCGCCATCGTGTTCTGCGCCAGCACCTCGCCCCAGTCGCTCAGCACCTGCGCCGGCAGGTCGTGCAGCCGGTCCAGGATCAGCAGCAGACCCGGCCGTACGTGCGTGGACGAGCCGCCTGTGCGGGGCGGCTCCTCGCCCGCCAGATGGAACAGGTGGTCGCGCTCGTCCACCGTCAGGCGCAGGGCGCGGGCGAGGGCGTTGAGCATCTGACGGGAAGGGTGCGAGCCGCGCCGCTGCTCAAGCCGCGTGTAGTAGTCGACGGACATCCCCGCGAGCTGCGCCACCTCCTCGCGGCGCAGGCCCGGCGTACGGCGCCGGGCGCCCGCCGTCAGACCCACGTCCGACGGGGCCAGGCGGGTGCGGGAGCGGCGCAGGAAGTCGGCGAGTTCTCCACGGTTCACCCCTTCAGGGTCGCGCGGGCCGCCCGGCTTATCCAGGGCGTGCCGCTCCCTGGATAAGCGCGTCTCTCCCGCCCGCCCGCTGCCGCGCCGATCGTGAGGGGCATGGCTACGACGACGAGGAGGCGGCCATGCTGACATTGGTGACAGGCGCGACCGGGCAGGTCGGCAAGCGGTTCGTGCCCCGGCTGCTGCAGAGCGCGGCGCCCGGCGACGAGGTCCGGGTCATGGTGCGGGACGCGTCCCGCGCGGAACGGTTCGCCGAGCTGGGGGCGCAGGTCGTGATCGGCGATCTCCGGGACACCGAGGCGCTCGGCAAGGCGACGGCGGGGGTCGACGCGGTGGTCAACGTCGCCGCGGCGTTCCGGGGCGTGCCGGACGAGGAGGCCCGCGCGGTCAACCGGGACGCGGCGATCGAACTGGGGCGGGCGGCGGTGGCCGCTGGGGTTCGGAGGTTCGTGCAGGTCAGCACGGGGCTCGTCTACGGGGCCGGGCGGGGGCGGCCCCTGGTGGAGTCCGACGAGACGGTGCCGGGTGGGCCCATGTGGGGCGCCTACCCGGAATCCAAGTGGGAGGCGGAGCAGGCGCTGGCGGCCATGGACGGGCTCACCGACCTCCGCATCGCGCGGCTCCCCTTCGTCTACGGCGACGGTGACCCCCACCTCGTGAACGCGATGCAATGGGCCCCGAACTGGCCCGCCACCCAGCGCCTCCACATGGGCCACCACGCGGATGTCGCCCAGGGCCTCCAACGCCTTCTGTACGCGCCGGGGGCGAAGGGCGTCTACAACATCGCGGATGACGCTCCGCTGACCACCGTGGACGTGTACGCCCTGAACGGACTTCCGGTGCCGCCGGCCCTGTACGAGCAGGTGGACCCGGATCCTTGGCGAGCGGTGCTGTCCACGTCCCGTATCCGCCGGGAACTGGGGTACCGCCCGTTCTACCCGTCGGTCTGGGTGGCTCAAGACATGGGCGCCCTGTAGCTGGGCCCCCTAGCGTCCAGCCCCGGGGCTCCGCCCCGGCCCCCGCTCCTCAATCGCCGGAGGGGCTTGACGGGTCCGGCGCGGAGGCGATCATCGCCGTGCCCACCGGGGCAAAACCCAGCCGCGCATAGATCCGGGCAACCTCATCGTCCCCGGCCGACAAGAACACCGTAGAAGCGCCGGAGGCCACCGCCTCGGAGAGCAGGGCGGAAGTCACCGCCAGACCGAGACCCCGTCGCCGCGCCACGGGCAGCGTTCCGACGCCCGCGATCTCCGTGACGTCGCCGACGGGCAAGTGCATGCCGGAGCAGAGAACGACCCCGTTCTCGACGGCGGCGGCGAGGACGAGGCGGCCCGCGCGGATGCGGTCCTGGGCGTCGGGGACGCTGCCGTCCCCGGCGCGTTCGGCGACCATGGAGGAGAGTTCCGCGGCCCCGGCGGAGCCGACCCCCGTACCGGGTTCGGCGAACGCCACGTGCGGCAGCGCGAGAGCGGCGGCGAGGAACGGGTCCCGCGCATTGAGGACCCGGACGAGCGGGTGCGGGTCGGGGAGCGGAGCGGAGGCGCCGCGCGCCATCAGCGGATGCGCGCTGATCCGCAGCCCGGCCTCCTCGACGGCCGCCCGCATCCCGGGCGTCGTTTCCGCGACCCATTCGAACGCCTCGGGCACCCCCAGCTCCCGCTGGCGCGCGGCCACGGCGGTCACGTCGGCGGCGCTGGGCGGTGGCGCGTCGGGGCGGAGCGCGGGCCGGGCGTAGTACGGCCAGCCCGCACCTTCGCGGACGAAGAGCGTGAGGGAGCCGTGTTCCTCGACGCGGGCGGCGGCGCGCGGCACGGCGTCGTAGTACCGCTCGATGCGGCTGAGGAGGGCGGCGGAGTGGGTGTCGGCGTCGGCTTCGGTCATGGGCGCGGAGGCTACGGCATGCCTCCTCAGTCCACCGAGCGGATTTTGCGGACGAGGAGCGCCCCGCACAGCCCTACGGCCGCGGCTACCAGGTACAGCACCCGGTAGCCGCCGAGGTGGTTGACGAGCGGCGCCGCGAGCGCGGGCGCGGCGACCTGGGGCAGGGAGTTGGCGATGTTGATGACGCCGAGGTCCTTGCCGCGGTCGAGCGCGGCCGGGAGCACGTCCGTCATCAGCGCGAAGTCGACCGAGGTGAAGATCCCGAAGCCGATCCCGAGGACGGCCGCCGCGACGATCGCGCCGGGCCATGTCTGCCATCCGGAGAGGAGGGCGGTCGCCGCCGCCATGAGCACGCCCGACCACAGCACGAACGGTTTGCGGCGCCCCACCCGGTCCGACCAGACGCCGCCGACGACGACGGTGGCGAGCAGGGTCACCCCGTTCACGGCGGTGAGGACGAGCACGCCGGATTCCGGGTCGTCGTGGTGGAGGCGGTCGCGCAGGTAGTAGAAGAGGTAGAGGAGGACGAGCGCGTTGCCGAGGTTGATCAGGAAGCGGGTCAGCCACGCCCAGCCGAGGTCCGGATGCCTGCGCGGGCTCAGCCGGAAGCCCGCCGCGAACCCCCGCCAGGACCACGCCGGGCGGTCGGCCGGGTCCAGGCGCAGGTCCCGGTGGAGCAGTACGTACGGGGCGACGCCCACCACGGTGAACACCGCGCACGCCGCATAACCGGCCCCGACCCCGCCCGCCACCGTCGCGAGCCCCGTGCCGACGACCACGCCGAGGATCTGCGCCGCCCCGAGCCAGCCGCCGACCGCGCCGCGTTGCAGCCGCGGCACCCGGTCGGGGACGGCCGCCGTGACCGCCGCGAACGCCGCGTTCAGCGTCAGCTGCACGAGGCACCAGCCCGCGAAGAGCACCCACACCGCGCCCGCGCCGCCGAGCAGGAGCAGGGAGAGCGCGCCGCCGGCGGTGCCGGCCACGATCCAGGGCGTACGCCGTCCGTGGCGGGAGACGGTGCGGTCGGAGACGGCGCCGAACAGCGGGTTCGCCGCGAGGGACACCACCGCGCCGACCCCTGTCACCCAGGCGAGCAGCGACTCCTTCGACATGCCGGTGCCGGGCGCGAAGTGCTCGGACTGCTTGGCGAGCAGGATCTGCAGCGGGCCGTACCAGCCGACCCAGATCGCGCCGTTGGCGAGGGAGAGGGCGGTGGTCCAGCCGCGGCCGACCCGTTCGACCGGTTCCCGCAGCGCCTCGCCGCTCACCGCCGTCATGCGCGCTGGGCGCGCAGCGCGTCCCGCAGCCACCGGTACGACGCTTTCGGCGTGCGGGCCTGCGTCGCGAAGTCGACGTGCACGAGGCCGAACCGCTTGGTGTAGCCCTCGGCCCACTCCCAGTTGTCAAGGAGCGACCAGACGAAGTAGCCGCGTACGTCCACCCCCGCCGCCATCGCCCGGTGCAGCGCCCGCAGATGACCGTCCAGGTACGCGATCCGGTCCTGGTCGTCGGTGCCCTCGTACGCGCAGCCGTTCTCGGTGATGATCACGGGTGGGAGCCGGTCGCCGTAGCGCTCGCGGAAGCCGGTGAGGAGGGACGTGAGCGCGTCCGGCACCACCGGCCAGCCGAAGTCCGTCACGGGGTGGCCGGTGATCTCCCGTACGGAGAAGGGGAGTTCGGCGGGGAGGGTGAGGCCGGAGAACTCCCCGTCGCTCGCGGTCGGGGCGCCCACCTGCGTCGGCTGGTAGTAGTTGACGCCGTACCAGTCGAGCGTGGACTCGGAGATCAGCTTCAGGTCGGCCGCCACGTCGTCGCCCGGCATCAGCTCCGCGAAGCCCTCCGGGTACGCGCCGAGCAGCAGCGGGTCGGCGAAGAGCCGGTTCAGGATCGTGTCGTACAGGTCGGCCGCCGCCGTGTCGGCCGGGTCGTCGGAGGCGGGCCAGGTCGGGCCGTGGGAGTTGGCGATGCCGATCGACCGGGCGCCCGCCGCGCGCAGGGCCCGCGCCGCGAGGCCGTGCGCGAGGAGCTGGTGGTGGGCGACCGGCAGCGCGTCGAAGAGGAGCTTGGCGCCGGGGGCGTGTTCGCCGAGCGCGTGGCCGAGCAGGGTGTGTTCGGCGGGTTCGTTCAGGGTGATCCACTGCTCGACGCGGTCGCCGAGGCGGGCCGCGACCGTGGTGACGTACTCGGCGAACCGTGTCGCCGTCGACCGCTCCAGCCAGCCGCCCGCCTCCGCGACGGACACCGGCAGGTCCCAGTGGAAGAGGGTCGGCACCGGGCGGATGCCCTGCGCGCACAGTTCGTCGACGAGGCGGTCGTAGAAGTCGAGGCCGCCGGGGGACAGGACGCGCGGCCAGGAGAGGGAGAAGCGGTAGGCGTCCACGCCCAGGTCGCCGATGAGCGCCACGTCCTCGCGGTGGCGGGCCACGTGGTCGCAGGCGGTGTCCGCCGTCGAGCCGTCCTTGATCCGGCCGGGCTCGGCGGAGAACCGGTCCCATATGGAGGGCGCGCGCCGGTCGGCGGCGCCCTCGATCTGATGGGCCGAGGTGGACACGCCCCACTGGAAGCCGGGCGGGAAGGACGGGAGCGCGCCTGCGGTAGTGGCCATGGCCGCGATCATCCGTACCGGTCAGTACGAAGTCAACGGCCTTGCGGGAACCGGGACTTACGCTCCTTCTTTGAGCACACGCGTGATCAGTTTGCGCTGTTCCTCGGTGAGCCGGGGGTCCGCGCAGTACACGGTCTGCCCGTCCACGGTGAGGGTGTAGCTGAACCCGTCGGGGACGCCTATGGGTGGCGTGCTCCGGCCCGCGGCCAGCGCCTTCTCGGCCAGGGCATGCCACTCATGGGCGTCGGTGCGGCCGGCCGTGTCGACCGTCGCGTGGCGGTCGATCCCGGCGAAGCCGCCCGTGCGTGAGACGTGGATACGCATGGGTCCCTGTCTACTCCACATCGGCCGCCTGGTCAGGGGCGGGAATCCGGTCAGGTCAGTGGGTGGGGACCCCGACCTGCTCCCACGCCTTCAGGACGGCCTGGTACTCCTCGCCGCCGCCGTAGCGGGCCTGCGCGCTCTTGACCGTCGCCTTCGCGAAGTCGTGGAAGAGGGCGTCGTGCTTCAGCCGGCCGCCGGTCAGCGTGTCGTACCAGATCTGTCCGGCCCGCTCCCACGCGTTGCCGCCGAGGGTCTCGGCGAGGATGTAGAAGGCGTGGTTGGGGATGCCGGAGTTGATGTGCACCCCGCCGTTGTCCCGGCCGGTCCGCACGAAGTGGGCCATGTCGGCGGGTTGCGGGTCCTTGCCGAGCACGTCGTCGTCGTAGGCGGTGCCGGGGGCCTTCATGGAGCGCAGGGCGACGCCGGTGACGTTCGGGGCGAGCAGGCCCGCGCCGATCAGCCAGTCGGCCTCGGCGGCGGTCTGGCCGAGCGAGTACTGCTTGATGAGGGAGCCGAAGACGTCCGACAGCGACTCGTTCAGCGCGCCGGGCTGGCCGAAGTAGGTCAGGTTCGCCGTGTACTGCGTGACGCCGTGGGTCAGCTCGTGGCCGATGACGTCGATGGGGAGGGTGAAGTCGAGGAAGATCTCGCCGTCCCCGTCGCCGAACACCATCTGCTCGCCGTTCCAGAAGGCGTTGTCGTAGTCCTGGTCGTAGTGGACCGTCGCGTTCAGCGGCAGGCCCTCGCCGTCGATGGAGTAGCGGCCGTACTTCTGGAGGTAGAGCTCGAAGGTCGCGCCGAGCCCCGCGTACGCGCGGTTGACGGTCGCGTCCTGGGCGGGCTGGTCCCCCTCGCCGCGGATCTTGCGACCCGGCAGGTCCGTGCCGTGGCCGGCGTCGTAGATGGTGCGGTGCGGTGTCTGATCGGGGCCCGCGCCGGGCGGCGGGGCGACGGAAGGGGCGCCGAGGACGGTCGTCATCCGACGGCGGGTGCGCTCCAGGGCGTCACGTTCGAGGCTCTTGCGGGCCTTGGCCGCGACCGCCCGGTTGTCGGACTGGGCGACCCGGTCCTGGAGGTGCGGCGGGATGATCGTGCAGAAGACGGGCTCGAACCCCTTCGGGTTCCCCGTTGGGTTGGCGGTCATGCGCAGCAATGTGGCACTGGGTCATGCCGCTGTCACTACCTGCCACCATGATTAGCGAAATAGAGGTATTGATCACCCCTTACCCGGTACCTGCCGCCCCTCTGCTGTATGAGCGCTGCGTGAACGCCGTATGGGTGATCCCGCATACTGATACGGGCCTTCACGCCCGCCGCGTCTCGGTTAGAGTGCGAGGCATCATGTGTTTCGGGATGCTTCTCCTTAGCTGCCGCGGCGAGGGCCTGTAGTCGAGGCCGACCCCCTCCCCGCGGAGTTTGGCGTTGCGCCGTCGGCCGCCTCACCGGCCACCCTCCGAGGAGCCCCACGCACATGCCTAACTTCCAGCGCCCCACGTCGATGCCGATCCACAAGTACGGCCAGTACGAGCAGGTGGACATCGCCGACCGCACCTGGCCGGACAACCGCATCACCAAGGCGCCCCGCTGGCTCTCCACCGACCTGCGCGACGGCAACCAGGCGCTGATCGACCCCATGTCGCCCGCCCGCAAGCGCGAGATGTTCGACCTGCTGGTCCGCATGGGCTACAAGGAGATCGAGGTCGGCTTCCCGAGCTCCGGGCAGACGGACTTCGACTTCGTACGGTCGATCATCGAGGACCCGGACGCCATCCCGGACGACGTCACCATCTCCGTACTGACCCAGGCCCGCGAGGAGCTGATCGCGCGGACCGTGGAGTCCCTGGTGGGCGCCAAGCGCGCCACGGTCCACCTGTACAACGCGACGGCGCCGGTCTGGCGCGAGGTCGTCTTCCGCGGCTCCAAGGACGCCGTCAAGCAGATCGCCGTCGACGGCACGCGGCTGGTCATGGAGTACGCGGAGAAGCTGCTCGGCCCCGAGACGGTCTTCGGCTACCAGTACAGCCCGGAGATCTTCACCGACACCGAGCTGGACTTCGCCCTGGAGGTCTGCGAGGCCGTCTGCGACGAGTGGCAGCCGGGCCCGGACCGCGAGATCATCCTGAACCTGCCCGCCACCGTCGAGCGCTCCACGCCGTCCACGCACGCGGACCGCTTCGAGTGGATGAGCCGCAATCTGACGCGCCGCGAGTACGTGTGCCTGTCCGTGCACCCGCACAACGACCGGGGCACCGCCGTCGCCGCCGCCGAGCTGGCGCTGATGGCTGGCGCCGACCGCATCGAGGGCTGCCTGTTCGGCCAGGGCGAGCGCACCGGCAACGTCGACCTGGTGACCCTGGGCATGAACCTGTTCTCCCAGGGCGTCGACCCGCAGATCGACTTCTCGGAGATCGACGAGATCCGTCGCACCGCCGAGTACTGCACCCAGATGGAGGTCCACCCGCGCCACCCCTACGCGGGCGACCTGGTCTACACCGCCTTCTCCGGCTCCCACCAGGACGCCATCAAGAAGGGCTTCGAGGCGATGGAGAACCGCGCCGCGCAGGCCGGCAAGACCGTCGACGAGATCGAGTGGGCCGTCCCGTACCTGCCGATCGACCCCAAGGACGTCGGCCGCTCCTACGAGGCCGTCATCCGCGTCAACTCGCAGTCCGGCAAGGGCGGCATCGCCTACGTCCTGAAGAACGACCACAGCCTGGACCTGCCGCGCCGTATGCAGGTCGAGTTCTCCAAGGTCATCCAGACCAAGACAGACGCCGAGGGCGGCGAGGTCACGCCCAAGGACATCTGGAACATCTTCCGCGACGAGTACCTGCCGAACCCCGAGAACCCGTGGGGCCGCATCCAGGTCAAGGCCGGGCAGACGACCACGGACACCGACGGCGTCGACACGCTGACCGTCGAGGCCGAGGTCGACGGCGTCGAGCAGGTCCTGGTCGGCACCGGCAACGGTCCGATCTCCGCGTTCTTCCACGCGCTGCAGGGCATCGGCATCGACGCCCGTCTGCTGGACTACCAGGAGCACACGATGAGCGAGGGCGCCTCCGCCGTCGCCGCCTCGTACATCGAGGTCGCCATCGGCGACAAGGTTCTGTGGGGCATCGGCATCGACGCGAATACGACACGTGCGTCGCTGAAGGCGGTCGTCTCCGCCGTCAACCGCGCCGCGCGCTGACCCGACTGAGCTGCGCGTTCGCGGCCCCGTACCCCTTTTGTCGGGGTGCGGGGCCGCGTCGTGTACCGGCCAGGGGGTGGCTTCTTCGTGACCTCCGCGTGACCAAGGTGCTGACGCCGCGCGGGCAATGTGGCTAACATCACGCCAACGCCGCGATGTTGCGGCGCCGTCAGGGAGGTGTGCGACGTGCTGCCGATTTGGGGACGTATGCGACGAACCGGGAACTCGCGGGTTCTGGGCGTGCACACCACATGGACCACCGTGGGGGACGGCGAGTTCTTCTGCCCCGACTGCGGTGGCGACCGCAACTACCAGCGGTGCACGGGCCGCCGCCGCTTCACCGTGCTCGGCGTCCCCGTGGTGCCGCGCGGCGAGACCGGGCCCGTCGTCCGCTGCGCCGCCTGCGAGGGCCGGTTCGGCACGGACGCGCTCGACCACCCCACCACGCACCGCTTCTCCGGGATGCTGCGCGACGCCGTGCACACGGTCGTCCTCGCGGTGCTCGCGACGGGCGGCGCCATGTCCCGCCCCTCGCTCGAGTGCGCCGTCGGGGTGCTGCGCACGGCGGGCTTCGAGGACTCCTCCGAGGTCCAACTGGCCGCGCTCGTGGAGGGGTTGGTCACGGACGCGGGGCGCCTGCCCGAGCACTGTGGGCCCGGCGCCGGTCTGGCCATAGAGCTCCACGAGGCCCTCGACCCGCTCGCCCCGCACCTCGCCCCGGCAGGCCGCGAATCGATCCTGCTGCAAGGCGCCCGCATCGCCCTCGCGGACGGCCCGTACTCGGCCGCCGAACGGGACGTCCTGGGGACGGTGGGCGCGGCCCTGACCATGTGCACGGACGAGGTGAGCCGCTTGCTGACGGTGGCGGCGCGCACGCCCAGCTGACCCAGGGGCGCGGGGAACTGCGCGCCCGGCCACGACGGCGCGGCACCCGGCGACGGCGCCCAGCCCCGGGGCTCCGCCCCGGCCCCCGCTCCTCAATCGCCGGGGGGGGGGGCTTGATTTCCCCGCGGCCGCTACACCTCGTGCACCAGGTCGTGCGTCGACTGTTCCGCGTCCACCGGGTGATGGCACCGGAAGACGTGGCCGTCCGCGCCGCGCGGGCCCGGCATCGTCGTCGCGCACGTCACGTCCGCCCGCCAGCAGCGGGTGCGGAACGGGCAGCCGGACGGCGGGCGCGTGGCCGAGGGGACCGGGCCCGTCAGGGGGATCGGGTCGATGGGGTCCAGGAGGCCGGGCGTGGCCGAGAAGAGGGCGCGGGTGTAGGGGTGGCGGGAGCGGTCGAGGACGTCGGCCGCCGGGGTCTCCTCCACGATCCGGCCCAGATACATGGTGATCACCCGGTCGCTCATCCGCCGCACCGTCTGGATGTCGTGCGAGACGAAGACCAGGGCGAGGCCCAGGCGCTCCTTCAGGTCGAGGAGGAGGTTGAGGATCTGGGCGCGCACGGACACGTCGAGGGCGCTCGTCGGTTCGTCCGCCACCACCAGCTCCGGTTCCAGGGCCAGTGCGCGGGCGATGGCGACGCGCTGGCGCTGGCCGCCGGAGAGCTGGCCGGGGAGCACGTCGGCCAGCGGCTTCGGCAGGCCCACCAGGGACAGCAGCTCCTGTACGCGGTCGGCCCGCTCGGCGGGTGTGCCGCGGCGGTGCACGTCCAGCGGGTCGCGGATGATCTGGCGTACGGTCAGGCGGCGGTTGAGGGCCGTCGACGGGTCCTGGAAGATCATGCCGACGCCCGTGCCGAGCGCTGCGCGGCGTTCGGCGGTGGGCATGGTCCACAGGTCGTCGCCCCGGTAGGTGACCGTGCCGGTCGTCGGGCGCTGGACGCCCACCAGGACCTTGGCCAGCGTTGACTTGCCGCAGCCCGATTCGCCCACGACACCGAGTGTCTCGCCGGGGGCGATGGCCAGGTCGGCTGCCGTGAGGGCGTGGACGTGGTCGCGGGTGAACAGGCCGCCGGAGCGGGCCTTGTGCGTGACGTGCACGTCGGCCAGTTCGATGAGGGGGGCTTTCATCTCGGCTCCGTGTCGGTAGGGGCCGCGCGGTGCGCCGTGGGGACGGAGGAGGCGTCCGCGGCCACGGGTTCGTCGTGGTCGCTCGCGCGGTTCCCCGCGCCCCTGGAGGCCGGATGGTGGCAGGCCGTGCGGTGGGTGCGGGCGCCCTCCAGCAGCGGCGTGGTCTCCCTGCACACCGGTGACGCCAGCGGGCACCGGTCCGCGAAGCGGCAGCCCGGGGGGAAGTCCGCCGGGGACGGGACCACGCCCCTGATCTGGGTCAGGCGGGCCGCCGACGCCTCCAGGGAGAGGACCGAGCCGAGGAGGCCCCGCGTGTAGTGGTGGTGGGGGGCCTCGACCAGGTCGGCCGTCACGCCCGTCTCCACGATCTGGCCGCCGTACATGACGACGACGCGGTCGGTGACGTCGGCGACGAGTGCGAGGTCGTGGGAGACGAGGACGAGCGCGAAGCCGAGTTCGGCGCGGAGCCGCAGCAGCAACTCGATGACCTGGGCCTGCACGGTCACGTCGAGCGCCGTCGTCGGCTCGTCGGCGATGATCAGCTTCGGGTCGCGGGAGAGCGCCATGGCGATGAGGACGCGCTGGCGCTGTCCACCGGAGAGTTCGTGCGGGAAGCTGCGCAGGGTGCGGTCCGGGTCGAGCCCGACGAGGTCGAGGAGTTCGGCGGGGGAGCGCCGGCCGCCGCGCCGGGCCACCTGTCTGAGCTGGGCCCGTACCGTCATCGCCGGGTTCAGGGACGACAGCGCGTCCTGGTAGATCATCGCCATGTCGTGGCCGAGGAGGCGGCGCCGGGCGCTCATCGGGAGGCCGACGAGTTCGCGTCCTTCGAAGGTGACGTGGCCGCGGATCCGGGCACCCGCCGGGTGCAGGCCCATCACGGTCAGCGCGGTCAGCGACTTGCCGCAGCCGGACTCGCCGACCAGGCCGAGGACTTCGCCGGGCCGTACGTCGAAGCTGATGCCGTCGACGATGTCGACCCCGCCGTGCCGTCCGTCGAAGCCGATGGCCAGGTCCCGTACGGAGAGGACGGGCGGGGCGTCGGGCAGGGGGCGCCCCCGGGCGCGCAGGCGGGCCGCCGCCTCCGTGAGGCCGGGGAGTTCCAGGACCTTGCCGGTGCCGGGGGCGGCCGTCTCAAGCCGGTCGGGCTCCTTCGTCGTGGGGACGTCGCGCGCGGCGGGCGCGGCCCACGCGTCGGAGACGCCCTCGCTGAGGATGTTCAGGGACAGGACCGTGACCAGCATGAGGAGGCCGGGGAAGACGGTCGCCCACCAGCCGCCGATCAGGACCATGTTCTTGCCGTCGGCGATGACGCTGCCCCACGACGGGTCCGGCGGCCGGACGCCCGCGCCGATGAAGGACAGGGACGCCTCGAAGACGATGGCCTCCGCGACCTGCACGGTGCAGAAGACGAGGATCGGGGCCGCGCAGTTGATGGCGACGTGCTTGACCACGATGTGCCGGGTGCGGGCCCCGATGACCCGTTCGGCGGTGACGTAGTCCTCGCCGTACTGGTCGAGGACGTTGGCGCGCACGACCCGGGCGATCGGTGGGGTGAAGAGGAACGCGAGCGCGCAGATGAGGACCGGGATGCCGCCGCCGAACACGGCGACGAGGACGGCCGCGAGGGCGATGCCGGGGAACGCCATGACGACGTCGAGGCAGCGCATGACCGTCTCGTCCGCCGCCTTGCTGGAGGTCGCCGCGACCGCGCCGAGGACCGCGCCGGCGAGGAGCGCGAGCAGTGTCGCCCCGAGCCCGATGGCGAGCGACCACCGTGCCCCGTACATGAGCCGGCTGAGGATGTCGCGGCCGAGGCTGTCCTGGCCCATCCAGTGGTCGGCGGAGGGGTGGCCGACGCCGTCGACCTGCGGCTGCTGGTCGAGCGGGTCGTGCGGCGCGAGCAGCGGGGCGAGGACGGCCATGAGGACGACGACGGTGATCACGCCGAGGGCGATCCGGGAGAGGACGGGCAGGCGGCGCAGCCCGCGCGGGTCGAACCGGCTCATGAGGCCGCCCGCAGGCGCGGGTTGACCAGGAGGTACAGCACGTCGATCACCAGGTTGATGACGACGAACCCGACGGCCGTGGTCAGGACGACGCCCTGGACCACCGCCGGGTCGCCGTTCTTCACCGCGTCGATCATCAGCTTCCCCATCCCGGGCAGGGAGAAGATCGTCTCGACGACCACCGCCCCGCCCAGCAGATAGCCCACGCGCAGGCCGAGCACGGTGAGCGGGTTGATCAGGGCGTTGCGCAGGACGTTGCGGCCGACCACGACGACCGGCGGGAGCCCGCTGCCGACGGCCGTGCGCACGTAGTCCTTGTCGAGTTCCTCCACGACCGCCGTCCGTACGATCCGGGTGAGCTGGGCCGCGACCGGCAGGGACAGGGCGAGCGCGGGCAGCGTCATGGTCCGCAGCCAGCCGGTGAGGGAGTCGGCCGGGTTGACGTAGCCGCCGGTCGGGAACCAGCCCCGGTTCACCGCCAGGTACTGGATCATCAGCAGGGCCAGCCAGAAGCCGGGCGCGGCGACGCCGGTCAGCGACACGACGCGGACGATCTGGTCCCAGGTCCGGTCGCGGTGGATGGCGGCGCTGACTCCGAGCACCAGGGACACGACGACGGCGATGCCGAGCCCGAGGAACGTCAGTTGCAGGGTGAGCGGCAGCGCGGTCGTCACCTGCTCCACGACGGGCTGCCGGGTCAGCACGCTGATGCCCAGGTCGCCGTGGAGCAGGTCGCCGACGAAGTGCAGATAGCGCAGGGGCAGCGGGTCGAGGAGCCCGTTGCGCTCGCGGAACTCGTGCAGTTGCTCCGGCGTCGGGTTCGCGCCCTGGAAGTACGCGGACGCCGGGTCGATGTCGGCGAAGCGCATCACGAGGAACACGAACGCGGCGATGCCGAGCAGCAGCGGCACGAGCAGCACGAGCCGCCGGGCGAGGATTCTGGCGATCACGGCCACGGAGAGGGGCTCCTCTGGCTGGCGGGGGCTTTACGCGGGGTGCGCCTTCAGAAGGTTGATGCCGGGGTAGGGCTGCGCCCGCACTCCGGTGATCTTGTGGGCGTCCCACGCGGTCATCAGCTCGTTGTGCACGACGGGGTAGATGACGGCCTGCTCGGCGACGGTGTCGAGGTAGTCCTGGATCATCGTCTTCTTGCGGGCGGCGTCGGGTTCCCGGGTGGCCTGGTCCATCTGGCGGAAGAGCTGCTTGGCGGTGGGGTCGTCGGCCCAGCGCGCGTAGCCCATCCACAGGTTGTCGGGGCCGTAGTTGTAGCGCATGATCAGGTCGGCGTCGAGGCCGAACTGGTTCGGGTTCGAGGCCGCCGCCACCACCTGGTAGTCCTTCTTCTGGTCCATCTTGGTGAAGACGGCGGTGGTCTCCTGCGGGTCGAGCGTGGTCTGCACGCCGATCGCGTCCCAGGAGGCCTTGACGGTCGGCAGGCAGTCGACGATCCAGGACACGTTGACGGCCATGAGGTTGATGCGCAGCCCGCTGACCCCGGCCTCCTTCAACAACTTCTTGGCCTTCTCGGGGTCGTACGCGTACACGGTCCTCGCGGGGCGGAAGGTCGGGTTGCCCTCGTCGAGGAACGAACGCGCCGCCTTGCCGTGCCCCTTGAGCGCGACCTCGATCATCTTCTTGGTGTCGATCGCGTAGTGCAGCGCCTGCCGCACCCGTACGTCGTCGAACGGCTTGTGCGCGGTGTTGAACATCAGGAACAGGTTGTTCATCCCGGCGCCGCCCTCGACGGTGAGGCCGTCCTGTTGGAGGCGCTGGATGTTGGCGTAGGGGATGTTGTCGGCGATCTGCGCGTCCGCGCTGCCGCCGGAGATCTTCGCGACGCGGGGCGCGGCGTCGACGATGGTCAGCCAGTTCATCTTCTTGAAGGCGGGCCTGCGGGGGCCGTTGTAGTCGTCGAACGCGGCGAAGGTGGTGTTCGTCTTCGGCTGGTGCGAGGTCTGCCGGTACGGTCCCGAGCCGACGGCCTTGCCCTTCATCGCGTCGTCCCACGCGCCGGGCTGCGAGAACACGTGCTTGGGCATGATCTTCGCGAGGGTCAGCCGCGCGACCCCCTCGGGGAACGGGAACTTCAGGACCAGTTCGACCGAGGAGTCCCCGGTCTTCCTGACCTCCTTCAGCCAGCTCTCGAAGAAGCCCTTGGCGAGCGTCTGCGTCTTCGGGTCGAGGATCCGGTCGAAGACGAAGACCACGTCGTCGGCGGTGACCGGCTTCCCGTCGTGCCACTTGGCGCCCTGGCGCAGGGTGAACCGCCAGGTCGCGCCCTTGAGCTGCGCCTCGTCCGGGACCTCGGTGGCGAGCGCCGCGTACGGGGCCCGGGTGATCGGGTCGGTGTCGACGAGCCCCTCGTAGATGTGCTGGTTGCCGGCCATCGCGAAGGCGGACGCCGTCTGGGTCGGGTCCCAGCTGCCGTCGTTGCCGTAGCCGATGACGGCCGTCAGGGAGGTGGAGCCGCCCCCGTCGTCGTCGCCCGTGTCGTTCGTCGACTTCGGCCCGGAGGAGCAGGCGGAGAGGGACGCGGAGACGGCGGCCGCCGCGCCCAGGGCGCCGGTGTACTTGAGGAAGGAGCGGCGGCCGGTCGCGTCGTGATCGCTCATGGTGCCTCCGATGACTCGCAACGGCTCCGTGGCCGACGTGACTTCCGTGACCCGGAGATCCAACGTCCTACGTCTTGGGCAGCGACGCGACCATAAGAGGACCGGGAGGGGCGGTCAAGAGATCGCGCAAGGAGTTTCACCCGGAGGTGGGACGTGGGATGTCCAGGGCGCCTACGATGCGGCGCATGTCAGAGGAGCCCACGCGTCCGGCCGTCCACCCCCGCCGCGTCAGCCGCCAGGTCCAGCGCGCGGTGACCCAGCGGATCCTCGACGAAGGGCTGCGCCCCGGCGAACTCCTGCCCACCGAGGCCGAGCTGACGGCCTCGCTCGGCGTCAGCCGCAACTCGGTGCGCGAAGCGCTCAAAGCCCTCCAGGCGCTCGACATCGTGGAGATCCGGCACGGCCACGGCACCTACGTCGGCCAGGCCTCGCTGACCCCGCTCGCCGACGGCCTCACCTTCCGCACCCTCCTGCGCCCCGGCGACGACGCGCACGCCCTCGCCGAGATCCTCCAGGTCCGCGAGATCCTGGAGGAGGGTCTCGTCCGCCGGATCGCGGCCGCCCCGCCCGACGCCGAGACCCTGGACCGGCTCGACGCGCTCGTACGGCGGATGAGCGAGGCGGGCGAGGCCGGTGAGCCCTTCGCCGACCTGGACCGCGCCTTCCACGAGACGCTCTGCCGCTCGCTCGGCAACGAGCTGATCCCGCAGTTGCTCGGCGCGTTCTGGAACGTCTTCGACCGGGTCGCCGGGGCCCGCCGGTGGGCCGGGGACCCGGCGCCCGAGGTCACCGTCGAACGGCACCGCGCCATCGTGACCGCCCTGCGCGCCGGGGACGCCGCCGCCGCGCAGCAGGCCATGGCCACACATTTCCGGGGCATCGAGAAGCGGGCCGAACGGCGCACACGGGGCGTGCACTGAGCCCGCGCCCGCCCCGGAACGTCACCGTCCGGCACCGGTACCCGACACATCGGCGGGCCGTGTAAAACCCACGAAACCGGACCGCCGCACCCGCACGTCAAGGCCGCCATGAGCACTCCGAGCGGCGGCGCCCACCGTCTGACCCTGCTGGGCCCGGAACCCCTGCGCGGCGCGATCGTCGACGTCTCCGGCGGCCCGTTCCTGGTCGGCCGCGCGGACACCTGCGGCCTGCGCCTCGACGACCCGGGCGTCAGCGGACGCCACGCCGTGCTGAAGGCCGTCGGCGGGGGCAGGGTCGTCATCGAGGACCTGTGCTCCCGCAACGGCACCCGCGTCAACGGCGCCCCCGTCACCGCCGCCCGCCCGCTCAGCCACGGCGACGTCATCCGGTTCGGCACCGTGGAGGCCCGCTACGAACAGGACGAGGCGGCCCGCAACGCCTCGCTCCAGACCGTCACCGCCCTGCCCTCGGCCGCCGCACCGGCCCGGCAGCCGGGCGAGTACGAGCTCTACGCCCTCTACGTCCAGCAGATCCGCCACGAACGCGACAGCCTCCTCGACGACATCCACGCCACCCGGCGCAGGGGCCGCCGGCTGCTCGCGGCCGCCCTGCTGCCGCTCCTGGCCGCGTGCGCGGCCGTGGTCCCGTTCGCGCGCCGCGCCGCCACGGCCCTGCGCGGAACGCCGGCACGGGACCAGGGTGAGGCCCTGCACCGGCTCCTGGCCACCGAAGGACCCGGCCCGGCGGCCCTCGCCGCCCTCGGGCTCGGCCTCCTCGCCGCCCTCGCGCTCTGCACCACCGGGATCGTGCTCCACCTGGGCGCCGCGGGCCGGCGCCGCCGACTCGAAAGGACGGTCGGAAACCTGTGCCCGCCCGCCCGCGCCTGAGGCGAACGGAGGGCGGTTGGCCAAACGCACCGACTGCCCCGTGTCCATCGGAGGAACCGTGGCGTTGTCCGGTTGACGCGCGGCGCCCCCTGGTCGCCGTGGCCGCCGTACCCCCGCGCGGCAGGACGCACTATCGGACAGGAGCGCCACCCGATGAAGCCAGCGATCGGTTCGTACGCGGTCGACATGAGCACCGGCCGGGTGGGACGGGTCATGGGGCACGAGGGCCCGTACGTACAACTGCGGCCGTTCGGCGGCGGCCGGGAATGGGACTGCGCGCCCGACATGGTGCGGGAGGCCACCACCACGGAGCGGCTGCGCGCCGCCACGGCCTACGCGAACAGAAGGAGCCGGGGCGAGGTCCCCTGACCGGGCACCGGGCAGTCGGCGGGGCAAGGCAGAATGGAGACATGACCCCGCTCCCCGAAGACGACGCCGCCGCCCGCCGGGGTGTGCGATGAGTCTCTTCAGGGACGACGGGATCGTCCTGCGGACGCAGAAGCTCGGCGAGGCCGACCGCATCATCACCCTCCTCACGCGCGGCCACGGCCGGGTCCGCGCGGTCGCCCGCGGCGTACGCCGCACCAAGTCCAAGTTCGGCGCGCGGCTCGAACCGTTCTCCCACGTCGACGTGCAGTTCTTCGCGCGCGGCAGCGAACTCATCGGCCGCGGCCTGCCGCTGTGCACGCAGAGCGAGACCATCGCCGCGTACGGCGGCTCCATCGTCACCGACTACGCCCGCTACACCGCGGGCACCGCCATGCTGGAGACGGCGGAACGGTTCACCGATCATGAGGGCGAACCGGCCGTCCAGCAGTACCTGCTCCTCGTCGGCGCCCTGCGCACCCTCGCGCGCGGCGAGCACGAGCCGCACCTCGTCCTCGACGCGTTCCTCCTGCGCTCCCTCGCCGTCAACGGGTACGCGCCCACCTTCGGCGACTGCGCCAAGTGCGGCCTGCCCGGACCCAACCGGTTCTTCTCGGTCGGCGCGGGCGGCTCCGTCTGCGTCGACTGCCGGGTGCCCGGCAGCGTCGTACCCTCACCGCAGGCCCTCACCCTCCTTGGCGCGCTGCTCACCGGGGACTGGGAGACGGCCGACGCGAGCGAGCCACGCTTCGTGCGGGAGGGCAGCGGCCTGGTGTCGGCCTATCTGCACTGGCACCTGGAGCGCGGACTGCGGTCCCTGCGCTACGTCGAGAAGAGCTGAGGCGAGCCGGCGAACGCCGGTGAGCCGTTGATCGAGCTGCACACTGAGCCAACTGAGCTAGGGGAGAGGCCGGAAACATGGCACGTCGCGGAATCCTCGGACGGTCCCGCCGGGAGTACGTCACACCCGAACCGCATCCGTCGGGCGCGCGGCCGCCGAAGATCCCGGGCGAGCTGGTGCCGAATCACGTCGCCATCGTCATGGACGGCAACGGGCGGTGGGCGAAGGAGCGCGGGCTGCCGCGCACCGAGGGCCACAAGGTCGGCGCCGAACGCGTCCTCGACGTCCTCCAGGGCGCCGTCGAACTGGGCGTCGGCGCGATCTCGCTCTACGCCTTCTCCACCGAGAACTGGAAGCGGTCGCCCGACGAGGTCCGCTTCCTCATGAACTTCAACCGGGACTTCATCCGCAAGACCCGCGACCAGCTCGACGAGCTCGGCATCCGGGTCCGCTGGGTCGGGCGCATGCCCAAGCTGTGGAAGTCGGTCGCCAGGGAGCTGGAGATCTCCCAGGAACAGACCAAGGACAACGACCGGCTCACCCTCTACTTCTGCATGAACTACGGCGGCCGCGCCGAGATCGCCGACGCGGCGATGGCTCTCGCCGAGGACGTGAAGGCAGGCCGGCTCGACCCGTCGAAGGTCAGCGAGAAGACGTTCGCGAAGTATCTCTACTACCCGGACATGCCCGACGTCGACCTGTTCCTGCGGCCCAGCGGCGAACAGCGCACGTCCAACTATCTGCTCTGGCAGAGCGCGTACGCGGAGATGGTCTTCCAGGACGTCCTGTGGCCGGACTTCGACCGGCGGGATCTGTGGCGGGCGTGCGTGGAGTTCGCTTCGCGGGACCGGCGCTTCGGCGGGGCCACCCCGAATGAAGTCCTGCTGCAGCTTGAGGGCAAGGCCTGAGCGTCTGCGGGGTGCTGTGCGTTGCCGGCCGCGGCTTTCGTCGTGGCTGGTCGCGCAGTTCCCCGCGCCCCTGAAGGCATGCGGCTTCGCCGCGCCTTCCCCCAAGACGCGCCCCTGAGATGGCGCACGAAG
>NZ_JBEYWV010000050.1:0-54148 GCF_040644575.1 Streptomyces sp. NPDC046939
GCGGGGGTGCTTTACGCGGGGGGGGCCCCACACCCCTACAACACCGCGCGATTCCTGTCTCTCCCCGCGCCCCCCCCAAATTGGGGGCGCCCCCCCACTGGTCTTTTCGCTTCAGCGCCGTGGAGGTTCGGCTGTACGGCGGGTGACCCATGTACGTGGTTGCTCGCGCCGTTCCCCGCGCCCCTTTGGGGCGCGTCCGGGAATGTCTGGGGGCTGGGTGCGCGTTCTCTCCTAGGAACACTAGGAGGAGCGGTCACAGTGCTTGATGCGCAGGATTTGTACACATGGGAGCCGAAGGGCCTTGCCGTGGTGGACATGGCGCTCGCCCAGGAGTCCGCCGGCCTTGTCATGCTCTACCACTTCGACGGATACATCGACGCGGGTGAGACCGGCGACCAGATCGTCGACCGGGTGCTCGACTCACTGCCCCACCAGGTCGTCGCCCGCTTCGACCACGACCGGCTCGTGGACTACCGGGCCCGCCGGCCGCTGCTCACCTTCAAGGGCGACCACTGGACCTCCTACGAGGTGCCCGCGATCGAGGTGCGGCTCGTCCAGGACGCCACCGGCGCGCCGTTCCTGCTCCTCGCGGGGCCCGAGCCGGACGTCGAGTGGGAGCGGTTCGCGGCGGCCGTGCAGCAGATCGTCGAGCGGCTCGGTGTCCGCCTCGCGGTGAACTTCCACGGGATTCCGATGGGCGTCCCGCACACCCGCCCCGTCGGGCTCACGCCCCACGGCAACCGTACGGATCTGGTGCCGGGGCACCGCAGCCCGTTCGACGAGGCGCAGGTGCCGGGCAGCGCCGAGGCGCTGGTCGAGTACCGGCTGATGGAGGCCGGGTTCGACGTCCTCGGTGTCGCCGCGCACGTCCCGCACTACATCGCGCGCTCCCCCTACCCGGACGCGGCGCTCACCGTCCTGGAGGCGATCACCGGCGCGACCGGGCTCGTCCTGCCGGGCATCGCGCACGGCCTGCGCACCGAGGCGCACCGCACGCAGACGGAGATCGACCGGCAGGTCCAGGCCGGGGACGAGGAACTGGTCGCGCTCGTCCAGGGTCTTGAGCACCAGTACGACGCCGCCGCCGGTGCCGAGTCGCGCGGCAACATGCTGGCCGAGCCCGCCGACATTCCCTCCGCCGACGAGATCGGCCTCGAGTTTGAGAAGTTCCTCGCCGAGCGGGAGGGCGACGCCTGAGCTTTAAGCTCTTGGTCATGGTGAAGGTGGGATTGACCGGTGGCATCGGCGCCGGGAAGAGCGAAGTGTCCCGGCTGCTCGTGGAGCGCGGAGCCGTGCTCGTCGACGCGGACAAGATCGCACGGGAGGTCGTCGAGCCCGGCACGCCGGGCCTCGCGGCCGTTGTCGAGGCGTTCGGCGAGGAGGTCCTCGCCGCCGACGGCACGCTCGACCGGCCGCGGCTCGGCTCGATCGTCTTCGCCGACGCCGACAAGCTGGCCGTTCTGAACAGCATCGTGCATCCGCTGGTCGGGGCGCGCTCCGCCGAGCTGGAGGCCGCCGCCGGGCCCGGTGCCGTCGTCGTCCACGACGTCCCGCTGCTCACCGAGAACGGGCTCGCCCCGCTCTACGACCTGGTGATCGTCGTAGACGCGAGCCCCGAGACCCAGCTCGACCGGCTGACCAGGCTGCGCGGCATGACCAAGGAGGACGCGCGGGCGCGGATGGCCGCGCAGGCCACCCGAGAGAAGCGGCGCGAGATCGCCGATGTCGTGATCGACAACGACGTACCGCTAGAACGGCTGGTGGAGCAGGTCGACGCGGTCTGGGCGGACCTGCGGCGCAGGGCGCAGGAATAGCCGTGCGCCGGGCGGTGTTGTCGCGCTCGACGTTGATCTGAGCGACAGGTCGGCATGAGGAGGGAGTTCACCGTGCCCGATGCCACCCCGGAGACGCACGTCATCGACTACCGCGCGGCCGAGCAGCTGCTGGCCGCGCGCGATCCGCGCGGTGCGGTGAAGCTCCTGGACGACGTGATCGCGGCGCACCCGGAGAACACGGCGGCCCGGCTGCTCAGGGCCCGCGCGTTCTTCGCCGCCGCGCAGTTGCGCGCCGCCGAGCTGGAGTTCTCCATCGTCCTGGAGCGCGAGCCGGACAACGCGTTCGCGCACTTCGCGCTCGCCCGGACCTACGAGCGGTGGGCGAAGCCGCAGCAGGCGCGCCGCCACTTCCGGCTCGCCGCCGCGCTCGACCCGCAGCCCGAGTACCTGGCGGCGGCCCGCTTCGACGACTGACGGCTCACGGGGCCCTTCGGTACGGTGGGACGTCGCGGCCGGGCTGGTAGTGCGGGCCCTGGCGGATGTGGCGCAGGATCATGACGACATCGACCGCCGTGATCAGCGCGAGCGCCCCGCAGGCCAGCGCCCACCACGGGCGGTGCGCCAGCGCGAAGGCGACGGTGCCGAACGCCGTCCACACCAGGCCGAACAGGGCCAGGCCGAGCCGCAGCCGCAGGGGGCTGCGCGCGGTGACCGGCTCGTCACCCGTGCGCACCGGATGTACCAGACGCATGGTCACCATCCCCTCGTGACGACAAGAGGCTCCCCCTCCAGGGTGCCACGAGCGAAGGAGCGGGCGTGCTGGACGTACTGGACGTGCTCAGGGGCGACGCGACCTGCCGGGCGTGGCTGACGAGGCTCGACGACCCGGCGATACCCCGCCTCGCGGCCGAGCTGCCGGACGCCGTCGACCTGCCTGACGTGCTGCTCGACCTCGCCGTGCCGCACGAGGACATCAACGAGCTGGTGCGGCTGCGCGCCGGCCTCGTCGCCTCGCCCGAGCTGCTCGACCTGCTGGAGCGGGCGGTCAGCGGGCTGCTGTGGCGGCCGGACGAACCGGGCGGGGGCACGGGCCTGCCGCTGTTCCCGGCGGCGGCCGGGGCGATGGGGCGCTGCTTCGCCGTGTTCGTGTTCGCGGCGGCGCTGCCCCGCACCCGCGCCCTGCACCGCGAGCGCGGCATCCCCGCCGACGTCTCCCGGCGTACCCTCGCCGACCTCGGCCGCAACCTCGCCGTGCACCGCAGGCGCTTCGGCACCACGGGCCTCTCCGTGCCCTGGTGGCCGACCCGGCACTTCCGCGGCGAGCTGTACCAACTGGGGCGGCTCCAGTTCGAGCGGTGGCGGCTCGGACGGCGCACGGGGGAGCGGCTCGCGTCCGCCGGTGCCGGGGTCGGCCCCGGTGACCTCGTGCTCGGCGTGCACATCCCGGACTTCCGCGGGCCCATGACGCCCGAGGCGTGCGACGACTCGGTGGCGCGGGCCCGCGCCTTCTTCGCACGGCACTACCCCGAGGACGGGGCCCGGATCGCGGTCTGCCACTCCTGGCTCCTGGACCCGCAGTTGCGGCGCTACTTGCCGGCCGAGTCCAACATCGTCCGCTTCCAGGACCGGTTCCGGCTCGCGTACGTGGCGAAGGAGGCGGAGGACAGCACCCCGGTCGCCTTCGTCTTCGGCGGCACCGAGACACCCCGCGAGCTGCTGCCGCGCCGGACGAGCGTCCAGCGCGCCGTCCTCGACCACCTGGACGCGGGCGGCCACTGGTATTCGGGGCAGGGCTGGTTCCGGCTGTAGTCCGGCGGGGCGGGCGCGCCGTACCCAGGTGAGCCCGGCCCGGATAAATGTGGGCTGGGCGATGAGTTCCGGGCGCGACGCCGGTCTTATCCGGTGACAGCAGCACACCGCTTCGCACCGCTCCCAGGAGACCGCCATGACGAACCTCGCCGCCGCCCCCGCCGCCTCCACCACCGCTCCCGCCCGCTCGCGGCGCGCCCGGATCGCGCTGAACACGGTCACGATCCTGCTCGCCCTGTTCTTCGGCATCGCCAGCGGTGCGCCCAAGCTGTTCGCCGCGCCCGCCGCTGTGGAGGCGTTCGACTCGATCGGGTGGGGTGCGCCGGGGATGTACGCGATCGGCCTGGTCGAGCTCGCCGGGGCGATCGGTCTGCTGATCCCGGTCCTGTCCGGGGCGGCGTCCATCGGCCTCGGCGCGCTCATGGTCGGCGCCTTCTTCACGCAGGTCGTGGCGTTCGACGGGGAGAACGCGGCGACGCCGGTCGTCTTCCTCGTGGTCCTGGCCGCCCTCGCCTGGGCGCACCGCGGCCGGAACCGGGAGCTGCTCGCCCTGCTGAAGCGCGCCTGACGGTGCGGGGCCCGTAGCACCGCCCTGGCCGGGGTCCACCGTGGTGGGCCCCGGTTCAGTGCTGCCCGGAACCGGCCTCCGGGTCCTGTCCGGGCCCTTGGCCGAAGATGCCGCGCAGGCGCTCCAGCTCCCTGCGGTCCCGCTTGGTCGGGCGGCCCGCGCCGCGGTCGCGGATGCCGACCGGGGCGACCACCTCGCGCGGCGGGGGCGGCGGCGAGTTGTCGATGTACGTCTCGGCCGCGACGGGGGCGCCGACGCGCTTGCGGATCAGGCGCTTGACCACGACGAGGCGTTCGCGCCCGCCGGGCTGGCGCACCCGCACCTCGTCGCCGACGCGCAGCGCGTACGCGGGCTTCACGCTCGCCCCGTTGACCTTGACATGGCCGCCCTTGCAGGCGGCGGCGCCCGCCGACCGCGTCTTGACCAGGCGGACGGCCCAGATCCAACTGTCCACCCGTACGCTCTCGCCGCCCGCCGGAGCCGCCGCCCGCGCGGCGCTCACCGGGTCCGGGGCCTTCGACGTCCCTGAAGTCTCCGATGCCATGCGTCGACCTTAGTACGCGCCTCACGCACCACCCCGGGCTCCGTCGATCGCCGGTGCCGCGGGGGCCTATGGTCGAAGAGATGAACGACGACGCACGCCAGGACGCCACACCCCGCGACGTACCCCGGGACGACGCACCCCAGTTCGACGCGCTCGGACGGCTCGACGAGCGGATCACGCACTGCCGGGCCTGCCCCCGCCTCGTCGACTGGCGCGAGGAGGTCGCCCGTACCAAGCGCGCGGCGTTCGCCGACGAGACGTACTGGGGCAGGCCGGTGCCCGGCTTCGGCCCGCACGACGCGTCCTTGCTGCTCATCGGGCTCGCCCCGGCCGCGCACGGCGGCAACCGCACGGGCCGCATGTTCACCGGCGACCGCTCGGGCGAAGTGCTCTACCAGGCGCTGTACGACGTCGGTCTCGCCTCCCGCCCCCACGCGACCGGCATGGACGACGGTCTGACCCTGCACGGCGTCCGCATCACGTCCCCGGTGCACTGCGCGCCGCCCGACAACAAGCCGACCACGGGCGAGCGCGACACCTGCCGCCCCTGGCTGGTGCGCGAACTGGAACTGCTGAGGCCGACCCTGCGCGCCGTCGTCGTGCTCGGCGGGTTCGGCTGGCAGGCCGCGCTGCCCGCGTTCACCGAGGCGGGCTGGACGGTGCCGCGCCCGCGCCCCGCGTTCGGCCACGGCGCCCGCGTCGACCTGGGCGGCCTGACGCTGTTCGGCTGCTACCACGTCAGCCAGCGCAACACGTTCACCGGCCGCCTCACCCCGCCCATGCTGCGCGGAGTGCTCCGCACGGCCGCCGTGGAAGCGGGCCTCGACGTGTCCCCGTTCGGCGCAACAGATCTGGAGCCGCCGCTTCCGCCTTCTTAGCTTGAAGAGGGTGACGACACCTTCCTCTGCGCCGAAGGCGCCCTCCACGCCGGCCCCGCAGACGAGCGGCCGCCCCCCGGCCGCGGCCTACCGCAATCTGATCGTGGCCACCCTCGGCTTCGCCCTCACCTTCTGGGCCTGGAACCTCGTCGCGCCGCTCGCCGGGGTCTTCGGCTCGGACCTCGGGCTCAGCTCGTTCGCCCAGTCCTTCCTCGTCGCGGTGCCGGTGCTCGTCGGCTCGCTCGGCCGCATCCCCGTCGGCGCGCTCACCGACCGCTACGGCGCCCGGCTGCTGTTTCCGCTGATCTCGGCCCTCACGATCATCCCCGTACTCCTGATCATCCCGGCCCGGCACCACTTCGGGGCGATGATCGTCGTGGCGTTTCTGCTCGGCCTCGGCGGCACCACCTTCGCCATCGGCATCCCGCTGGTGAACTCCTGGTTCCCGCCCGCGCACCGGGGCCTCGCGCTCGGCGTCTTCGGCATGGGCATGGGCGGCGTGGCACTGTCCGGCTACTTCACGCCGCGCATGGCGAAGCACGGCGAGAACCTCCCCTTCGTCGTCGTCGCCATCGCGCTCGCCGTCTACGCGGTGCTGGCCGCCGTCCTCATCACGGACCACCCGGACCGGACGATCCCCACGACGTCCCTCGGCAAGCGTCTCGGAGCCGCCGGAAGGCTCCGCGTGACCTGGGAGCTGTCCGCGCTCTACGCGATCGGCTTCGGCGGCATCGTCGCCTTCGGCGTGTACCTGCCCACCTACCTCAAGACGTGGTACGAGCTGAACCCCACGGACGCGGGCACCAAGGCGGCCGGTTTCGCGCTGGTCACGGTCGTCTTCCGACCGGTCGGCGGCTGGCTCTCGGACCGTATCCATCCGGCGACGGTCACGGCGTGGGCGCTCGCGCTCGTCGCCCTGTTCGCGATCCTCCAGGCCTTCGACCCGGCCCTGAACCCCCTCGGCACGCTCTGCTTCCTGCTGATGGCGGCGGGCCTCGGCACGGCGAGCGGCAGCGTCTTCGCCCTCGTCTCGCAGGCGACCCCACAGTCCCAGGTCGGCTCGGTCACCGGCATCGTCGGCGCGATGGGCGGCCTCGGCGGCTTCGTCCCGCCGCTGGTCATGGGCGCGATCTACAGTGCGAAGGACTCGTACTCGATCGGCTTCATGCTCCTGTCCGACCTGGCGCTTGCGGGATGCGTGTACGCGCTGGAGCGGATGCGCACCGCGAAGGCCGAATAGACGCCGGGCTCAGCGCTTCCTGCGCCGCCGGACCCGCTCGCCCTGCGCCTCGATGAACTGCAGCTCCAGCGCGGCCGGGGCGGGCGCGACCCCGGGCCCGCCCGCCTCCGCCCACGCCAGGATCTCGTCGGTGGCGTCGTCGCCCATGGACCAGCCGACCCACGCGGCCCGCCCGCCCCGGGCACGCCCCTGCCCCGACGGCTGCACCACGACGACGTTCGCCTGGTCGCACGGCCCGAGACAGTCGCTGACCCGCACCGCGAGCCGCCCCCCGGACGCGGCGGCAGCGGCCCGCAACCGCTCCAACTGCCAGTCATGGTCATAGCCGGGGTACTTGCGGGCGTCGCCACAGCAACAGCCCCGGCACACCACGAGCGTGCAGGGGCGGGTACGGGCGGCGCCTATGAGGGTGGGCACGATGCTCCTGGGGGTCGTTCACGCGGGGTTCTGGGCGTCGTCGTCGCCGAAGAGATGGCGCACTGTGGAACGGTAGTTGGTGCGTACGTGGCCCAGGGCCACGGCCCGGGCCCGCTCCGGATCACCGGCGGCCACGGCGTCGTACAGCTTGCGGTGCTCGTCGAGCTGCTGCGACCACGCCTCGTTGCGCCGCGTCAGCCAGCGCAGGCGGCCGTCGACGGGCTGCATGACGCCGATGAGGAGGCTGTTGCCCGCCATGGCGAGGAGCCGGTCGTGGAAGAGGCTGTTGATGTCGGCGATGGTCTCGTCGTCACCGGTACGGGTGGCTGCCGCCGCCCGCTCCAGCAACTCCTCCAGCCGCGCCACATCGTCCTTGCCGGCGCGCTCGGCGGCGAGCCCGGCCGCGTAGACCTCCAACGCCTCGCGCAGCTCGTACAGTTCGGCGACGTCCGTGCGGGTCAGCGTCCGTACGACGGCCCGGCGCGGCGTCTCGAACGTCACGAACCCCTCGGCGAGCAGCGCCCGGATTGCCTCCCGCGCCGGCACCCGCGACACCCCGAACCGCTCGGCCAGCTCCCGCTCCACGAGCCGGTCCCCCGGGCGCAGGCGGCCACTGATGATGTCCTGCCGCAAGGTGGCGAGCACACGCTCACGCACCGCGCCCAGGGGTTCCGCCGTTGTCATGGGTCCATCTTCGCCGATGGGCGGGGCGGCGCGGGCGCGGGGCCTCGGCCGGTCACCCGGTCGGGCCGGGCGCCCGCCGTCGCCCAGACTGTCTTGCCTGGGCCGTCCGAGCGGGGTGTGCAGCCCCAGTCGTCCGCGAGTGCGGCTACGAGGAGGAGGCCCCGGCCGGACTCGTCGTCGGGGGCGGCCGGCTTGTGGGGCAGGCGTTCGCCTCGGGTGTCGGTGACCGCGATGCGGTAGGTGCTGGGAGCGGTGCGGGTGAGGCTCAGGTGGAAGTCGCGGCCCGGGACGTGTCCGTGGTGGACGGCGTTTGCGGTGAGTTCGGCTGTGATCAGGGTCAGGGTCTCGTTCAGGGGGCTGGTGTAGGGGTGGCCCCACGCGTCCAGGCGGTGGGAGACGAGGCGGCGGGCGAGGCGGGCTCCGCGTGGCGTTGAGGTGAAGCGCAAGGGGCCCGGTTGTCGGTGACCTGCGGGTCGCCGGGGTGAACTTCCGTTCGGGTGGCAGGCCTTATCGAATATGCCCGTTTTGGCGAGTTGGGTTATTGCTGAGAGTGGTCGGGGTGGACGTGCGTAGCGTTGAGCGGGCCGACGGGTGAGTTTTGTACGCGTTGGATCGTGTGTTGTACGCGGGCTGCGGCGTGACGGGGTTGTGGGGGCGGGGAGTTGTTCCGGGGAGGGCGACCGTGAAAGGGGCCGGTGTGGACGTGGACGTGGGTGCCGCCGAGGTTGGTGGTGGCGGTGAGGATGCCAGCGGGGTGCTGGTGTCGTTCGGGCGGCAACTGAAACGCTTCCGTGAGTGGAAGGGGCTCACCCGGGCCGAGCTTGGTGCGGGGACCGGGTATTCGGCGGCGACCATCGCGTCCTTCGAGCAGGGGCGGCGGATTCCTCCGGCCCGGTTCATCGAGAGCGCCGATGAGGTGCTTGGGGCGCATGGGGTGCTGCGGGAGCGGGTGGACGAGGTTGAGCGGGCGCAGTATCCGGGGTTCTTCCAGGGGGCAGCGAAGTTGGAGGCCAAGGCGGTTGCGCTGCATGTCTACGACAATCACGTGGTCAATGGGTTGTTGCAGACCGAGGAGTACGCGGAGGCGGTGTTCCGTATGCGACGGCCCCTGCTGGACGAGGACACCGTTGCCCAGCGAGTGGCTGCCCGATTGCGGCGGCAGGACATCTTCGCCCGCACGCCTATGCCGACCATCAGCTTCGTGATCGAGGAGGCCGTGTTCCGCCGCCCCATTGGTGGTGGGTCTGTCATGCGGGGGCAGCTTGAGCAGTTGCTTCTGCACGCGCAGCGACGCAACGTGGAGATCCAGGTGATGCCGCTCCTGCGAGCCGAACACGCTGGTTTGGCCGGGCCGTTCACTCTGATCGAGACGAAGGAGGGGCGCAGGGTTGCGTATGTAGAGGCACACAAGGAGAGCCGCCTCTTCACGGAGCGGAGTTCTGTCCGTGACTTCGAGGAGCAGTATGGAATCCTCAGGGCTCAGGCGCTCACGCCGAGTGAGTCGCTGGCCCTCGTGGAGCGGTTGCTGGGAGAGACATGAACGTCGAAGAGTCGGTGCCGGGCGTGGCTGAGCTGGCTTGGTTCAAGAGCAGCTACAGCAGTGGCGAAGGTGGGCAGTGCGTCGAGGTCGCCACAAGCGCCGGGGCGGTCCATGTGCGTGACACCAAGGACAGGGCCCGAGGCATGGTGGACGTGGCACCGTCGGCTTGGTCGGCGTTCGTGGGGTTCGCGGTGCGCGGCTGACGTCTGGCGGGATGAGGGCCACCCGGGGCGTCGGGTAATCGGCAGGTGTGAAGGGTGGGGCCTCGTTACCGTGGCCCCGTGACCGAACTCGACGACGATGCCTTTCTCGATCGGCTGGCCGACCGGCTCGCCGCCCTCCCCGGTGTGCGCGCCGTCAGTCTCGGTGGGTCGCGGGCGCAGGGGACGTACACCGAGGCCAGTGACTGGGACACCGCTGTGTACTACCGGGGGAGCGAGGGTGTCTTCGCGCCGCGGTATCTGCGGGAAGCCGGCTGGGAAGGGGAGGTCTCCGAGATCGGGGAGTGGGGCGGGGGTGTGTTCAACGGCGGGGCGTGGCTGGATGTCGAGGGGCGGCGGGTCGATGTGCACTACCGGGATCTTGAGAGCGTCGAGCATGAGCTGAGTGAGGCCGAGGCCGGGCGGTTCCGGGTGGAGCCGTTGATGTTTCATCTCGCCGGGATCCCGTCGTACATCGTCGTCGCGGAGCTGGCCGTCAACCGGGTGCTGAGGGGAGACGCGCCCGGCGTCGGCACGTACCCCGCCGCCTTGCGGAAGGCCGCGCCCGAGGAGTGGTGGGGCCGCGCCGACATCACCTTGCGCTACGCCCGCCAGGGCAATGTGCCGCTCGGGGGACGTACCGAGGTCGTCGGGGCCGTCGCCGTCGCCGCCATGCAGGCCGGGCACGCCGTGCTCGCCGCGCGCGGGGAGTGGGTGACCAATGAGAAGCGGTTGCTGGCGCGGGCCGGGTTGCGGGGGATCGACGACCTGCTCGCTGATACGGGGACGGGCCTCGGTGAGCTTGTCGATCGGGCGCGGGAGGTGCTTGGGCGTGCTGTGCGGGACGCCCGTCAGCAGGGGCCCGTCAGCGGGTAGTCCGCCGCGTCCCGCCAGCCTGTGCCCGGGCCGTCCGTGATGATCAGGCGGACGGAGCGGATCTTCGCGTGCAGGGGGAGGGCGTGCGTGAACGTGGTGGTCGGGAGGGTGTCCGTGCCCTCGCCGCTCGCCAGTGTCAGATGCGGGTCCAGGCCCTCGTCGCCGAAGACGCCGCGATAGGGCACCGCTTCCGGCCAGCGTTCGCGGACGGACTTCGTCAGCGTGCGGAACGGGTCCGCCGGGGACGGGTGCAGATAGAGGACGCCGGGCCAGCGGCGCACCTCGGAGAACGTGCAGGTGAACGGCGGGATCGCGGTGAGGAGCGCTCGGAGAGCCGCTTCCGTGTCCGGCGTGATGCGGCTCACGGGCAGGAACGGGTAGAGCACCGTCACGTGGGCACGTGAACCCGTGCGGACCAGCGGGTCCGCCTCCGGGACATGGATCGTCAGGGCAGTGTCGCCCGGCGTGTCGGGCCAGCCGTCCGCCTCGTTCGTCGTGGGCACAGGAAAGTGTCACATCACGGAAACGTGGGCGTTCCCGCACCTCCCGCCCCATCCCTTACCGTTGAGGTACTGATTCCGGTTCCCGATTCAGGCTGGCCGATGTCGTCCGGCGCCACCGCGTCCTCGTACGACAGGAGCCTGCGCAGCATCATGATCCGCCCGCACACCCTTCCGCCCTGGCTCGGCCACGCCCTGCGCGCCCAGCGTGCGCCCGTGCCGTGGCCCGCCGTCGTGCGCGGGGCGCTCGCCGCCGGGCCCCTGCTCCTCGCCGGGGTGCTCGCCGGGCAGGCGTCCAGCGGGGTGCTGCTCGCGCTCGGGGCCCTGCTCGCCGGGAACCTGGACCGGCCGGGCACCCGGCGCGCCGCCCTCACCCGGCTCGGCGGGCCCGCGCTCGCCGGGGCGCTCGGGATGGTCCTCGGCGCCTGGCTCGCCGGGGGCGGCTGGGTGATGGTCGGGGCGTTCGTCGTGCTCGGGCTGGCGGGCGGGGCGCTGAGCGCCGCCGGGCCCGTCGCGTCCGGGGCCGGGACGCAACTGCTGGTGACCGCCGCCATGAGTGCGGGCATGCCGTTGCCGGAGAGCGGGTGGCAGCGGGCCGGGCTGTTCCTGTGCGGCGCCGGTTGGCTGATTCTGCTGCGTCTCGTGCTGCCGTCGCCCGTGCGCGGGCAGCGGCTCGGATACCTGTACGACGGTGAGCGCGCCGCTGTCGCCGCGGTGTACGAGGCCGTCGCCGGGCTGCTGCGCGCCGCCGGTGGACCCGACGCCCGTACGCGGCGCGTCGCCCTGACCGCCGCGCTCGACCACGCGCAGGACGCCCTCCGCGGGCGCTCGCCCGGAACGCGGCGGCTGCGGGCACAGCTCGGGGCCGCGCTGTCGCTGGCCGAGGCGGCGACCGCGCTCGCCTGGGCCGGAGCGCCCGTCCCTGCCCGCGCGGCGGAGGGGCCCGCGCGGCTCGCCGCCGCCGTACGGTCCGGGGCGCCCGTCGGGCCGCTGCCCGCGCCGGCCCGCACGGACACGGGGCTGCGGGCCCTCGACGACGCGCTGCTCCGGGCCGCCGAAGTGTTCGACCGGGGGAGCGGCGCCGGGAGCGACGTTCCGCGCCGCCGGTCCCTCGCGACGGGGCTGCGCCGGATGACCGGGCCCGCCGGGCGGGAGTACGGGGTGCGGGTCGGGCTCTCCTTCGGGGCCAGCGCCGCCGTCGCCCAGGCGTTGCAGCCCGCGCACGCGTACTGGCTGCCCGTCACCGCCGTCTTCCTCGTCAAGCCCGACCTCGGACCGCTGGCCTCGCGTGTCCTGTGCCGGGCCGCCGGAACCGTCGCGGGCGCGCTCCTCTTCGCCGGGCTCGCCATGGTGCTGCCGCACCCCTTCGGGCTGGTCGCGCTCGTGGCCGTGTGCGGGGCGCTCATCCCCGTCTCCCTGCGCCACTTCGCCGCGCAGACCGCCGTCATCACCGTCTTCGTCCTCGCGCTGATCATGGTCGGCGGGCAGCCGGCGGCCTCCTGGAGCCGGATCTACGAGACGCTGCTCGCCTGCGCCCTCGTCCTCGTCGCCGGACACCTGCCGTGGCCCGGCGCGCACCACGGCGGTGGCGTACGGACGCGGATCGCTGCCGCTCGGGAAGCCGCGCATGTGTACGTGGCGCATGTGCTCAGCGAGGAGACCGTGGGTGACCGGGTCGGGCGGTGGGCGCTGCGGCGGGAGGCGTACCGGGCGCTCGCGGAGGCGTCGGCGGCGGTGGAGCTGGCCGCGGCCGAGCTGCCTGTGCTGGCGCGGCACTCGGACGAGTCGCGGCGGGTCACTGTCGTGCTTGAGCGGTTGGTGGACGCGGCTACGGCTTGTGCGGTGCGGGTGGATGTCGCCGGTGGGGTGTCGGCGCGGGATGCTGCGCGGATCGGGGGGTTGTTGGAGGAGGCGGAGTTTGCGGCCTAGCGGTTTGCTCCGCTGGGTGTGCGCCGGGTGCGGGTTAGTTGTTGCTGGGCGTGTCGTGCCCCGCGGCCCCGGTTTTCGAGTGCGGCTTTCGTTGTGGCTGAGCGCGCAGTTCCCCGCGCCCCTGGCATGCGCACTGCGTGCGGCATTTCCCCCGTGCCCCTGGTGGGGCGCGGGGGGTCGGGGTTTATGGCTTGGGCAGGGTGCAGCCGGGGGACGAGAGGTTGATTTTGTTGCCTGTGGTGACGCACGGGACGATTCCGTACGTCTGCTGGGCGTAGTTGATGCCCTGGCGGACCGTCACCTGGCCGGATTCGTCCACCTCGCACGGGTTGTTGTCCGTGCAGCGCTCGCCGTCCTCGTTACCGGTGTTGTTGACCGCGACGACCTTGCCCGTCGCCTGGTCGAAGACCGGGGAGCCGGAGGTGCCGCCGATGGTCTGGCAGGCGGAGGTGTAGCGGACCGAGTCCTTCCAGGTCCACTCGCCCTCCTTCAGGCGGTACGCGAAACCGTCGATCGCGCAGTTGTACGTGCGCTTCCAGTAGCCGGAGACCACGCTGATCGCCGTGCCCTTGACGGGGTGCGCGGCGGAGAGTTCCAGGGCCTTGATGCCGTAGGAGCTCTCGATGGTCCGGTAGGTGGTGGTGAGCTGGTAGAGGGAGACGTCGGTGTCGGTCATCGTGCCGTACGCGATCTTGCTCGCGCGCAGGGTCGCCACCTTGCTGCCCGAGGCGTTGAGGAGGCTGAAGGTGCGGGTGGAGGGCCGGTCGACGAGCACCTGGCCGGGGCCGGGGAAGCCGGTCTCCAGGCAGTGGCCGTTGGACATGACCAGGGCCGGATCGGTCGGCTGGGAGTTCGGGACGCGGACTACGGAGCCGGAACAGTTGCTGAGCGCCACGGTTCCGGCGAAGGAGACCGCCTGGGCCCTGGCGGGGGCGGCCGTCGACGCGTGCGCCGTGGCGGCGGGGACGGCCGACGCCGCGCAGAGCAGGGCGCTGAAGGCGGCGCCGACGAGCGTCTTCTTCGTGTGGGGTTTCACGTGGGGGGTTCCTCTCCCGTGCTGAGGGTGGTGCACCGGGTGGGACATACGCCGTTTGGCATGAGCATTGTGATGGCGTACGGCTCAACGGACAACAGTGCCTTCTCAGCGAACGGAACCGGTCTCTCCCGCGCCGGTCACCGCGTCAGCACGATCCACACCGGCGCGTGGTCGGAGCCCGGCGCGTCCCGGCGCGCGGTCGGGTCCTCGCCCACCGACGGCAGTCGCGCCGCGTCGTGCGGCAGGCCCGTGCCCGCGTGGGTGATGCGGTCGATCATGTCCCGGGTCACGAAGACGTGGTCGATCAGCTCGCGGCGGCCCGCCTGGACGCGTGAGTAGCGCTGGTCCTCGGGGATGAGGGGCGCGATGTTCCAGAGGCGCTTGGCGTCGCCGCTGTCCGGGCGGTCGAACCCCGGCGTGCCGATCTCGGAGCCGGGCGGGCCCTGCAGGATCTGGGTGGTGGCGGCGCCGGCCTCGTCGTTGAAGTCGCCGAGGACGGCGACGCGGGCGCGGCGGCCGTCGTCGCCGATCAGCGTGTCGGCGAGGACGCGCACGCCCGCGGCCTCGGCTGCGCGGCGGTGCAGGGCGTAGGTCGCGTAGCGGGCGCGTTCGCCCTCGTTGTGCGGGGCGAACCGGCCGCCGGGGTAGCTGAGCAGCTTGGACTTGAGGTGGCAGACGGCGGCCGTCAGCCAGGTCACCCGCGTCGAGAACTCGACGACGAGCACGCCCCGGCCCGCCCGGTCCGTCGTACGGCCGCTGTCGTCGATCTGCAGGGGCCGCAGGCCCTCGGGGAGCGCGGGAGTGTCCGCCACGACGTTCACCGGCAGGTCGCTGAGGAAGCCGACGCGTATGCCCCGTTCGTCGGGGAAGCGCGAGAGGGTCGCGGTGTAGCGGCCGTCGAGCAGTTCGACGAGGTCGTTGAGGGCTTGCGGGTCGCCGACCTCCTGGAGGCCGAGCAGGGTCGGCCGCAGCAGGTTGACGGTGGTGGCGAGCGAGGCGAGTTTCGCGTCGTACGCGGCTTTGTCCCGTGGCCCGAAGGGTCCTCCGGGCCGGTAGAGGTTCTCCAGGTTCCAGGTGCCGACGAGCATGGACCGCTCCCTCCTCGGGGGGGTCCGGCCCCGTCCGGGGCCGGGGTCCGCCAGCGTGCCAGTGGCTCAGCCGGGGGACCAGGGGACCGCGCCGATGCGCGGTCGGGGTGGGCGGGACGCACGACGGGACGGTGGTCCGCAGGGCGTACGCCTGTCCGAAAACCCGGCCGCTGCGGAAAATTCTCGCGGGGAGCGATGAGTTCCGTACCCGCTGCCGGTCTCCCTTCCCGGAGACCCGATCCGAGGAGGAACCATGGGGCTGCCGAAAGCGGTCACGCGGGAGGAATGGCGCGCCGCCCGCGCGGAGCTGCTCGACCTGGAGAAGGCGGCGACGCGGGCGCGGGACGCCCTGGACGCCAGGCGGCGCGAGCTGCCCATGGTCGAGGTCGACAAGACGTACCTGTTCGAGGGCGCCGACGGCAAGGCCGAGCTGCTCGACCTGTTCGAGGGGCGGGCCCAGCTCGTGATCTACCACTTCGTGTTCGCGCCGGAGTGGGAGGCGGGGTGCCGCGGGTGCTCGGAGTTCCTGGACCAGATCGGGCATCTGGCGCATCTGCGGGCCCGGGGTACGGCGTTCGCCGCGGTCTCCCGGGCGCCGTTCACGAAGATCCTGCCGTTCAAGGCGCGGATGGGGTGGACCGTGCCCTGGTACTCCTCGCACCTGAACGACTTCGACCAGGACTTCGGCGCCACCGCCGAGAGCGGTGCCGGGCCAGGGGAGCGCCCCGCCCTCAGCTGCTTCCTGCGGGACGGGGAGCGGGTCTTCCACACGTACGCGGCGTCCGGCCGGGGCCTGGACCACATCGGCTTCACCCCGAACCTCCTCGACCTCACCGTCCTCGGCCGCCAGGAGGACGGCGCACGGATCGAGTACCACGACGAGTACGACGTCTGAGCGGGGTCCGGAGCGTCACCGGATCGCCTCCATCCGGCTCAAGGCTGTACCGAGAAGGTGTCATTCTCGTCACGTTGCGAGTCCGAACCCGCCCTGTCAGCGTTCTCCCCCATGAGGCGTCGGACCGTTCCGGCGCCGTGCACATCGGCACGATCACGGGGGCAAGGAAGAACGATGATCAACGGACGAGTGGTACTGCGACGATTCCCGGCCGGCGGGCCCCGCGGCTCCTGGCCCGCCGAGGAGTTCGCGAACCTGCGCCGCCTGGAGGGCCAGCCCGCCGAGGTGGTCATGGACCTGGCGACGGACGCGTTCCTGGTGATCGTGCGGGAGGCGGAGCCGGTTCTTCCCGAGCCCGTCGGGTGAACTGGTCCGCCTGGAGCCCGTACAGCTCGGCGTAGACCCCGCCCGCGGCCAGCAGCTCCTCGGGCGAGCCCGACTCCACGAGCCGGCCCTGGTCCAGCACGTGGACGAGATCGGCGTGGCGGACCGACGCGAGCCGGTGCGTGATCAGGATGACCGTCTGGCCCGTGCCCGCGAGCGAGCGGATCTTCTCGAAGACCTCCAGCTCGGCGCGGGCGTCCAGCGCCGCCGTCGGCTCGTCCACGATGAGAATGCGGCCCCTGCGGTACGCGGCGCGCGCGATGCCGAGCCGCTGCCACTGCCCGCCCGACAGCTCGTGCCCGCCGCTGAACGCGCGCGCCAGCAAGGTGTCGATGCCGCGCGGCAGATCCCGTACGACGTCGTCCGCGCCCGCCTGCGCGACCGCGTCGCCGACCCGCTCCTCCGTCGGCTCGAACGCGGCGCGGCCGATGCCGACATTGACGCGCGCCGTGAACGGCCACCGCTTGAAGTCCTGCGCCACCATCGCGACCCGCTCGGCGAGCTGCGCCCGGTCCGCGCCCGCCGCGTCGACCCCGTCCCACAGGATGCGGCCCTTCTGCGGCGCGTAGAGCCCGGCGAGCAGCTTGACCAGCGTCGTCTTGCCCGAGCCGTTCTCCCCGACGAGCGCGACGATATGGCCGGTCGGCACCGACAGTGTCACGTCGTCGAGCGCGGGCCGGGCGGCGCTGCCCGGATAGGCGAAGGTGACGTGCTCGAAGACGATCTCCTTCGGCTCGCGGGGGAGGCGGGCCCCGCCCGTCGGGATCGCGCGCCGCGCCGCCTCCACGTACAGGCGTTCCAGATCACCGACGAACAGGGCGTCCTCGTGCAGGGAGTTGACCTCCAGGACGAGCGTGTCGAGGGCCTGCGAACCCGTGCGGATCGCGATGACCGCCGTACCCGCCACCGACAGGGCCATCGCGCCGGTCAGCAGGAGCAGTCCGAGCGTCGCGTACGTCGCCGTCGTGGCGAGGCCCGTCCACGCGGCGGCGACCAGGCCCGTGCGCGCCGCGAGCCCGGCGAGCCGCTCCTGCTCGGCCTCCTGCGTCTCCGACATCGAGCGGAAGTGGCGCAGCAGGAACGGGCCCACGCCGTGCACCCGGATCTCCGGCGCCGCCGCCGTGTCGATGAGCAGGCTGCTGATCAGCCGTCCCGCCCGTACGTGCTGGACCCACACATGGAACGAGCGGTAGCGGCGCCGCGCGATCGTCAGGGCGCCCCACGCGCTCGGCAGCACCATCGTCACGAGGAGCGGCAGCAGCGCCGGATGCAGCACCGCGAGGACGCTCGCCGCCGCGATCAGCGAGATCAGCGCGTTCACCACCCGGGTCGCGATGGTGATCATCCGGCGCGCGGACTGCGCCCCGTACTGGGCGGTGTCGAGCAGCTTGTGGAAGGCGTCGTCCTCGATCGCCGCCAGCTCCACGGTCGCCGCCCGCTCCAGATACCGCTCCGTGGCGAGCCGTTCGACCTTCGGTTCGAGACGGCCGGTCGCGTACGTCGACGCCGCGCGCAGCAGCGCCGCGAGGAGGAGGACGCAGGCCATGGCGGTCAGCGCGGGCGCGGCGCCGCGCAGCTTCTCCGCGATCGGGCCGCCCGTGACGAGCCGGGCGAGCACGCTGTTCACGGCGAGCAGGCTCACCGCCTGCGCGACGCCCCGGCCGGACTCGGCGGCGAGGACGAGGCCCGCTGCCCGCCGGTCCGCGTCGCGGGCGAGCCGGAAACTGGAGGCGAGCAGCCCGGGCAGCCGCGTCAGCATCGCCCTGAAGCTCAGTTGGAGGAAGGCGTCGTCATGCGCCGACCAGCCGATGTCGTACCGCAGGGGGCCGCCGAACAGCAGCTCCTCCGACTCCGACGTCACCGGCGCGTCCAGCTCCGGCTCGCCGCCCGGCCTCTTCCTGGCCATCGGACCACCCCGTCCCCTGTGCGTCCGCCACGGGCGACATCCCCGGCTTCGGCACCCTCTACGCGGAACGGGGCGGAGCAGTCAGGACGCGCGGAGGGGGCGGGACCAGGAAGGCGTCGTTCCGGTCACCCGGCACAGCGCCAGGTACAGGGGGATCGGCGGGGTGTACGGCACCGAGCTGTCGGGACAGTGGATGAGGTCGGGGGCGCGTCCGGCGTCCGGCACGAGCGTGCCCGCCGTGTAGCGCGCGGGCGCCGGCCACTCCAGGGCCACGTCCGAGTCCGAGGGGACCAGCCACCACCAGTGCGCCCCGTCCGCGTAGACGCACCCCATGCGGGGCAGCCGCCGCGTCATCGCACGGCCGCACGCCTCGGGCACCGCCACCGCGTCGCAGCCCAGCGGGACGGTCATGCCGTCGGGCACGCTGAGCCGTATGGGCCGGTCGGGGCGGGGGTCACGTCGTCGTCGGGCGAGCCCGACCAGCGAATCAAGCTGCATCGTCCGCGTCGTCACCACGCCACGCCCATCCGTTCCCCGCATCGCACGTTCGTCGTTCCATGCCCGCCGTGGTCAGGGGCGGGCTCTCATGTCACCAGGCCCAGCCCGCCCCGCCGACGGCGTCCGCCGCCGGTGCCGGGCCGGAAGCGGCCCGCGCGTCGCGCGGCAGCTCCGCCCAGACGAGCAGTCCCGGGCCGGTCTCCTGGGCGCCCCACGCCGTGGAGACGGCGGCCACCAGGAGCAGTCCCCGGCCGTGTTCCTCCTCGGGGGCTATGCGGCCCCCGGCGCGGTCGTCGCCGGGTATGCAGCCCTCGTCGCGCACGGCTATCCGCACGCGCTCACCGGCGTCGTCGCGCAGTTCGTGCAGCTCACAGTGGATGCGTCTGCTGGCGGTGTGCACGATCGCGTTCGTGACGAGCTCCGAGACGACCAGCGCCGCGGCGTCACACGTGTCCTCGCACGCCCCCCAACCCGTGAGGTGCGCACGTGTCATGCGCCGGGCCTGTGCGGCGGAGCCCGGGTGGGGAGCCAGTTCGAAGCTGCTGCGCCGAGTCCCGGGACCCTGGGAGGTGCCCGGTTGGTCACTCAGCGTAGCTTCGCCGGCTTCTGTTCCTAAAGGCGCGGACGGAATCACGCTTGCCACTATCTCCCCGTCGTGAACACTTGGCAAGAGCCACTCTGAAAAGTGCAGGGTGCAGTGTGCCGTTCGGAAGGGGCATGGCACACTGCTCCCAACAGCTCGTCGCGCGGCGCCCATCGCGGGTGTGCCGCGGGGAAACCGCCGGTGAACGACCTCGCCGGGCCTTCCACCGCGGCTGCAACAAGGAGACTCGACTACTGGGAGGTAAGCGGCGTGAGCGAACCGCGGTCCGCGCCGACGGTCGGCCAGGTCGTGCTCGGCCGACGCCTCCAGGACCTTCGCGAGAGCGCCGGGCTCAAGCGCGAAGAGGCCGCGAAAGTACTCCGCGTGACCGCCGCGACCGTGCGGCGCATGGAGACCGCGGAAGTCGGACTCAAGATCCCGTACCTCCAGCTCCTCCTGAAGTCCTACGGCGTCACGGACGACGAGGCCGAAGCCTTCGTGCGGCTCGCCGAGGAGGCCAACAAGCCCGGCTGGTGGCAGCGGTTCCACGACATCCTGCCGGGCTGGTTCTCCATGTACGTGAGCCTGGAGGGCGCCGCCTCGCTCATCCGCTCCTACGAGCCGCACTTCGTGCCCGGCCTGCTCCAGACCGAGGACTACGCGCGCGGTGTGCTCAGATCCGGCGCGATAGGGCGGGCCCTCGCCGACGACCCGGACCTCGTCGAACGCCACGTCGCCCTGCGCATGCAGCGCCAGAACCTGCTCACCCGTGAGGACGCGCCCCGGCTCTGGGTCGTCATGGACGAGACGGCGCTGCGCCGCCCCGTCGGCGACGCGGACGTCATGCGCGGCCAGATCGACCGGCTGCTCCAGGTCATGGAGCGGCCCAACGTGACGCTGCAGGTCGCGGAGTTCGCCACGGGCCCCCACCCGGGCACGTTCGGACCCTTCGTCCTGTTCCGATTTGCCATGTCAGAACTGCCGGACATGGTCTACAGCGAGTACCTGACCGGCGCCGTCTACCTCGACGCGCGCCCCGAGGTGGCCACCCACCTGGAGGTCATGGACCGCATGGCGGCGCAGGCCGCGACGGCACAACGCACAAAGGAGATCCTGCGCGATCTCCGCAAGGAGCTGTGAATGGACCGGATCAAGGACCGGATACGAGGCGTCGACGGGGAGCCGATCTACAACGGCATGCCCGCGCGCGACCTCGGCACCGAGGGCTGGCACAAGCCGTGGAGCGGCGGCAACGGGGGCAACTGCCTCGAAGCCATGAAGCTGGCCGACGGCCGGGTCGCGGTCCGCCAGTCCTCCGACCCGGACGGCCCGGCGCTGATCTACACACCGGGCGAGATCAACGCGTTCATCGAGGGCGCGAAGGCGGGGGCGGCGGACTTCTTGCTGTCCTGACGCCGTGCCGCCGCAGTCCCGAGGCGGCCCTGTGGTGCGCCCCGGCCGCCAGGGGACGGTGGCGCGCTCCGATCGGCGCCGGGGCCGGATCTCGCTGTACCTGGTGGTGGACCGCGCCGGGTCCTGACGCCCCGCCCCGGTGTGCAGGCCCTCAGGGTCGGTGCTGCTTCTCGACCGGCGTCGGGGGCCATATCCCGACGTCAGCCGGTGGTAGAACGCGTGGGGCTATCCCGGTCTACTGACGCTAGCTCCGACGTTCCCTCAAGCCGCCGAGGGGCGGTCCTGCGCCCGTGGACCGCCGCGCCGGCTGATGCCCGCTAGGCCGTCAGAGGGCGGTCGTGGGCTTTGATCGGGGCCGGGAGGCGGGTTTCGCCTGTCAGCCAGTGGTCCACCGATGCCGCGACCGCCCGGCCCTCCGCGATCGCCCACACCACGAGTGACGCGCCCCGCCCGGCGTCCCCCGCGACGAAGACGCCCGGGACGCCGGTGCCGAACGTCGCGTCGCGGGCCAGGCCGCCCCGGGGTGCCGCCGTGAGCCCCAACTGCTCCACGAGCCCGCCCGCCGGGCGCTCCGGGCCGGTGAAGCCCAGCGCGAGCAGGACCAGATCGGCGGGCAGCTCCCGTTCGGAGCCCGCGCGGGGGCGCCGGGCCGCGTCCACCTCGACGACGTGCAGCGCCCGTACACGGCCGTGCTCGTCGCCCGTGAACCGCAGGGTCGACGCCGCGAAGAGCCGGGCGTCCGCGTGCGCCGCCGGGGCCGTGCTGAGCGCGCCCGCCTCCTCGTGCGCGGGCGACACCCGGTACAGCTTGGGGTACGTCGGCCAGGGCTCGGCCTCCTCGTCGCGTACGTCACCGGGCCTGCCGTAGATGTCCAACTGCGTCACCGACGCCGCCCCTTCGCGCAGGGCCGTCCCCAGACAGTCGGCCCCGGTGTCCCCGCCCCCGACGATGACGACGTGCCGGCCCGCCGCGCTGAGCGGCGACACGTCGAGGTCGCCCTCGCCGACCCGGTTCGCGGCCGGCAGGTACTCCATCGCCTGGTGGATCCCGGCCAGCTCCCGCCCCGGCACGTCCAGTTCACGCCACGCCGTGGCCCCGGTGGCGATCACCACCGCGTCGTACCTGGCCCGCAGCTCGTCGCCGGTGAGGTCGCGGCCGATCTCCACCGACGTACGGAACCGCACCCCCTCCTCCCGCAACTGCGCCAGCCTGCGCTCCAGTTGCCGCTTCTCCATCTTGAACGCGGGGATCCCGTAGCGCAGGAGCCCGCCGGGCCGGTCGTCGCGCTCGTACACCGCCACCGTGTGCCCGGCACGGGCCAGCTGCTGCGCCGCCGCGAGTCCGGCGGGCCCCGAGCCGACGACGGCGACCGTCCACCCGCTCAGCCGGTCCGGCGGGCGCGCGGCCACCAGCCCGTCCTGCCAGGCCCGGTCCGCGATGGCCACCTCGACGTTCTTGATGGTCACCGCGGGCTGGTTGATCGCGAGGACGCAGCCCGCCTCGCACGGGGCGGGACAGAGCCGCCCGGTGAACTCGGGGAAGTTGTTCGTGGCGTGGAGGCGCTCGCTCGCGGCCCGCCAGTCGTCCCGGCTGACCAGCTCGTTCCACTCGGGGATCAGATTGCCGAGCGGGCACGCGTCGTGGCAGAAGGGGATCCCGCAGTCCATGCACCGGTCGGCCTGCGCGCCGATGATCGGCAGCAGCCCGCCGGGCACGTACACCTCGTCCCAGTCGTGGACCCGCTCCTCGACGGGGCGGCGGGGCGCCTCCTGGCGGGGCGTGCTGAGGAAGCCTTTGGGGTCGGCCATGGCCGTCTCCCTACGCGGAGGCTACGAGGTCGCTCTTTTCGTCACGGTACGTCTGAAGGAGCGGGCGTGCGCGTCCAGCGCGGGGGTGTTCGCCGCAGCGCCCGCGTAGGCGTCGTCCGGGTCCGTCCTTGCGCAGGGCTGGCAGCGGGCCCATCGGCGCGGACGCCCCGCCCTCGGACCTCAGCCCCGCCGCCACGCCTCCAGCACCGCCTCCACCGTCCCCGTCACCCGAGCCCGCGCCTCCCGGCGGCCCACCCCGTCCATCAGAAGCCGGTCGTACGGCGTGTCGACGTGCCGGACCGCCGCGCGCACCGCCGCCGTCACCGCGCCCCGCGTGAGGGCCCGCCCCGCCGCGCTGCGCCCGACGCGGCCACTGCCGCGCGCCCCCGCGTGCCGGGCCACGGCCGCCGCCCGCTCGGGCGGGCACCCCGGGAACAGGCGCAGGATCTCCGCCGTGAACGCCGCCTCGAACCGCACGTCCTGCGCCGCGCGGTACGCCGCGTCCCGCGCCCGGCGCCGCGCCCGCGCCTCCGCGTCCGCGAGGCAGCGCGCTTCCGCCCGCGTGAGCGCCGCCTCCTCGACGAGGACGCCCTGACGCTCGTACCGCCCGCGCCGCCGGTGGAACCGTACGACGACGGCCGAGAGCCCGCTCTCCTCCCGTGACCTGCGCGTCAGCGCGGTGTCGCCGCGCGGCAGGTACACCAGGTGGCCGAGGTCGGCGCAGTCCAGACAGCACGGCTGCCCGTCCGCCATGACGAGCAGGGTGAGCGGACCCGCGCGGCAGGCGCCACACCGTCTGCGCTTGACGGGCTGGAAGACGACGGGCCCGCGCGCGGGCGGCGTGGGGGGCGGCATCGCGCTGGTCATACGGACGTCATGCCCGCCCGGACGCCCGCGCCACCGCACCGTCCGGGCCCCAGCGCGGCCGCCCGGCATCATGGAGCGTGTGCGACTCGAACCGATCACCTGGGAACGGCTCGGCGACGCCCTCGCCGAGCGCCTGCTCGACCTGAAGCCGGGCGACGGCGGCCCCTGGCCGAAGGTCGCCTTCGACGGCGCCCCGGCCGCCCGCCCCGGCGACCTCGCGGCCCGCGTCGCCGAGGCCCTGCGCGTGCGGGGCCGCTCCTCCCTGCCGGTCGGCACGGACGGTTTCCTGCGCCCGGCGTCCCTGCGCTACGAGTTCGGGCACGAGGACCCGGACGCGTACTACAGCGGCTGGTTCGACACGGGCGCCCTGTGGCGCGAGGTCTTCGGCCCCCTCGAACCGGACGGCACCGGCCGCGTCCTGCCCGACCTGTGGGACCCGGCGACGGACCGCGCCACCCGCAGCCCGTACGTCGAACTGCCGCCCACCGGCGCCCTGCTGCTGCACGGCCCGTTCCTGCTGAACCACTGGTTCCCGTTCGACCTCACGGTCCATGTCAGCCTGACACCGGGCGCGCTGCGCCGCCGTACGCCCGAGGAGGAGCGCTGGACGCTGCCGGCCTTCGCGCGCTACGACGACGAGAGCGCCCCCGCCGAGCAGGCGGACGTCGTCATCCGCGCGGACGACCCCCGCCATCCCGCCTGGGCCCAGCGGTGACCTGCCGGGCCCGACCGGTGCTCACAGCCAGCCGTTGCGCTTGAACCCCCGGTAGACGCCGACACAGATGACGGCGATGACGGACACCATCAGCGGATAGCCGTAGCGCCAGTGCAGCTCGGGCATGTGGTCGAAGTTCATGCCGTAGATCCCGCACCCCATCGTCGGCACGGCGACGATCGCGGCCCACGCGGTGATCTTGCGCATGTCCTCGTTCTGCGCGACCGTCACCTGCGCGAGATGGGCCTGGAGGATCGAGTTGAGCAGCTCGTCGAAGGCGGCGGCTTGCTCGACGGCGCGCAGCAGATGGTCCGACACGTCCCGGAAGTACGCCTGTATCTCGGGCGGCACCACGGGGTACGGGCGTCCGGCCAGCTCCATGACCGGGCGGGCCAGCGGCGCCACCGCCCGCTTCAGTTCGAGGAGTTCACGCTTGAGCTGGTAGATGCGGCCGGGGTCGGCCCGCGCCCCGTTCCGCGCGAACACGTCCGTCTCGACCTCGTCGATGTCCGCCTGCACCCCGTCGAGCACCGTCAGATAGTCGTCGACGACGCTGTCCGCGATGGCGTGCAGCACGGCGGCGGGCCCCTTGGCGAGCTGTTCCGGGGCGGCCTCCAGGTTCTCGCGCACCGGCCCGAGCGAACCGTGCCGCCCGTGCCGCACCGTGATCACGAAGTCCCGCCCGACGAACACCATGATCTCGCCGGTGTCGACGATCTCGCTGGTGGCGGTCAGCTCCGCGTGCTCCACGTAGCAGACCGTCTTCAGGACGGCGAACAGCGTCTGTCCGTACCACTCGACCTTCGGCCGCTGATGCGCGTGGACCGCGTCCTCCACCGCCAGCGGATGCAGATCGAACAGCTCGGCGACATCGGCGATCTCCGCCTCGGACGGCTCGTGCAGGCCCAGCCAGACGAACCCGTCGTCCGCCTTGCGCACCGCGCGCACCGCCTCGACCAGATCGCGGCCGCCGCGCTCGCGGACACCGTGGCGGTACGTCACGCAGTCGACGACCGCCGAGCCGAGCGGGGAACGCGCCGGGTGGCTCAGGTCGACCCGGCGCCGCCGCCGCGCGAGCCGCGCGACCTTCCGCAGCCCGCCCACCCCGCGCAGGCCACCGACCTTCCGCAGGTTGCCCGCCCTCGCCATGCCCGGCTCCTCGCACCCCGTACCCGTACCCGATCCGTTTCCGTACGTGGCGGGCCAGTCTGCCAGCCGCCACCGACAACGGCTGCCACGATGGCCCCATGACGCGCTCCGACGACGACCCCGCCTATCTCCTCGACAACCAGCAGCCCGAGGCGGGCCGGCGCTTCGACGCCTTCTCGGTGCTCTTCGACCCGACGACGTTCCGGCACCTCGAACGCCTCGGCATCGGCCCCGGCGCGCACTGCTGGGAGGTCGGCGCGGGCGGCACGTCCGTCGTCTCCTGGCTGGCGCGGAAGGCCGGCCCGAGCGGCCGGGTCCTCGCCACCGACATCGACACGTCCTGGCAGAGCGCCGCACCGCCCGCCCCCGTCGAGGTCCGCCGTCACGACATCCGCGCCGACGAGCCGCCCGCCGAGCGCTTCGACCTCGTGCACGCCCGGCTCGTCCTCGTCCATGTCCCCGACCGGGACCGCGCGCTGCGGACCATGATCGACGCCTTGCGCCCCGGCGGGCACCTGCTCGTGGAGGACGCCGACCCGGCGCTCCAGCCGCTGCTCTGCCCCGACGAGCACGGCCCCGTGCAGGAGTTGGCCAACCGGCTGCGCCACGGCTTCCGCGCCTGCTGCGGGAGGCGGGCCTCGAACACGCCCTTGATCTCGGCGTGGGGGAGGAAGCCCTGAAGCCGTGCGCTCGGGGGACAAGCGGGGGACGGGGCCGCACGCGCGCGTGCGGCCCCGCTTGTGCCGGCTCGCCTTGTCGCCTTCCCTAGACCGGCCGTACGCCGTCCAGCGCGCCGTGCGGATCGAGGACGTACTTCCTGCTCGCACCCTGGTCGAACTCGGCATAGCCGCGCGGCGCGTCGTCCAGGCCGATCACCGTCGCGTTGACGGCTTTGGCGATGTGCACGCGCTCGTGCAGGATCGCCATCATCAGGCCCCGGTGGTACTTCATGACGGGGCACTGCCCGGTCGTGAACCGGTGGCTCCTCGCCCAGCCGAGCCCGAGCCGCACCTTCAGCGTCCCGGTGCGCGCGTCCTGGTCGACGCCGCCGGGGTCGTCGGTGACGTAGAGGCCGGGGATGCCGAGGGCGCCGCCGGCCGCCGTGAGGCCCATCAGGGAGTTGAGGACGGTCGCGGGCGCCTCGCCGGAGTCCGGGCCGTGCGCCCGCGCCTCGAAGCCGACCGCGTCCACGGCCGCGTCCACCTCGGGCACGCCGAGGACCTCGGCGACCTGGTCCTCGACCGTGCCGCGCGTCAGGTCGACGGTCTCGCAGCCGAAGCTCCGCGCCTGCGCGAGCCGTTCGGCGTTCAGGTCGCCGACGATGACCACGGCCGCGCCGAGCAACTGCGCGGAGGCCGCCGCCGCGAGGCCGACCGGTCCGGCCCCGGCGATGTAGACCGTCGAGCCGACCTGGGTGCCCGCGGTGACCGCGCCGTGGAACCCGGTCGGGAAGATGTCCGACAGCATCGTCAGATCGAGCAGCTTCTCGCGCGCCTGTTCGGGATCGGGGAAGCGCAGGGCGTTGAAGTCCGCGTAGGGGACCATGACGTACTCGGCCTGGCCGCCGACCCAGCCGCCCATGTCGACATAGCCGTACGCGGCGCCGGGCCGTGCCGGGTTGACGTTCAGGCAGATGCCGGTCTTGCGCTCCTTGCAGTTGCGGCAGCGGCCGCACGCGATGTTGAACGGCACCGAGACGACATCCCCGACGTCAAGGAACTCGACGTCGGGCCCCTTCTCGACGATCTCGCCGGTGATCTCGTGGCCGAGGACCAGACCCTCGGGCGCGGTGGTGCGGCCGCGCACCATGTGCTGGTCGCTGCCGCAGATGTTGGTGGCGAGGACCTTGAGGATCACGCCGTGCCGACAAGTGCGGCCGACGTTCGCCGACGCCACCCCCGGCCCGTCCTTCAGTTCGAGCGTCGGGTGGTCGATGGTCCTGACCTCCACCGCGCCCGGCTTGAGATACGCGACTGCCTTGTTCCCGCTCATGCCCGATCGCCGTCCCTTCGGCTCAGTGACGCGGCGTGCGACGCGTCGTACGGCGGATGGTTCCGGCTGTGCGCACGGCGGAGTCTGCTACCGAACAGGCGTCCTGAGGAGCCCCGGCGGACCGGGTCGTTGAAGAGGGAACGGTGAGCGGTGTGGGCCGCCCTTCGTCTCAGCGGCGCACGCGGCGGCCGCGGCCGCGGTCGAGCAGGGAGACGCCGAGCGCGGCGAGGCCGATCTGGATCAGCCATTCGATCCAGTCCACCCCGCGCGTCTCCTGGACGCCGAAGCCCGCGGCGACCGCCGAACCGAGGAAGGCGGCCACGACCCCGACGAGGATCGTCGCGAGGACGCCGATGCGCTGGCGGCCGGGCAGTGCGAGCCGGCCGAGCACTCCGATGACGATGCCGATCACGATCGCGCTCACCAAGCCCGAGATCTCCATGGACCGCCTCCGGTGACTTGTCGACAAAACGCTTGAGGAACGTCGGCCCCTGGACGGGCCGTCCAGTCGTCGGGGCGTACGCGCTACGAGGCGTCCAGTGCGGGCAGGCGCGCGGGACTCCTAGGGTGACGCCTCATGACCACGACGAACCCGCCCGTGTCCGCGCCGCCCTCTCTCGCCGTCCAGGTGGCCGACGTGGAGCTGGCACCGGAGCCCCTGGACCCGGCCCAGATCGTCTCCGGTGACCCGGTCGTCACCGGCGCGGTCCTGTGGGAGTCGGCCGACGGCAGGCAGGTGCGCGGCGTCTGGCAGATCACGCCCGGCGTCGTCACCGACACCGAGGCGGACGAGATGTTCGTGGTCGTCAGCGGCCGGGCCACCGTCGAGATCGAGGGCGGCGGGGTTCTGGAACTCGCCCCGGGCACGGCGGCGGTGCTGCGCGCGGGCGACCGCACGACGTGGACGGTGCACGAGACGCTCCGCAAGGCGTACCACCTCACGCTCCCGCACTGAGCCGTCCCCGCTGCTCAGGCCGCCCGGCTACGAGGGCCGGGCGCGGGAGGTGAACAGCGCGAAGGCGGCGAGCGGGAGGAGCAGGCACGCCGCCGCCAGGTTCAGCCACGCGTAGCTCGCCGTCGCCACCACCAGGCCCGCCGTCGCGCCGCCGATGCCCGCCGACAGACTGGTCGTCAGATCGGACAGGCCCTGCGCCGCGGCGCGCGCGGCCCCCGGCACGGAGTCCGTGAGCAGGGCGGAGCCCGCGACGAGCCCCGCCGACCAGCCGAGCCCGAGCACGAACAGGCCCGCGGCGCTCTGCGCGTGGCTGCCGCCCGCGGTCCCGGCGAGCAGCGCCGCGCAGGCCAGGAGCGCCACGGCGAGGCCGATCACCGACAGCCGCCCGTACCGGTCCGCGAGGCGCCCCATCACCGGCGAGAACGCGTACATCCCGGCGATGTGCCCGCTGATGACCAGGCCGATCAACTCGATCCCCGCGCCGTGGTGTTCGAGGTCCACCGGCGTCATCGACATGACCGACACCATCGCGGTGTGCGACACGGCGACCGTCACCAGCGCGAGCCGGGCGCGCGGCGAGGCGGAGACCGCGGCGAGCCCGGCGCGCAGCGAGCGGGCCTCCCGGGTCCGCTCCTCGGCCGGGGCGAGGGTCCGCGCGGTGAGGAGGGGGTCGGGGCGCAGGGTGAGGTGGACGAGGGCCGCGGCTAGGAGGAACACCCCGGCGGCCCAGACGAAGGGGCCCGACTCGGCGGGTATGCCGAGCCCGGCGACGCTGCGGCCCGCGGGGGCGGCGATGTTCGGGCCGAGGACGGCGCCGATGGTGGTGGCCCAGACGACGGTGGAGATGGCGCGGGCCCGCCGCTCGGGCGCGGCCAGGTCGGCGGCGGCGTAGCGGGCCTGGAGGTTCGCGGACGACGCGGCACCGAACCCGGCGAGCCCGACGAGCAGCAGCGGGAAGTTCCCGGCCGCGGCGGCGAGCACGGTCAGGGCGGCGCCCAGCGCGCCGACGACATAGGCGAGCACGAGCCCGGCCCGCCTCCCGCGCGCGTTCATCAGCGCGGCGAGCGGCATCGAGAGCACGGCCGTCCCGGCGACGCTGGCCGTCGACGCGAGCCCCGACAGCGCCTCGTCCCCGCTGACCTTCTTGGCCAGCACGGCGGCGAGCGCGATCCCGGTGGCGGTGCCGAGCCCCCCGAGGATCTGCGAGGCGACGAGCACACGCTGCGTACGCCGCTGCAAGGCGCCCAGCGCGGCGCCGTCGATGCCCGCACCTCTGCCCGTATCCGCTTCCTTCAGCGGCCCACGACCGAACAACCCCACCCCACAACCTCCGGGCCCCAACAGCGCGAGGCGGCTTGTCGCCCCGCCCGGACCTTCTCAGAAGAGAGGCGCGGGCAACACCCCCTCCAGCGCGAGCAACTGCCGCTTGGTCTCGAGGCCGCCCCCGAACCCCCCGATCCCCCCGTCCCGCTCCACCACCCGGTGGCACGGCACCACGACCGGCAGGGGATTCGCCCCCATCGCCGCCCCCACCGCCTGCGCCGCCCCGGGCTGCCCGACGCGCGCGGCCAGCTCCCCGTACCCGACGACCGCCCCGTACGGCACCCCGGCGGCCAGCGCGCGCAGCACCTCGCGGTTGAACCCGCCGATCAGCGACCAGTCGAGCGGGAGGTCGAAGGCGCGGCGCCGCCCGGCGAAGTACTCGGCCAACTGTCTGCGCGCCTCCGCGATCACCGGCGCGTCCGGCGCCTCGACCGGCTCGGTCCCGAAGCGGGCGCCGAGCCGGCCGAGCATCCGGTCCCGTACCGCGTCGGTGGCGTGGAAGACCACGCTCACCAGCCCTTCCCCCGTGGCGGCGAGCAGCAGCGGCCCGATGTCGCTGGCCGTGACGGCCCACACGACCCGGTCCTGTCCGGCGGCCGTCCGCCCGGCGGTGTCCTGCCCAGTGGCATCCATGCCGACCACGTTAGGGCCGGGCACTGACAACGCCCGGCCCGCCGCCGCGCCGGCTCAGCCGCGCAGGGCCCTGCGCACCACGTCCGGCGCGTTCGTGATGATCCCGTCGACGCCGTAGCCGGCGACCCGCTGGGTGGTCGCGGCGTCGTTCACGGTCCAGGTGTGGACCTCGAGCGGCTTCTTGTGGGCGCCCTTGAGGGCGTGCACGGCCTTCACGTAGTCCGTGGAGATCGTGGTGTTGCTCGGGTTGATCTGGTCGGTGAACCGCGCGTAGGAGGGCAGCTCGGTGACGGCGGGCGTGCCCAGGTAGCCCGTGACGATGTCGGGGCGCAGGGTGTGGACCGTCCGTACACTGTCCGCGCTGAAGCTCTGGATGACGAGGCGGCGCTTGACGTGTCCCCGGCTCAGCCAGCCGTCGTTGCGCAGCTCACGCATGATCTGCGCCTCGATGCCGGGGTACAGCTCGGGCGACTTGATCTCCATGAGGAGCCTTTGGCGGTTGTGGTCCACGCGCCGCAGGTACTGGTGCAGCGTCGGGATCCGCAGCCCCGCGAACTTGGCGCCCTTCCAGCTTCCCGCGTCGAGCCTGGCGATCTCGGCGGCGGTGAAGTCCCTCACGTTCCAGGGCGCGCGGTCGGGGTAGAGCTCCTCGACGTTGGTCGTCCGGTCCAGGGTCGTGTCGTGGATGATGACCAGCGCGCCGTCCTTGGTGCGCTGCACGTCGTTCTCGACCCAGTCGAAGCCGAGGTCGTCGGCCTCGTCGATGGCTTCGAGGGTGTTCTCGGGAGCGTAGGCGGAGGCGCCGCGGTGAGCGATTATCACGGGACGGTCGTGCCGGGTGGTGGCCTGGGCGGCGGTGGGCAGGACAAGGACACCGATGACCGCGGAGCCGGTCACGGTGGCCAGGGCGGCTGCTGCGCGTACGTACACGTTCGCTCCTCGTGCGTGATGAGAACACGGACGGGACGAGACTGACAGGAGGTGGCCAACAGAACACAGGCGAAGGATGGTCATAAGGTGAACGGAGTTGCCCGACAGCGACCCACCCCGCCTTCGGTGACCAGGTTTCTTTGCCGGAAAATCAATCGGACGTTCCGGGGTGCGCTTTAATCTCAGCCTCAACACCGGCCTTCCCAGTGGTCGTTGAAAAGGAACGTACCGGACATCTCGGACACGGCATCGGGCGGAAGGGCTGCGGCACATGCAGGGGACGGTCGACGGCTTCAGTTATGGGCTGGTTACGCCATTGGTGGCGTACTTCATGGCCTGCCTCGGCGGAGCCCTCGGTCTGCGGTGCACCACGAGATCGCTCCGCGTGGCCAGCACCTGGCGCGCCGGCTGGCTCGCTCTCGGCTCCGCGGCGATCGGCTCGGGCATCTGGACCATGCACTTCATCGCCATGATGGGCTTCACCGTCGAGGGCGTGCCGATCCACTACGACAAGGCGCTGACCTTCGCGAGCCTCGGCCTCGCCATCGTCATGGTCGGCATCGGCGTGTTCATCGTCGGCTACAAGGGCGCGACCGGCGTCGCCCTGTTCACCGGCGGCACGATCACCGGGCTCGGCGTCGCGTCCATGCACTACCTGGGTATGGCCGGAATGCGGCTGCACGGGACGATCGAGTACAACACCTTCGTCGTCGGCGCCTCCGTGGTCATCGCCATGGTGGCCGCCACCGCCGCGCTGTGGGCCGCCGTCCAGGTCCGCGGCATCCTGTGGAGCATCGGCGCGAGCCTGATCATGGGGCTCGCCGTCTCCGGCATGCACTACATGGGGATGGCCGCCGTCAGCGTCCACACGCAGACCGACGCCGTCGGCGACCCGGGCGGCGACTCGGCCGCCGGGATACTCGCCCCGATGATGATCGGCCCCCTGTGCTTCCTGCTCCTCGCCGGTGTGGTCGTCCTGTTCGACCCGCTGATGGTCATGGGCCGCCCCGACTGGCGCGACGCCCTGGAGGCCGAGCGGGACGGCCTCTCACGCGCGGGTGTCCCGCGACCGCGCGGCGTCACCGAGCGACCGGCCTCGCGCACCTCGCAGGGCTGGTGAGAGGGCGGCCCCGGACGCGGATCGCCCCCGGTTGTCAGTGGCGAGTCGTACGGTTGATTCCATGCGGCCCGTAACGAAGATCGAACGCACGGTGGCACCCTTCGAGGTCGTCAGCCCCTACCAGCCCAGCGGTGACCAGCCCGCGGCCATCGCCGAGCTGGACAAGCGCATCCGCGCAGGCGAGAAGGATGTCGTCCTGCTCGGTGCGACCGGCACCGGTAAGTCCGCCACCACGGCCTGGATGATCGAGAAGCTCCAGCGCCCCACCCTGGTGATGGCCCCGAACAAGACGCTCGCCGCCCAGCTGGCGAACGAGTTCCGCGAGCTGCTGCCGAACAACGCGGTCGAGTACTTCGTCTCGTACTACGACTACTACCAGCCCGAGGCGTACGTCCCGCAGTCGGACACCTACATCGAGAAGGACTCCTCGATCAACGAGGAGGTGGAGCGCCTGCGCCACTCCGCGACGAACTCCCTGCTGACCCGCAAGGACGTCGTCGTGGTCGCCTCCGTCTCCTGCATCTACGGCCTGGGCACGCCGCAGGAGTACGTGGACCGCATGGTCCCCCTCAAGGTCGGCGCCGAGATCGACCGGGACGAGCTGCTGCGCCGCTTCGTCGACATCCAGTACACGCGCAACGACCTGGCGTTCCAGCGCGGCACCTTCCGCGTGCGCGGCGACACCATCGAGATCTTCCCGGTCTACGAGGAGCTCGCCGTCCGCATCGAGATGTTCGGCGACGAGATCGAGGCGCTGTCCACGCTGCACCCCCTCACCGGCGAGGTCATCAGCGACGACCAGTCGCTCTACGTCTTCCCGGCCTCGCACTACGTCGCGGGCCCCGAGCGCCTGGAGCGCGCGGTCAACGACATCGAGAAGGAGCTCGGCGAGCGCCTCACCACGCTGGAGAAGCAAGGCAAGCTCCTGGAGGCCCAGCGCCTGCGCATGCGCACCACCTACGACATCGAGATGCTCCGCCAGATCGGCACCTGCTCCGGCGTGGAGAACTACTCGATGCACTTCGACGGCCGCGAGCCCGGCTCCCCGCCGAACACGCTGCTCGACTACTTCCCCGAGGACTTCCTCCTCGTCATCGACGAGTCGCACGTCACCGTGCCGCAGATCGGCGCCATGTACGAGGGCGACGCCTCCCGCAAGCGCACCCTCGTCGACCACGGCTTCCGGCTGCCCTCGGCGCTCGACAACCGCCCGCTGAAGTGGGAGGAGTTCCAGGAGCGCGTCGGCCAGACCGTCTACCTGTCGGCGACGCCCGGGAACTACGAGCTGTCGCGCTCGGACGGCTATGTCGAGCAGATCATCCGCCCCACCGGCCTCGTCGACCCGGAGGTCGTGGTCAAGCCCACCGAGGGCCAGATCGACGACCTGGTGCACGAGATCCGCACCCGCACCGACAAGGACGAGCGCGTCCTGGTCACCACGCTCACCAAGAAGATGGCCGAGGACCTCACGGACTACTTCGTGGAGCTGGGCATCCAGGTGCGCTATCTGCACAGCGACGTCGACACCCTGCGCCGCGTCGAGCTCCTGCGCGAACTGCGCGCGGGCGAGTACGACGTCCTGGTCGGCATCAACCTGCTCCGCGAGGGCCTCGACCTGCCCGAGGTCTCCCTGGTCGCGATCCTCGACGCCGACAAGGAGGGCTTCCTGCGCTCCGGCACGTCCCTGATCCAGACCATCGGCCGCGCCGCCCGTAACGTGTCGGGCCAGGTCCACATGTACGCCGACAAGATCACCCCGGCGATGGAGAAGGCCATCGACGAGACGAACCGGCGCCGCGAGAAGCAGATCGCGTACAACAAGGCGAACGGCATCGACCCCCAGCCGCTCCGCAAGAAGATCAACGACATCGTGGCGTCCATCGCGCGCGAGGACGTCGACACCGAGGCGCTGCTCGGCACCGGCTACCGCAAGGGCGGCAAGGACGGCAAGCCCGCCAAGGCGCCCGTCCCCTCGCTCGGCAAGGCCGACACCGGCAAGAAGAAGCGCGGCAAGGCGGCGGAGACCGTCCCCACCGACCGCCCCGCCGCCGAGCTCTCCGAGCAGATCGAGGAGCTGACCGACCGGATGCGGGCCGCCGCCGCCGACCTCCAGTTCGAGGTCGCGGCGCGCCTGCGCGACGAGGTGTCGGAGATGAAGAAGGAGCTGCGGCAGATGCGGGAGGCGGGCATCGCCTGACCGGTCACCCCGGGCGGGGCGCGGCGGCTGTGTTGCAATGCCGCCACAAACCCCGCCCGCGGTGGCGGCGTTGTCAGCGGTGCCCCATAGGGTTTGCCCCACCGCGCGCAAGCCGCGGCAACAGGGGACAGTTCGAGAGGGGACAGCGCGTGACGGCCGACTTTTCAAAGGGCCCCGGCATCAGCTTGACCAAGGGCCAGGCCATCAGCCTGGAGAAGAAGGGCGGAGGCACCCTCACCGCCGTCCGCATGGGCCTCGGCTGGCAGGCCGCCCCGCGGCGCGGCCTGTTCGGCTCCCGCACCCGGGAGATCGATCTGGACGCCTCCGCCGTCCTCTTCGCCGACAAGCAGCCGGTGGACGTGGTCTTCTTCCGCCACCTCGTCAGCGACGACGGCTCGGTGCGGCACACCGGCGACAACCTGGTCGGCGGCGTCGGACAGGGCGGCGACGACGAGGCGATCCTGGTCGACCTGGAGCGCGTCCCGGTCCACATCGACCAGATCGTCTTCACGGTCAACTCCTTCACCGGCCAGACCTTCCAGGAGGTGCAGAACGCGTTCTGCCGCCTGGTCGACGAGACCACCGGCCAGGAACTCGCCCGCTACACGCTCGACGGCGGCGGCCAGTACACGGCGCAGATCATGGCGAAGGTGCACCGGGACACCTCGGGCGGCTGGAAGATGACGGCCCTGGGCACGGCGGCCAACGGCCGTACGTTCCAGGACCTCATGCCCGCGATCCTCCCGGGCCTGTAGTGGGCCCGTGATGGCGGCCGAACTGGTGCGGGGCCAGAACCACCCGCTGAACCGGACCCGTCTGGAGATCCGGGTGTCGGCCGGCCGCCCGGTCGTCGCGGGCGCCACGCTCGCCGACGACCGGGGCACCGTGCGCGGCCCGGGCCACGTCGCCCACCCCGGCGCGCCCGCGCTGCCCGGTCTCGAGGTCCCGCGCCAGGCCGCCGCCGACCACCGGCTCGCCGTCGACCTGGACGCCATGCCGCACGACGTGCACCGCGTCACTGTGTTGCTCGCCCTGCCGACCGGCACCGGCGGGCCCACCCGGTTCGGCGCGGTGGCGGCCCCGTACGTCGCGGTCACCGGGCTCGACGGTGACGAACTGGCCAGCTACACCATCACCGGCCTCGACACCGAGTCGGCCGTCACCGCCCTGGAGCTGTACCGCAGACAGGGCGCCTGGAAGGTCCGCGCCGTCGGCCAGGGCTACGCCGACGGGCTCGCCGCCCTCTTCGCCGACCAGGGCGTGCCCGACGCGCACGCGCTCGCGGGCGCCGTCCACCAGGCCGTCGCCCAGAGCCTGGCCCGCACCGTGGCGCCCGCGCCGCTCCCCGCCGACGAGACGCAGGTCCGGGCTGCCGCCACGGCGGGCCAGGCGGTGAGCCCGCTGCCACCGACCGCGCCCGCCCCCGCGGCCCCCGGGGGCACCCCGCCCGGCCCCATCGACTACACCCACCCGGGCCGCCAGGCGCCCCCGTCGCCCGCCCCGGCCCCGGCCGCCGGACCGGGTGACGGGCCCGCGGCGCCCGTGGCGGGCGACGCGACCGGCTGGTCCATGGAGGAGCGGCTCTACAACCAGGTGTGGGGCATGTTCGAGGACCTGGCCCGCACCGCCGCCGCCTACCGCAGCGCCGTCGACTTCGCCGACTCCCGCATGGAGCAGGAGCTCGACAAGGTCCTCTCCGACCCCCGCAGCCGCATCGGCGGCCAGGCCGACGCCGCGCGCGAGGCCGCCGCCGCCAAGCACGCCGCCCTCGTCGACCGCGCGCGGGAGGCGCTCGACCGGGACCTGGCCCAGCTCGTCGCCGAGTCGGAGGTGGTCGAACCCGCGCTCCCGGCCCCGTACGCGGGCTGGGACAACCCGTGCTGGCACGCGTACCGCAGCCCCATGGAGATCCCCATGGCCGTCCGCCTGGGCGACATGCGGCTGCCCGAGAGCGACAGCGTCGGCCTGCGCATCCCCATGCTGGTGCGGCTGCCGCTGGAGCGCGGCCTGTGGATCGACGCGGGCGCGTCCGACCCCGAGGCGCTCGCGGACGCCGACGAGCTGCGGGCCCGCGCCGCCCGTACCGCGACCGAGCTGGTGGCGCGGCTCCTCGCGGCCTACCCGGCGGGCGAGTTCAGCGTCCATGTCGTCGACCCGGCGGGCACGGCGTCGGGGGCGCTCGCCCCGCTCGTCGACGCCGGGGTGCTCGCCGGACCCGTGGCCCGGGGGACGGCGGGCGTCGCCGAGACCCTGACCCGGCTGACCGAGCGGGTCGACCTCGTGCAGATGGCGGTGCGCAGCGGCGCGGTGGACGCCCTGCCGCCCGACCTCGACGTCGCCGAACAGCTCCTCGTCGTCCACGACTTCCCGCACGGCTTCGACGACCGCGCGGTGACCCGTCTGCGCTACCTCGCGGACGAGGGCCCGCGCGTCGGCGTGCACCTGATGCTCGTGGCCGACCGCGAGGACGCCGCCGAGTACGGCCCGCTCCTCGACCCGCTGTGGCGGGCGCTGCTGCGGCTGACGCCGGTCCCCGACGACCACCTCGCCGACCCGTGGGTGGGACACACCTGGACGTACGAGCCACCGGCGATCCCGGACGGCAGCGCGGTCCTGCGCCGGGTGCTGGAGGAGGTGGCGAGGGCGCAAAGAGAGCGGGGCCTGTGATCTCTTTGCCTTCGACCAAGCCCCTGACCTGCGGACTTGGAATGACCTTTACCTAACCCTTTACCTTCCATGGGTGTTTCGAGTACTCTTCTTTACGCGGAGGGGAGTACTCCCGTGCGCGGCGTTCCCGTCAATACGGACGATGCGGCCCGATGGCCGTCGATCCCGGGGCGTCGGCCCGAGGCGCGGCACGCGCTCGGGTGGAAGAGACCTCCGGCAGCGACGACGCTGATCAGTAGCCGTACGACGCCGGAGGCGCAGTGGACGTATCGATGACCCTTTGGGTGCTGACCATTCTCGGTCTGTGTGCCCTGATCGCGGTCGACTTCTTCATCGGGCGCAAGCCCCACGACGTATCCATCAAGGAAGCCGGGATCTGGACCGTCGTCTGGATCGCCCTCGCCGTGCTCTTCGGCATCGGCGTGACCATCTGGGGCAGCAGTCAGGCGGGCGGCGAGTTCTTCGCGGGCTTCATCACCGAGAAATCGCTCAGCGTCGACAACCTCTTCGTCTTCATCCTGATCATGGCGAAGTTCTCGGTGCCGACCCACCTCCAGCAGCGCGTCCTGCTGTTCGGCGTGCTGATAGCGCTCGTGCTGCGAGCAATCTTCATCGCGGCGGGCGCCGCCGTCATCGCCAACTTCTCCTGGGTCTTCTACATCTTCGGCGCGTTCCTCATCTACACCGCCTGGAAGCTCGTCAAGGAGGCGATGGGCGACGACGAGGAGGAGGAGTTCGAGGAGAACCGCCTGCTGAAGTCCATCGAGACGAAGTTCGGCGTCGCCGACCGGTACCACGGCACGAAGCTCTTCATCCATGAGCACGGCAAGAAGATCATGACGCCGCTCCTGGTCGTCATGCTCGCCATCGGCATGACCGACGTGCTCTTCGCGATGGACTCGATCCCCGCGATCTTCGGCCTGACCCAGGACCCGTACATCGTCTTCACGGCCAACGCATTCGCCCTCATGGGCCTGCGCCAGCTCTACTTCCTCATCGGCGGCCTGCTCAAGAAGCTGGTCCACCTCAGCTACGGCCTGTCGGTGATCCTCGGCTTCATCGGCGTGAAGCTGGTCCTGCACGCCCTGCACGAGAACGGCGTGCACGTGCCGGAGATCTCCATCCCGGTCTCCCTGAGCGTCATCTGCGGCGTCCTGATCATCACCACGATCACCAGCCTCATCGCCTCCAGGAAGCAGGCCGAGCGGGAGGCGGCGACCGCCCGGGACCGCAAGGACAGCATCGACGTCTGACGCCGTCGGGCGTAGGCATTACCAGCACCGGGAGGTGTGCGCGGACGGTTGCCGCGTACGCCTCCCGGTGCTTGCTTGGGCCCTGAGCGCACCCCGGCCCGGGGCGCGCCGGCCGTGCGGGGGAGGCCCCATGAGCCAGAGGTTCGTCCAGATCGTCGACTTCGAGACACACCGCTTCGACGAGATGAAGGAGCTGCTCGACCGGTTCGAGCAGCGCATGGCGGGGGAGTCCGGCGGGCCCACCCACCGCATCCTGCTCCAGGACCGCGACCAGGCCGGGCGCTACCTCGCGGTCATCGAGTTCGCGTCGTACGACGAGGCGCTGCGCAGCGACGCACGCCCCGAGGTCGCCCAGTTGAACGAACGGCTGACCGCCCTCTGCACCCGGCCGCCCGCCTTCGGCAACTACGACGTCAGGGACGCGCGCGAACTGAAGTGACGCACGAGGCGATGCTCAGGGGGCGGCGCCTGAGTCGCGGCCCCGCCCCACCCCGGGCACCATCGAATGCATGATCACCAGACTCCGGGCACTGGCCACGCGGTGGACCGTCGTCGTCCCGGTGCTGGCGGTCGTGCTGCTCGCACTCACCTGGGGCCGCGACCTGCCGGGCGTCCTGGTCGCCGTCGTCTCCCTCGTCCTCGCGGGCTCCGTCCTCGCCGCCGTGCACCACGCGGAGGTCATCGCCCACCGCGTCGGCGAACCCTTCGGCTCGCTCGTCCTGGCCGTCGCCGTCACGGTCATCGAGGTCGCGCTCATCGTCACGCTGATGGCCGACGGCGGCGACAAGAGCGCCACCCTGGCCCGGGACACGGTCTTCGCCGCCGTGATGATCACCTGCAACGGCATCGTCGGCATCAGCCTGCTCTGCGCCGCCCTCCGCCACCGCGTGGCGATCTTCCAGTCGGAGGGCACGGGCAGCGCGCTCGCGACGGTGGCGACCCTGGCCACGCTCTGCCTCGTCCTCCCCACGTTCACGACCAGCAAGCAGGGCCCGGAGTTCTCCACCTCCCAGCTCCTCTTCTCCGCGATCGCCGCGCTGATCCTGTACGGCCTCTTCGTCGCCACGCAGACCGTGCGCCACCGCGACTACTTCCTGCCGATCACCAAGCACGGCGACGTCATCGACGCCGACGACCACGCGGACTCGCCGAGCACCTCCACCGCGCTGGCCAGCCTGGGCCTGCTCGCCCTGGCGCTCATCGCGGTCGTCGGCCTGGCCAAAGGCGTCTCGAAAACCATCGAACACGGGGTGGAGGCGGCCGGTATGCCGCAGGCCGTCGTCGGCGTGATCATCGCGCTGCTCGTGCTGCTCCCGGAGACCATCGCCGCCCTGCGCGCCGCCCGCCGCGACCGCGTCCAGACCAGCCTCAACCTGGCGCTCGGCTCCGCCATGGCCAGCATCGGCCTGACGGTCCCGGCCGTCGCCATCGCCTCGTTCTGGCTCTCGGGCCCGCTCGTCCTGGGCCTGGGCGCGACCCACATGACGCTGCTCGCCCTGACCCTCATCGTCACGACGCTGACGGTCGTCCCCGGCCGCGCCACACCTCTCCAAGGCGGCGTGCACCTGGTGATCCTGGCGGCCTACGTGGAACTGGCGGTCACCCCCTGACCCCCGCGTGATAGACCCACAAGGAGCATCCGCCCGACGTACGGAGATCCTTGTGCCGCACACCCTCGCCACCGCGCCGATCCTGGTCCTGAACGGCCCGAACCTGAACCTCCTCGGCAAGCGCCAGCCCGAGATCTACGGCCACGACACCCTCGCCGACGTCGAGGCCCTCTGCGTCAAGGCCGCCGCCGCCCACGGCGCCACGATCGACTTCCGCCAGTCCAACCACGAGGGCGAACTCGTCGACTGGATCCACGAGGCCCGCGAACACCACGCCGGCATCGTCATCAACCCGGCCGCCTACTCCCACACCTCCGTCGCCCTCCTGGACGCCCTCAACACCTGCGACGGCCTCCCGGTGATCGAGGTCCACATCTCGAACATCCACCAGCGAGAGACGTTCCGCCACCACTCCTACGTCTCACTCCGCGCGAACGGCGTGATCGCGGGCTGCGGGGTGCAGGGGTACGCGTTCGGGGTGGAGCGGGTGGCGGGGCTGGTGGGGGCGGGGACTGCGGGGGCGTAACGGCGGAGGCGGTTCACCAGCCCCGGGCGCGCCACTCCTGGAGGTGAGGGCGTTCGGCGCCCAGCGATGTGTCGTTGCCGTGGCCCGGGTAGACCCAGGTCTCGTCCGGGAGCGGGGCGAAGATCTTCGACTCGACGTCGTCGATGAGGCTGGCGAAGGCCTCCGGGTCCTTCCACGTGTTGCCGACGCCGCCCGGGAAGAGGCAGTCCCCGGTGAAGACGTGGGGGTGGCCGTGTGGGTCGTCGTAGATCAGGGCGATGGAGCCCGGGGTGTGGCCGACGAGGTGGCGGGCGGTGAGGGTGATGTGGCCGAACTCGATCGTGTCGCCGTCCGCGACGGGGACGTCCGTCGCCACCGGGATGCCCTCGGCGTCGTCGCGGCCCGCGTACGTGCGCGCGCCCGTGGCGGCCACGACCTCGGCGAGCGCCTGCCAGTGGTCGCCGTGGCGGTGCGTGGTGACGACGGCCGCGATGCCGTCGTCACCGATGAGGCGGAGCAGTGTCGTCGCCTCGTTCGCCGCGTCGATGAGGAGCTGCTGGTCGGTCGCGCGGCACCGCAGCAGATAGGCGTTGTTGTCCATGGGGCCGACCGCGACCTTGGAGATCATCAGGTCCTGCAGCTCGTGCACGTCCGCCGGGCCGCCGACCTTCACCGCTCCGCTGTACGTCATGCGCTCAGCCTATAGCGGCGGCAACGCGGGCAGGGAGCCACCACCGTCGACGGTGAGCGCGGCGCCGTCCCTGCGGCCGGAGAGCCAGCCGAGGAGGTCGGCCGGGGGGCCGTGGACGGCGGACGCGTCCGGCAGGTGGTCGCGGAAGCGCTGCATCAGGAAGTCGGTCTCCCGTCGCGTGAACTCCTCGGACAGGTCTTCCAGCTCGTATCCGATGGCCAGGTCCACATGGTGCAGCTCCACCTCGGCCCAGCGCCGGAACGGGATGCGGGCGGCGACGTCCTTCACGCCGTTGCGGAGCTCCACCGTGCGGGACCAGTCCGCGTCCTGGGCGCCGGCGTGCTGGAAGCGTTCCGCGCTCTCCCTGACGTCCGCGAGGTGGGCGTCCAGGTCGCGCGGGGCGCCTTGCTCGATGTCCGCGTCGCGCGCCTCCGCGCTCGCGTACATGGGGCGCCCGTCGAGGACGTTGACGAGTGCGTCCGCGTTGCGGGCGAGGTGGGCGAGGACATGACCGCGGGTCCACCCGGGCAGACGTGACGGGTGCGTCACAGCAGCGTTGTCCAGGGTGCCGACCGCGGCGAGCAGTCGTTCGGTCGCTTCACGTACAGACAGCAGGTCACGCTCGTGATGATCCATGCCGCAGACGGTAGCGGTGCCACACGTTCGGGTGAAGGTGGCTGACATCATGCCGTAATCGAATGTACGTGCTATATGGTCGGGGGCGGCCTCGGGCATTCTTGAAGGTCCGGGTTTGTTACCGAACAGCAGGAAGCCGACCGCGTTGTCAGTGGCTCCCTCTAGTCTTCAAAACGGCAGGCTTCTCAGGGCTCCCAGTCCTTCAGGACCCCTGTCCGCAGGTGTCCTGAAGGGCTTCCTGTCACTTCTCCCAAGGAAAGGTACGGACCGGCGTGGCCGACCGTCTCATCGTCCGTGGCGCGCGCGAGCACAATCTCCGGAATGTCTCGCTCGACCTCCCGCGTGACTCCCTCATCGTCTTCACCGGTCTGTCCGGCTCCGGCAAGTCCTCGCTCGCGTTCGACACGATCTTCGCCGAGGGCCAGCGGCGGTACGTCGAGTCGCTGTCCTCCTACGCCCGCCAGTTCCTCGGCCAGATGGACAAGCCGGACGTCGACTTCATCGAGGGCCTCTCCCCGGCCGTCTCGATCGACCAGAAGTCGACCTCGCGCAACCCGCGCTCCACGGTCGGCACCATCACCGAGGTCTACGACTACCTGCGCCTGCTCTTCGCGCGCATCGGCAAGCCGCACTGCCCCGAGTGCGGCCGCCCCATCGCGCGCCAGTCCCCGCAGGCCATCGTCGACAAGGTCCTGGAGCTGCCCGAGGGCAGCCGCTTCCAGGTCCTGTCGCCGCTGGTGCGCGAGCGCAAGGGCGAGTTCGTCGACCTCTTCAGCGACCTGCAGACCAAGGGCTACTCCCGCGCGCGCGTGGACGGCCAGACGGTCCAGCTCACCGAGCCGCCGACGCTGAAGAAGCAGGAGAAGCACACCATCGAGGTCGTCGTCGACCGCCTCACGGTGAAGGACTCCGCCAAGCGCCGCCTGACCGACTCCGTGGAGACCGCGCTCGGCCTGTCCGGCGGCATGGTCGTGCTCGACTTCGTCGACCTCCCCGAGGACGACCCCGAGCGCGAGCGCATGTACTCGGAGCACCTGTACTGCCCGCACGACGACCTGTCGTTCGAGGAGCTGGAGCCCCGCTCCTTCTCCTTCAACTCGCCCTTCGGCGCCTGCCCCGACTGCACGGGCATCGGTACGCGCATGGAGGTCGACCCCGATCTGATCGTGCCGGACGAGGAGAAGTCGCTCGACGAGGGCGCCATCCACCCCTGGTCGCACGGCCACACCAAGGACTACTTCGCCCGGCTCATCGGCGCGCTCGCCGACGCCCTCGGCTTCCGTACGGACATCCCGTTCGCCGGGCTGCCGCAGCGCGCGAAGAAGGCGCTGCTGCACGGCCACAAGACGCAGATCGAGGTCCGCTACCGCAACCGGTACGGGCGCGAGCGCCGCTACACGACGCCGTTCGAGGGCGCCGTGCCGTTCGTCAAGCGCCGCCACAGCGAGGCCGAGTCGGACTCCAGCCGTGAGCGCTTCGAGGGCTACATGCGCGAGGTGCCCTGCCCCACCTGCCACGGCACGCGCCTGAAGCCGATCGTCCTGGCCGTCACGGTCATGGACAAGTCCATCGCCGACGTCTCGGCCATGTCGATCAGCGACTGCGCCGACTTCCTCTCCAAGCTGACGCTGAACGCGCGCGACAAGAAGATCGCCGAGCGCGTCCTGAAGGAGGTCAACGAGCGGCTCCGCTTCCTCGTGGACGTCGGCCTCGACTACCTCTCGCTGAACCGCGCGGCCGGCACGCTCTCCGGCGGCGAGGCCCAGCGCATCCGCCTGGCCACGCAGATCGGCTCCGGCCTCGTCGGCGTCCTGTACGTGCTCGACGAGCCGTCCATCGGCCTCCACCAGCGCGACAACCACCGCCTGATCGAGACCCTGGTCCGCCTGCGCGACATGGGCAACACGCTCATCGTGGTCGAGCACGACGAGGACACCATCAAGGTCGCCGACTGGGTCGTGGACATCGGCCCCGGCGCGGGCGAGCACGGCGGCAAGGTCGTGCACAGCGGCCCGTTGAAGGAGCTGCTGAGCAACGCCGAGTCGATGACGGGCCAGTACCTGTCGGGCAAGAAGGCCATCCCGGTCCCGGACGTCCGGCGGCCCGTGGACCGGTCCCGGCAGCTCACCGTGCACGGCGCCAAGGAGAACAACCTGCGGGACATCGACGTGTCCTTCCCGCTCGGTGTCCTCACGGCCGTCACCGGTGTCTCGGGCTCCGGCAAGTCCACGCTGGTCAACGACATCCTGTACACGCACCTGGCCCGCGAGCTGAACGGCGCGCGCTCGGTCCCCGGCCGCCACACGCGCGTGGAGGGCGATGACCAGGTCGACAAGGTCGTGCACGTCGACCAGTCGCCGATCGGCCGTACGCCCCGGTCCAACCCGGCGACGTACACCGGCGTCTTCGACCACGTCCGCAAGCTGTTCGCCGAGACGACGGAGGCGAAGGTGCGGGGCTACCTCCCCGGCCGCTTCTCCTTCAACGTCAAGGGCGGTCGCTGCGAGAACTGCTCGGGCGACGGCACCATCAAGATCGAGATGAACTTCCTGCCGGACGTGTACGTGCCGTGCGAGGTCTGCCACGGCGCGCGCTACAACCGGGAGACCCTGGAGGTCCACTACAAGGGCAAGTCCATCGCCGAGGTCCTGGACATGCCGATCGAGGAGGCGCTCGACTTCTTCGAGGCGGTCCCCGCGATCGCCCGCCACCTCAGGACGCTGAACGACGTCGGGCTCGGCTACGTCCGTCTCGGACAGTCCGCGCCGACCCTGTCGGGCGGTGAGGCACAGCGCGTGAAGCTGGCGAGCGAGCTGCAGAAGCGTTCCACTGGGCGCACCGTGTACGTGCTCGACGAGCCGACCACCGGTCTGCACTTCGAGGACATCAGCAAGCTGATCACGGTCCTGTCCGGCCTGGTCGACAAGGGCAACTCGGTCATCGTCATCGAGCACAACCTGGACGTCATCAAGACGGCGGACTGGGTCGTCGACATGGGCCCCGAGGGCGGCAGCGGCGGCGGTCTCGTGGTCGCCGAGGGCACCCCGGAGCAGGTCGCGTCGGTGCCGGCCAGCCACACCGGCAAGTTCCTGCGGGACATCCTGGGCGCCGACCGCGTCACGGACGCATCCGTGCCCGCCGGCCGGGCCCGCAAGAGCGCGACCGCGAAGAAGACCGCCACGAAGGCCGCTACGGCGAAGAAGACGGTGGCGGCCAGTGCTGCCCCGGCGAAGAAGACGGCCACGGCGAGGGCCACAGGCAAGACGGCTGCGAGCAAGACGGCGAAGAAGCCCGCCGCGAAGAAGGTGGCGACGACCCGGGCCCGTAAGGCCTGACCGGTCGCCGGACACGGTCACCGCACCACGTACCACGCACTGCGCCCCGCGGGAGCTTCCCGCGGGGCGCAGTGCGTTCAGCGGACCGCTCGCTACAGGGCGCCGACCTCGGACGCGTACGGAGGCTCGGCGCCCGCCCGCGAACACGTGACGGCCGCCGCGCCCGCCGCGAACCGCAGCAGCCGCGCCCAGGCGTCGTCGCTCAGTGCGGCGAGGGCGGAGGGGGACAGAGCGTCCAGCTGTGCGAGGCCGTGCAGCAGCGCCGCGTTGACCGTGTCGCCCGCGCCGATCGTGTCCACGACGTCGACGCGCTCGCCCAGCACCGACTGTTCGCCGCCGTCCCGCGTGAAGACGGTCAGCCCGTCGCCGCCCCGGGTGATCACGACGGCCGCCGGTCCCGCCGACAGCCACTCCCGGGGCGTCCCGCCGAGCCACTCGGCGTCCTCCTCGGAGAGCTTGAGCAGGGTGGTCGACGGCAGCCAGCTCTTGAAACGGGCCCGGTAGGCATCGGCGTCCGGGATCAGGCCCGCGCGGATGTTCGGGTCGAGGGCGGTGAGCAGGCCCTGCGCGGCAGTCGTGCGCATCAGCTCCTCGTACGCGCTCGCCCCCGGCTCCAGGACGAGCGAACACGTACCGAACGACACCGCGCGCGTGCCCGCGGGCAACGCGTCCGGCACCGCGAACAGCCGGTCGGCCGTCCCCTCGACGTAAAACGTATAACCGGCCGAGCCGTCCGCCCCGATGGACGCGACGGCCAGCGTCGTCGGCTCGTCGCCGCGCTGCACGGGAGCCACGTCGACGCCCGCCGCCCGGAGCCCGTCCAGCAGGGCCTCGCCGAACGCGTCACGGGACACGCGCGAGCAGAAGGCGGTCGTGGAACCGAGCCGGCCGAGCGCCACCGCCGTGTTGTACGGGCCGCCGCCGAGCCGGGGCGCCAGCGCGGGGAGGGCGGCGGAGCCTTGCTCACCCCCGCTCGACTCGTCACCGCCCGCGCTCAACGGGACGAGGTCGATCAGGGCCTCTCCGGCGACGACGATCACGGTGGTTCCTCTCGGACGGGGACGGGCGGCGCGCGGCGCGCCCCGGGTGCCGACGGCAGGGTAGAACGTCCTGGCCCGGGGGTCAGCAGGCGTCCCTCATACGGGCACGGGCGGGAGGGGGTACGGGCACGGCGACCGTGCGTTCGGGCAGTCGGGGTGGGGCGCGGGGCGAGAGGGGAACGGGGGTGCCGGGGGCGCCGGGAGCGGCCGGTTCCTCGTCGGTATCGTCTGATCTGTCACGCACGTCCGTTCCCGCCCGGGCCCCCGCACACCGGTTCGTGCACCCGGGCCCGTACGCGCCCGTTCACGTCCATGGAGCCCAGATGTCCGGCACGACCCCTTCCCGTATCTCCCGTCGCACCGCGCTGCGCGGCGCCGCCGTCGCGGGGACGGCCGGTCTCGGACTGACCGCCTGCTCGACGGAGTCCGGCGGCGGCGCGGCGGCCGCGCCCACCGCGCCGGTCGACCTCGGCAAGGCCGACGAGGTGCCCGAGGGCGGCGCGAAGCTCTACAAGGACGAGCACGTCGTCGTCAGCCGCGCGCAGGGCGGGCAGTACCGGGCGTTCAGCACCATCTGCACGCATGCCGGATGCCCGATCGGGATGCTGAAGGGCACGGAGCTGACCTGCAACTGCCACGGCAGCAAGTTCGACGCGACGACGGGCAAGGTGCTGCACGCTCCGGCGACGTCCCCGCTGGAGGAGCTGTCGGTCAAGGTCGAGGGCGGGAAGATCGTGGCCGGGCCGCGGAAGTAGCCGTACGGGCCGCGGAAGTAGCCGTACGGGCCGCGGAAGTAGCCGTACGGCCGGGGCCTGGAGCCTGGGGAAGGAGGCAGGGGCAGGGGCTCACTCCCAGTCCCAGCCGATCCCGAGCAGACCAGCCCGTACCTGTGGCTCCACCAGATGCACCGACCTGGGCCTGCCCGTGAGGGTCAGCTCCTGGCGGCCCGCGCGCGGCGCCGCCGCCGACTGCTGGGCGAATCGGTGGCAGCGCACCGGCAGCGCCTCGTCGGCGAACCCGACCTGGAGCACGTACTGGCCGCCCGCGCCGCCGAACCCGCGGACGTACTCCGTCGAGACACCGGCCGTGCCGTCCTCGAAGCCGTAGCGGAACAGATGCGTCTCCCCGGCCCGCAGGCGCGCGTCGAAGAGCATCTCCGCCACCAGGACGCCCGTCCCGCCGTCCCAGCGGACCCGGCCGGTCCGGCAGTTCTCCATGGCGTGCACGGCGACGTCGCCCGGTGAGCACCCCGGGTCTCCCTGGTGGACGGCCACATAGCGGTCCACGCCGTCGCGGTGGGCGCGGACGACAAGCTGGGAGTCCTTGCCGAGCAGCTGCCTGCGCGGGCCGATGCGGACCCGTTCGTGGCGGCCGACGGTGTGCAGACCGGCGACAGGTGGGGCCCCGAGGTCGGCGAGAAGGCGGTCGATGACGCCCGACGCCGCGACGAGCGAACGGTACGGGCGCGCCGCGGGCCGCTGGGGCGTGCCCGCGGGGACGGCCGGGCCGAGCAGCCGGATCAGCGACTCCTCGGGCAGTTCGAGGATCTCCTCCAGGGCGCGTACGGCCCGCATGGACTCGGTGCGCTGCGGGCGCCGGGCGCCCTGCTGCCAGTAGCTGAGGCTCGTCACGCCGACCTTGATGCCGTGGCGGGAGAGATGGTGCTGGACCCGGTGGAGCGGAAGGCGCCGGGCGGCGATGGCGGCGCGCAGCGCGAGATGGAAGGGGCCGGTGCGCAGGACCGCCTCCAGAGCGGGGTCCCGCCCGGCCGGTAAGTGTGGTTTCTGCCGTTCGTGCCGTTCGCCGAGCCGCATACGGTCTCCTGCCATGGGCGCGTGGGGGCACCCGGCATTGAAGCGTTGTTGTCCTGCACTCGACAAGCCCCATGGGGTTCCGTGCCGAAGCCCCGTCCCCAGGAGCGCCGGACTGTCACACCCCGCCAGTAGGGTGTCTGACATGGCCGACCCCTCCAGCTACCGCCCCGAGCCGGGACAGATTCCCGACTCCCCGGGGGTGTACAGGTTCCGCGACGAGCACCGCCGGGTGATCTACGTCGGAAAGGCGAAGAGCCTGCGCCAGCGTCTGGCGAACTACTTCCAGGATCTGGCGAACCTGCACCCGCGTACGCGCTCCATGGTCACCACGGCCGCCTCCGTGGAGTGGACGGTGGTGCGTACGGAGGTCGAGGCGCTGCAGCTGGAGTACTCCTGGATCAAGGAGTACGACCCCCGGTTCAACGTCAAGTACCGCGACGACAAGAGCTACCCGTACCTCGCGGTCACGATGAACGAGAAGTATCCGCGCGTCCAGGTGATGCGCGGGCAGAAGAAGAAGGGCGTGCGGTACTTCGGTCCGTACAGCCACGCGTGGGCGATCCGCGACACCGTCGACCTGCTGCTGCGGGTCTTCCCGGTCCGCACGTGCTCCGCGGGCGTGTTCAAGAACGCCGAGCGGACCGGCCGCCCCTGCCTGCTCGGCTACATCGGCAAGTGCTCCGCCCCGTGCGTGGGGCGCGTCACGCCCGAGGAGCACCGGGACCTGGCCGAGGAGTTCTGCGACTTCATGGCCGGGCGCACGGGCACGTACATCCGCCGCCTGGAGAAGGACATGGCGGCGGCGGCCGAGGACATGGAGTACGAGCGCGCGGCCCGGCTGCGCGACGACGTGGGCGCGCTGCGCAAGGCGATGGAGAAGAGCGCGGTCGTCCTCGCGGACGCCACCGACGCCGACCTCATCGCCCTCGCGGAGGACGAGCTGGAGGCCGCCGTCCAGATCTTCCACGTACGGGGCGGGCGCGTGCGAGGTCAGCGCGGGTGGGTCACCGACAAGGTGGAGGCGGTGACGAGCGGCGACCTGGTCGAACACGCGCTCCAGCAGTTGTACGGGGAGGAGACCGGGGACTCCGTCCCCAAGGAGGTCCTCGTCCCGGCGCTGCCCGACCCGGTCGAGCCCGTTCAGGCGTGGCTCGCCGAGCGGCGCGGGTCGGCCGTGTCGCTGCGCATTCCGCAGCGCGGCGACAAGAAGGCGCTGATGGAGACCGTGCACCGCAATGCGATGCACGCGCTCGCCCTGCACAAGACCAAGCGCGCCTCCGACCTCACCACGCGCTCGCGCGCCCTGGAGGAGATCGCCGAGGCGCTCGGCCTGGACAGCGCGCCGCTGCGCATCGAGTGCTACGACATCTCGCACCTCCAGGGCGACGACGTCGTGGCCTCCATGGTCGTCCTGGAGGACGGCCTCGCCCGCAAGAGCGAGTACCGGCGCTTCCAGATCAAGGGGTTCGAGGGGCAGGACGACGTCCGGTCCATGCACGAGGTGATCACCCGGCGCTTCAAGCGGTACCTCGCCGCGCGGGAGAAGTCGGGGGAGTGGTCCGACGCGGAGTCGGTGATCGAGGACGGGCCGAGCGAGTCCACCCTCACGGAGGAGGACGGGCGGCCCAAGAAGTTCGCCTACCCGCCGCAGCTCGTCGTGGTCGACGGCGGTCAGCCGCAGGTGGCGGCGGCCAAGCGGGCCCTGGACGAGCTGGGCATCGACGACGTCGCGGTCTGCGGCCTCGCCAAGCGGCTCGAGGAGGTCTGGGTGCCGGACGAGGAGGACCCCGTCGTCCTGCCCCGCACCAGCGAGGGCCTCTACCTCCTCCAGCGCGTCCGCGACGAGGCCCACCGCTTCGCCATCACCTACCAGCGCACCAAGCGCGCCAAGCGCTTCCGCGCGGGCCCGCTGGACGACGTCCCCGGCCTCGGCGACGCCCGCAAGCAGGCCCTGATCAAGCACTTCGGCTCCGTCAAGCGCCTGCGCGCCGCGACGATCGACCAGATCTGCGAGGTCCCCGGCATAGGCCGCAAGACCGCGGAAACGATCGTGGCGACCTTCGCAAAGGCGGAACCGGCCGCGCCAGCGGTGAACATGACAACAGGCGAAATCCTGGACGACAACCTTTCACTCCCCACGGCGAACACCGCCTCGGCCGCGGAGGAGCGCGAGGACGCCACGGTGGAGGACCTCTACGAGGACAGCCGGGACGAGGGTGTACCGGGGGAGGGTGTCCCGACGGGGGGCAGTCGTGACGAGGGCGTCCCGGCCGAGGATGTCCGGGACGAGGACGCCCCGACCGAGGGCGACGCGACTGAGGGCGTCCCGGGCGGGGGTAGCCGGGGCGAGGCCAGCCGTGACAGGGGCGGCCAGGATGCAGGCGTTGCTAGCGATGGTGTCTCGGGCGTGGGCCTCGCGGCCGAAGTGAGCCGCAACGAGGACCGCCGTGAGGGGGGCGCCTCGGGGGAGGACGACCGGGGCGAGAGTGTCGCGACTGAGGGCGGTCGGGGCGAGGGCCGCCCGGGTGAGGGTCTCGCGGCCGAGGACGGCCGCAACGAGGGCAGCCGGGGCGAGGACCACCCGAACGAGGTTGTCCCGGCCGGGGGCGGCCCGGATGAGGACGGCCCGACCGAGGGCGGTAGGGCCGAAGGCAGCCGGGCCGAGGACCGCCCGACCGAGGATGGTAGGGCCGAAGGCAGCCGGGCCGGGGGTGGCCCGGTCGCGAGCGGCTTGAGCGAGGGTGTCCCGGTCAAGGGCGGCCCGACCGAGGGCAGCCGCGATGAAGACCGTCGGGGCGAGGGTGGCCCGGGCGTGGGTGGCGGTTCGCGGCTCGGTGCGCCAGATGGTGAAGGCCGCATCACTGATGACACCACCACGGAGCACACCGCGGGTGTGCGGGTGGGTGAGGGGCCCGTTGGGGCGGGCGCCACGGATGAACGACGGGGGCAGGAGCCATGAGCGAGTACGACGAACACGTAAGCAGCGGCATCAGCGGCATCAGCGATACCGGCGGCCCGGCGCACAGCCGTCCCGTACCGGCGGAAGCGGAGCACGGAGTTCAGGTGAGCAGCAGTACGAGTAACGGCACCGGGCCGAAGGCCGAGACGGCGCCGGGCATCCCGGAGGCCGTCATCCCCGAGTTGGTGATCATCTCGGGGATGTCCGGCGCGGGCCGCTCCACCGCGGCGAAGTGCCTGGAGGACCTCGGCTGGTTCGTGGTCGACAACCTGCCGCCCGCGCTGATCCCGACGATGGTCGAGCTGGGCGCCCGTTCGCAGGGCAACGTCGCCCGGATCGCGGTCGTCGTCGACGTACGCGGGCGGCGGTTCTTCGACAACCTCCGGGAGTCCCTGGCCGACCTGGAGGCCAAGCACGTCACCCGCCGCATCGTCTTCCTGGAGTCCTCCGACGAGGCCCTGGTGCGCCGCTTCGAGTCGGTGCGCCGCCCGCACCCCCTCCAGGGCGACGGCCGCATCGTCGACGGCATCGCCGCCGAGCGCGAACTCCTGCGCGAGCTGCGCGGCGACGCCGACCTCGTCATCGACACCTCCAGCCTCAACGTGCACGAGCTGCGCGCGAAGATGGACGCCCAGTTCGCGGGCGAGGAGGAGCCCGAGCTGCGGGCCACGGTCATGTCGTTCGGCTTCAAGTACGGCCTGCCCGTCGACGCCGACCTCGTCGTCGACATGCGCTTCCTGCCGAACCCGCACTGGGTGCCCGAGCTGCGCCCCTTCACCGGGCTCAACGAGGAGGTCTCCAACTACGTCTTCTCGCAGCCCGGCGCCAAGGAGTTCCTCGACCGCTACACCGAGCTGCTCCAGCTGATCGCCGCCGGCTACCGCCGCGAGGGCAAGCGGTACGTGACGATCGCCGTCGGCTGCACGGGCGGCAAGCACCGCTCCGTCGCCACCTCGGAGAAGCTCGCGGCCCGGCTGGCCTCGCAGGGCGTGGAGACCGTGGTCGTCCACCGGGACATGGGACGCGAATGACAGGCCGCACGCTACGGCTCACCAGCAGGCTGAGCCGTAGGAACGCACCGGCGATGCGCCGCAGGGGCGCGACCCCCAAGGTGGTCGCGCTCGGCGGCGGCATGGGCCTGTCCGCCTCCCTCGCCGCGCTGCGCCGCATCACCGGCGACCTGACGGCCGTCGTCACGGTCGCCGACGACGGCGGCTCCAGCGGGCGCCTGCGGGACGAGCTGGGCGTGCTGCCGCCGGGAGACCTGCGCAAGGCGCTCGCGGCGCTCTGCGGCGACGACGACTGGGGCCAGACCTGGTCCCGCGTCATCCAGCACCGCTTCCAGTCGCCGGGCGAGATGAACGGGCACGCGGTCGGCAATCTGCTCATCGTCGCCCTGTGGGAACAGCTCGGCGACCATGTGCAGGCGCTGGACCTCGTCGGCAAGCTGCTCGGCGCGCACGGGCGCGTGCTGCCCATGTCCGCCGTGCCGCTGGAGCTCCAGGCGCTGGTCAAAGGGCACGACCCGGAGCGGCCCGACGACGTGGACACGGTCCGCGGGCAGGCGACCGTCGCGCTCACACCCGGCGAGGTGCAGTCCGTCCACCTCGTGCCGAACGACCCGCCGGCCGTGCCGGAGGCCGTCGCCGCCGTGCTCGACGCGGACTGGGTGGTGCTCGGTCCTGGCTCCTGGTTCTCGTCCGTGATCCCGCATCTGCTGGTCCCCGAACTGCTCGACGCGCTCGTCGAGACGAAGGCGCGCCGGGTCCTCTCGCTCAACCTCGCGCCGCAACCCGGAGAAACCGATGGCTTCTCCCCGCAGCGTCATTTGGAGGTTTTGGGACGACACGCCCCTAAACTCGCCCTGGACGTGGTGCTGGCCGACGAGGCCGCCGTGCCCGACCGCGCGTCATTGACCGACACCGCCAAGGAGCGATTCGGTGCCGCGGTCGAGCTGGCGCCGGTGGCCAGGCCCGATGGGACTCCGATCCATGATCCGGAGCTGTTGGCCGCCGCGTACGACCGTATTTTTCGGATGCATGGAAGGATCGGCCCATGGCGATGACGGCAGCGGTGAAGGACGAGATCTCCCGGCTCCCCGTCACCCGGACCTGCTGCAGAAAGGCCGAGGTCTCGGCGATTCTGCGGTTCGCGGGCGGCCTTCACCTGGTGAGCGGCCGCATCGTGATCGAGGCGGAGCTGGACACCGCGATGGCCGCGAGGCGGCTGAAGCGGGACATTCTCGAGATCTTCGGGCACAGCTCGGAGCTGATCGTGATGGCGCCCGGCGGGCTGCGCCGCGGCTCGCGTTTTGTCGTACGGGTGGTCGCGGGCGGCGATCAGCTCGCCCGCCAGACGGGGCTCGTGGACGGCCGCGGGCGCCCCATCCGGGGCCTGCCGCCGCAGGTGGTCTCGGGGGCCACCTGTGACGCGGAGGCGGCCTGGCGCGGGGCGTTCCTCGCGCACGGCTCGCTGACCGAGCCCGGCCGCTCCAGCTCCCTGGAGGTGACGTGCCCGGGCCCGGAGGCGGCGCTCGCCCTGGTCGGCGCGGCGCGCCGGCTCTCCATCGCGGCGAAGGCGCGGGAGGTGCGCGGCGTGGACCGTGTCGTCGTCCGCGACGGTGACGCGATCGGGGCGCTGCTCACCCGGATGGGTGCACATGAGTCGGTGCTCGCCTGGGAGGAGCGGCGGATGCGCCGCGAGGTCCGGGCCACCGCGAACCGCCTCGCCAACTTCGACGACGCGAACCTGCGCCGCTCGGCGCGTGCGGCTGTCGCCGCTGGCGCCCGCGTGCAGCGCGCCCTGGAGATCCTCGCCGACGAGGTCCCCGAGCACCTGGCCGCCGCGGGCCGCCTGCGTATGGAGCACAAGCAGGCGTCCCTGGAGGAGCTGGGCGCCCTCGCGGACCCGCCGCTGACCAAGGACGCGGTCGCGGGCCGCATCCGCCGCCTCCTGGCGATGGCCGACAAGCGCGCCCAGGACCTCGGCATCCCCGGCACGGAGTCGAACCTGACGGAGGAGCTGGCCGAGGAGATGGTGGAGGAAATGGCCGAGGAGATGGCCGAGAACCTCGCGGAGAACATGGCGGGCTGACGTACGGGCCGGACAGGCCCACCCCGTCGGGGGGGGGGGGCCCGGGGGGGGCCCCCCCCCGGGATTGGGCCCCCCCCCCACGCGCCCGCCCCC
>NZ_JBEYWV010000051.1:0-50952 GCF_040644575.1 Streptomyces sp. NPDC046939
GGTGGTGTTCACCCCCCGCCGCGCCTCTCGGGGGCGTCCGCTCGGAGGTTGTCCTGTGCAGCCCACCAACAACAACCCCCCCACCCCCAACCCCCCCCCCCCCCCCCCCCCCCCCCCGCCCCCCCCCGCTTCCCTGTCACCAGGCTCCTCAGAGCCAGCCCGCGAACTCCAGCAGGTTCTCCCCGTCCCGCTCACGGCCCACCCGCAGCGCCCGCACCCCGGACTCCACCGCCCGGAACAGCGTCCAGCCGCGCAGCCGCTCCTGGTCCACATCCAGGGACTCGGCGAGGCGCTTCACCCGGCGGCGCGTGATCGCGGGCCCCGACGGCGAGCCGATCAGGTCCTCCACGCGGTCGCGCACCAGCCGCGCCAGGTCGAAGGCGCACTCGCCCACGACCGGGTCGGGGCCGACGGCCAGCCATGGCATCCGCTCGCCGGACAGCACTTTGGACTGCCGGAACGTGCCGTGCAGGAGCCGCACCTCGGGCGGGTCCTCCACCAGCGTCGCGCGGGCCTCCAGAGCCGCCTCCACGAGCGGCGCGACCTCGGGGAACGCGGCCACGCCCGCCCGCATCGCCGTCGCCTGGCGGCCGGTGCGCTCGGGCACCGTCTCGCAGTTGCGCCCGGCGGGCGGCTCCGTCCACAGGCGGCGCAGTGTGCCCGCCGCCTCCAGGAGCGCCTTCGCCTCCGGCAGCGTCCGCACCGAGACCTCGGGGTGCAGCCGCTCCAGGAGCAGCGCCCCGTCGCCGGTCCCGGGGTCGAGCAGGCGCACCGCGCCGAACCCGTCCCACTGGGTGAGCGCCGCGCGCTCCGCCTCGGGGCGGAACCGCTCCGGGGCCAGCTTCAGTACCGCGGGCGAGCCGTCCGCCGTACGGACCTGGGCGACCAGACTGCTGCGCCCGCCGGGCAGGTGCACCCGCTCGACGGTCACCTCACGCCGGGCCGCCGCCTCGGCGAGCAGGGCCCCGACCCGGCCGAGCCAGGCCGTCGCCCCGTCGTCGCGCACCTCGCCGAGCGCGTTCACCAGCCGCTGCGGAGGTTCGAAAGCCATGCGCGAGAGATCCCTTCCACACCAACTGCCCGGCCGCTGAACCACAGCGGCCGCTTACGTACGGGGCGCCGCCGTGGCGGACGCGGAGGGCACCGCGGCCCGTTCGGCGAGCCCAGGGAAGGCTACGCTCCCGCCGCGCCAGCGCACCGCGCGGACCGCCGCCTCGCGCAGCGCGTCCGCCGCGGCCCTGCGCCGCTCGCCGCTCGCCGCGCGGACGAGGTCGGCGTACGCCCCGGCGACCTTGTCCTCCATGTCGGCGGCGAGCCGCGCCGCCGACGCCTGGTCCGGCACCGGGAACGGCAGCGCGTACGCGCCCGCGGACTCCGCCGGCGTCGCGCCCAGGTCCCGTACGGTGCGCCGCAGCTCGTCCCGGCGTGCGCGGTGCGCGTCGTACGCGGCCCTCGCCTCCGCGCGCCGGTCCTCGCCGGCCCGGCCGCCGACGACCCCGTAGCCGTAGACCGCCGCGTGTTCGGCGCGCAGGGCCGCCTGCACCGCCGCGAGCAGTCCTTCGTCGCTTTCCTTGTCGCTCATCCCCGTAAGCCTTCCCGTCAGCCTTCTGTCAGCAGGTACGCGTGCCCGGCCCCGGCCGCCGCCACCGAGGCGAGCAGCCGCGCCTGTTCGGCCGGTGTGTCCGGGTCGGCGAGGGCCGTCATCCGCCGGTCCGACAGCGCCCGCTCAGCCGCCGCCAGCGCCTTGAGCACGTCCTTCTCGGGGACCGGGGGAGTGGTGGCGGTGGGCTTGAGCGCCTTGGGCTTCGCCGCGCCGCCGAACGCCTGGACGTGGCGTTCGACCTCCGCGCGCAGCGGGGAGAGCCGCGCCGCGAGGGAGGGGTGGGCGGCGAGCGCCTGGTCGTACTGGCCGAGCAGATCGGCGCTCTCGCGGGCCGCCCGCGCCCGGACCCGCTTCTCCTGCGCGGCGGAGGGCGCGCCCCGGGCGCCGTCGTCGCCGCCGCTCGAACAGCCGGCCAGGAGCGCGGTCCCGGCCAGCGAGGTGAGCAGGGTCCTGCGGCGTGGCCCCCGTGGGGCCTGGGCGGTGAGCGGCACGGGCGGTCGTCCTCGGCAGACTGGCGGCGGTTTCGGCACGACCGGGACGGCGCGGCCGGTGATCACCGTACCGCCGCCTCCCGGCCGGTGGACCGCAACACCCCCCTGGACCGGATACCCTTTGACCTGACGCGCATGGAATGCGGACACCCCACAACAGCACACGCGGCCGAGGAGTCACCCGGATGAGCACCACCCAGAACGAGAGGCTGCGGGAACTACTGGAACCGCTCGTCAGCTCACAGGGGCTCGACCTCGAAGAGATCGAGATCGCCTCGGTAGGACGCAAGCGGGTGCTGCGCGTGGTCGTCGACTCCGACGAGGGAGCCGATCTCGACAAGGTCGCCGATGTGAGCCGCGCGCTCTCGGCGAAGCTCGACGAGACGGACGCCATGGGCGACGGCGAGTACGAGCTCGAGGTCGGGACGCCGGGCGCCGAGCGCGCCCTCACCGAGCACCGCCACTACGTCCGCGCGACGGACCGCCTCGTGAAGTTCCAGCTCAGCGACGACTCCGAGCTGGTCGCACGCATCCTCGAGGTCGACGACGACGGCCTCGACCTCGAAGTACCGGGCGTGAAGGGCCGCAAGGCCACCGCCCGACGGCTCGCCTTCAGTGACATCGCCAAGGCGCGGGTCCAGGTCGAGTTCAACCGCAAGAACAAGAACGACGCATCAGAAGCAGAGGAGGCGTAGCCGTGGACATCGACATGAGTGCCCTGCGGGGTCTGGTCCGGGAGAAGGAGATCTCCTTCGATCTGCTGGTCGAGGCGATCGAGTCGGCCCTCCTCATCGCCTACCACCGCACCGACGGCAGCTACCGCCGCGCGCGCGTGAAGCTGGACCGTGAGAGCGGCCACGTGACGGTCTGGGCGACGGAGGACCCGGCGGACCTCGAAGAGGGCCAGGAGCCCAAGGAGTTCGACGACACCCCGTCCGACTTCGGCCGCATCGCCGCCACCACCGCCAAGCAGGTCATCCTCCAGCGTCTGCGCGACGCGCAGGACGACGCGACGCTCGGCGAGTACGCGGGCCGCGAGGGCGACATCGTGATGGGCGTGGTCCAGCAGGGCCGCGACCCGAAGAACGTGCTCGTCGACATCGGCAAGCTGGAGGCGATCCTGCCGGTGCAGGAGCAGGTGCCGGGCGAGGAGTACCCGCACGGCATGCGCCTGCGCAGTTACGTCGTCCGCGTCGCGAAGGGGGTGCGCGGCCCGTCCGTGACCCTGTCGCGCACGCACCCCAGCCTGGTGAAGAAGCTGTTCGCCCTGGAGGTGCCGGAGATCGCCGACGGGTCCGTCGAGATCTCGGCCATCGCGCGTGAGGCCGGTCACCGTACGAAGATCGCCGTGCGTTCGACCCGCAGCGGGCTCAACGCCAAGGGCGCCTGCATCGGCCCGATGGGCGGCCGTGTGCGCAATGTGATGGGCGAGCTGAACGGCGAGAAGATCGACATCGTCGACTGGTCGGACGACCCGGCGGAGATGGTCGCCAACGCGCTCTCCCCGGCCCGCGTCTCCAAGGTCGAGATCGTCGACCTCCAGGCCCGCTCCGCGCGCGTGACAGTCCCCGACTACCAGCTCTCCCTCGCCATCGGCAAGGAGGGGCAGAACGCCCGTCTCGCGGCGCGGCTCACCGGCTGGCGCATCGACATCCGGCCCGACACCGAGCAGGGCGGGGAATAAAGTTCTGGCGCTCCGCGCTTGAACCACGACAGCATGTGACGTCAGCGGTGACGTCGCTTGTGACAAGAAACAGCCGTTCGATTCTTGCCCCGAAAGGGGTGAGGTCGGTACGGGGAGGTAGACTTAAGCGTGTCTGGCCGGACGCATGCCCGCGCATGCCCTGAGCGAACCTGTGTGGGATGCCGGGAGCGAGCGGCCAAGAGCGATCTGCTGCGGATCGTGGTGATCGAGGGCCGGTGCGTCCCCGATGATCGCGGTACGCTGCCCGGCCGGGGTGCCTATGTGCACCCCGCCCTGGTCTGTCTCGACCTGGCGGTCCGCCGCCGGGCGTTCCAGCGGGCTTATAAGGCTCCTGGACCGTTCGACACGGAGGCGCTCCGCCACCGGATCGAGCAGGCGACACCGTAAGAAGCGCCGCGCGGAACCCCCGTGCGGCCCTGGTACCCCGCGAGTTGGAAGTAGGTCGAGATTGCGATGAGCACTCGATGAGCACGCGATGAGTACGCCCATGAAGTAGCGACGGTCCGGCGGAACCCGGACCTAAAAGGAGCGAAGTGGCTAAGGTCCGGGTATACGAGCTCGCCAAGGAGTTCGGCGTTGAGAGCAAGGTCGTCATGGCCAAGCTCCAAGAACTCGGTGAATTCGTACGTTCTGCGTCCTCGACGATCGAGGCGCCGGTAGTACGCAAATTGACTGACGCCCTCCAGCAGGGCAACGGCGGCAAGCCCGCCGCGAAGAAGGGCGCGCCCGCGAAGCCCGCGGCGCCGCGTCCCACCCCCTCTCCCGCGCAGGCCGCGAAGCCTGCCGCGCCGCGCCCGCCGGCCCCGAAGCCGGCCGCCGCCGAGCAGGCCCCGGCCGCTCCGGCAGCCCCGGCCGCGACTCCGGGAACGCCGGGTCCGCGCCCGACGCCCGGTCCGAAGCCGGCCCCCAAGCCCGCTTCGCCGGCGCCGTCCGCGCCCGAGTTCACGGCACCGCCCGCCGCCCCGGCCGCTTCGTCGGCCCCGGCGCCCAGCGGCCCGCGTCCCGGCGCCCGTCCCGGTGCCCCCAAGCCCGGCGCCCGTCCGGCGCCCGGCCAGGGCCAGGGCGGCCAGGGCCGTGACAACCGCGGTGGCGGCGACCGTCAGGGCGCCCCGCGCCCCGGTGGTCAGGGTGCGCCCCGTCCCGGTGGTGCCCGTCCCGCGGGCCCGCGTCCGGGCAACAACCCCTTCACGTCCGGCGGCTCCACCGGCATGGCGCGCCCGCAGGCGCCCCGTCCGGGCGGCGCGCCGCGCCCCGGTGGCCAGGGTGCCCCCGGCGGCCCGCGCCCGCAGGGCGGCGGCCAGGGCGGTCCCCGTCCGCAGGGCGGTCAGGGCGGTCCCCGTCCGACGCCCGGCAGCATGCCCCGTCCGCAGGGCGGCGCGGCCGGTCCGCGTCCCGGCGGCGGCCCCGCCGGCAACCGTCCGAACCCGGGCATGATGCCGCAGCGTCCTGCCGCGGGCCCGCGTCCCGGTCCTGGTGGCCGTGGTCCGGGTGGCGGCGGTCGTCCGGGTGGCGGCGGCGGTCGTCCCGGTGGCGGCGGCTTCGCCGGTCGTCCCGGTGGCGGCGGCGGTGGCGGCTTCGCGGGCCGTCCCGGCGGTCCCGGTGGCGGTGGCGGCGGCTTCGCCGGCCGTCCCGGTGGCGGCGGTGGCCGTCCCGGCTTCGGCGGACGTCCCGGTGGTCCGGGTGGCCGTGGTGGCACGCAGGGTGCGTTCGGCCGTCCCGGCGGGCCCGCCCGTCGTGGCCGCAAGTCGAAGCGGCAGAGGCGCCAGGAGTACGAGGCCATGCAGGCCCCGTCGGTCGGCGGCGTCATGCTGCCTCGCGGCAACGGACAGACCGTCCGCCTGTCGCGCGGTGCGTCCCTCACCGACTTCGCGGAGAAGATCGGCGCCAACCCGGCGTCGCTCGTCGCCGTGATGATGAACCTCGGCGAGATGGTCACTGCCACGCAGTCCGTCTCCGACGAGACCCTCCAGCTGCTCGCGGGCGAGATGAACTACGTCCTCGAGGTCGTCAGCCCGGAGGAGGAGGACCGCGAGCTGCTCGAGTCCTTCGACATCGAGTTCGGCGAGGACGAGGGCGGCGAGGACATGCTCGTCTCCCGTCCGCCGGTCGTGACCGTCATGGGCCACGTCGACCACGGAAAGACCCGCCTCCTCGACACCATCCGCAAGACGAACGTCATCGCGGGCGAGGCCGGCGGCATCACCCAGCACATCGGCGCGTACCAGATCGCGACCGAGGTGAACGACGAAGAGCGCAGGATCACCTTCATCGACACCCCGGGTCACGAGGCGTTCACCGCCATGCGTGCGCGTGGTGCGAAGTCGACGGACATTGCGATCCTCGTGGTCGCGGCCAACGACGGGGTCATGCCCCAGACGATCGAGGCGCTCAACCACGCCAAGGCCGCCGAGGTGCCGATCGTCGTCGCGGTCAACAAGATCGACGTCGAGGGCGCCGACCCGACCAAGGTGCGCGGTCAGCTCACCGAGTACGGCCTGGTGGCGGAGGAGTACGGCGGCGACACCATGTTCGTCGACATCTCCGCGAAGCAGGGGCTGAACATCGACGAGCTGCTCGAGGCCGTGGTCCTGACCGCGGACGCCTCGCTCGACCTGCGGGCCAACCCGGAGCAGGACGCGCAGGGCATCGCGATCGAGTCCCACCTCGACCGTGGCCGCGGCGCCGTGGCGACCGTCCTCGTCCAGCGAGGCACGCTGCGCGTCGGCGACACGATGGTGGTGGGCGACGCCTACGGTCGCGTCCGCGCCATGCTCGACGACAAGGGCGAGAACGTGGAGGAGGCGGGTCCCTCGACCCCCGTCCTCGTGCTCGGTCTCACCAACGTCCCGGGCGCCGGCGACAACTTCCTGGTGGTCGACGAGGACCGTACGGCCCGTCAGATCGCCGAGAAGCGCGCCGCCCGCGAGCGCAACGCCAACTTCGCGCGCCGCGGCATCCGGTTCTCCCTGGAGAACCTGGACGAGGCGCTCAAGGCCGGCCTGGTGCAGGAGCTCAACCTCATCATCAAGGGCGACGCGTCCGGTTCGGTGGAGGCTCTCGAGTCCTCGCTGCTCCAGCTCGACGTCGGCGACGAGGTCGACATCCGCGTCCTGCACCGCGGTGTGGGTGCGGTCACCGAGTCCGACATCAACCTGGCGACGGGCTCCGACGCCATCGTCATCGGCTTCAACGTCCGGGCAGCCGGCCGTGCGCAGCAGATGGCGGAGCGCGAGGGCGTCGACGTCCGGTACTACTCGGTGATCTACCAGGCCATCGAGGAGATCGAGGCGGCCCTCAAGGGCATGCTCAAGCCGGAGTACGAGGAGGTCGAGCTCGGCACGGCGGAGATCCGCGAGGTCTTCAAGTCGTCCAAGCTGGGCAACATCGCCGGTGTGCTCGTCCGGTCCGGCGAGGTCAGGCGCAACACCAAGGCGCGCCTCCTGCGCGATGGCAAGGTCATCGCGGAGAACCTCAACATCTCCGGTCTGCGTCGCTTCAAGGACGACGTCACCGAGATCCGCGAAGGGTTCGAGGGCGGTATCAACCTCGGCAACTTCAACGACATCAAGGTCGACGACGTCATCGCGACGTACGAGATGCGCGAGAAGCCGCGCGCCTGATCCCCAGCGGATCGGATCCACGCGGCAGCAGGTCCGGGGCCGGTCGGCGGAGCTATTTTCCGTCGATCGGCCCCGGCCGTTGCGTGTACCGTTCCTGTATCGGGCGCCGCGTCAGTCGCGTCCATACGAACCCGAACCGGCGGGACATCCGGACACACATGTATGTGGGGACTCTGTCCTTCGACCTGCTCCTCGGCGACGTCCACTCGCTGAAGGAGAAACGCTCCCTGGTCCGCCCGATCGTGGCCGAACTCCAGCGCAAGTACGCGGTGAGTGCGGCGGAGACGGGGAACCAGGACCTCCACCGCCGGGCCGAGATCGGGCTCGCGGTGGTCTCCGGGGACACGGGACACCTCTCCGACGTGCTGGACCGCTGCGAGCGGCTGGTCGCCGGACGGCCCGAGGTGGAACTGCTCTCGGTTCGACGCAGGCTCCACAGCGACGAAGACTGAAGCAACAAGCGAGAACAGTTACTAAGGAGACGGACCAGTGGCCGACAACGCGCGCGCCAAGAGGCTGGCGGACCTCATCCGAGAGGTGGTGGCGCAGAAGCTGCAGCGTGGGATCAAGGACCCGCGGCTCGGCTCCCACGTCACCATCACGGACACCCGCGTCACGGGTGACCTGCGGGAGGCGACCGTCTTCTACACGGTCTACGGGGACGACGAGGAGCGCGCCGAGGCGGCGGCGGGCCTGGAGAGCGCCAAGGGCGTCCTGCGGTCCGCGGTCGGCGCGGCGGCGGGCGTAAAGTTCACCCCGAGCCTCACCTTCGTCGCGGACGCCCTCCCGGACAACGCCAAGACGATCGAGGACCTCCTCGACCGGGCGCGGCAGTCGGACGAGAAGGTGCGCGAGACCTCCGCGGGCGCCACCTTCGCGGGCGGCGCCGACCCGTACCGCAAGCCGGAGGCCGACGCCCCCGACGAGGACGACACGGACGGCGACGCCTGAGCATGTCCGACCGCACCCCTCCGCCCGACGGCCTTGTCATCGTCGACAAGCCGTCGGGCTTCACTTCGCACGACGTCGTGGCCAAGATGCGCGGGATCGCGAAGACCCGCCGCGTCGGCCACGCGGGCACCCTCGACCCGATGGCGACGGGCGTGCTCGTGCTCGGCGTCGAGCGCGCCACCAAGCTCCTCGGCCACCTCGCGCTGACCGAGAAGGAGTACCTCGGCACCATCCGTCTGGGCCAGTCCACCCTCACCGACGACGCCGAGGGCGAGATCACCTCGTCCACCGACGCCTCCGGTGTGCGGCGCGAGGCGATCGACGCGGGCGTCGCCAAGCTGACCGGCGCCATCATGCAGGTGCCGTCGAAGGTCAGCGCCATCAAGATCAACGGTGTCCGCAGCTACAAGCGGGCCCGTGAGGGCGAGGAGTTCGAGATCCCGGCGCGCCCGGTCACGGTCTCGTCGTTCACGGTCTACGACATCCGGGACGCGGTCGCCGAGGACGGCACGCCCGTGCTCGACCTGGTCGTCTCCGTGGTCTGCTCCTCCGGCACCTACATCCGGGCGCTCGCCCGCGACCTGGGCGCCGGCCTCGGCGTCGGCGGGCACCTGACCGCGCTGCGCCGCACGCGCGTGGGCCCGTACAAGCTCGATGCGGCGCACACCCTCGACCAGCACCAGCAGGAGCTGTCCGTGCTGCCGGTGGCGGACGCCGCCGCTGCCGCGTTCCCCCGCTGGGACGTCGACGAGCGCCGCGCGAAGCTGCTGCTCAACGGGGTGCGTCTGGACATGCCCGAGGAGTACGCGGGCCGGGGCCCGGTCGGCGTGTTCGACCCGGCCGGACGCTTGCTCGCCCTCGTCGAAGAGGTGAAGGGCAAGGCCAAGAGCCTCGCCGTGTTCGGCTGAGCGCCGCCCTTCGTAACTGAGCTGTTCGGTGGAGCGGCGGTTGCCCGTTCCCCGGGCGGCCGCCGCTCCACGTTCCCCCTTGCTCCCCTTTCCTAGGGTCCATCCGCCGCGCCCCTCGGTTCACCCCTTCGAGCAGGCGCTCGGAGTGATTCGGGGGAGTGCAAGGGGGCGCGTTCGCTCCGCGTCCTGTCCGATGGATCACCGCACGCCTACCGTCGGGACATACGGGGCGTAACGGGAAGCGGCAGGAGGGGCGCGGCATGGTGGATCCGCCTCTGGTACGGATCTGTGACCCGGCCGGGCGGCCCCGCGGGGCGGGGTTCGTCGCGGACGACAGCGGGACCGTCGTCACCAGCCATGAGGCGGTGGCCGGGGTCGGAGGCGTGGTGGTGCACGCGCCGGACGGCGCCGTGTGGGCGGCGGACCCGGCGTCCGTCGTTCCGCTGCCCGCCGTCGGCCTGGCGCTGGTGCGCACCGAAGGGCTCGGCGTGGCGCCGCTGCCCGTCGCGGCGGGCCCGTGCGGCGGCCCCGGGACGTATCTACGCATCCCCGCGGGCGGCTGGCGCGAGGCGCGGATCCTCGGTCACGTCGACGCCGCGTACACCGGCGCCGGCCGCCGCCACCTGCTGCGCGGCGTGATGGAGCTGGCCGTCGGGACCGCCGGGGCCGACGCGCTGCGCCCCGGCGGCGGTGCCGCGGGCGGGCCCGTCCTCGACGCCGCGACCGGCGCGGTCGTCGCCGTCCTCGCCACCGCCGCCGACCCCGGCCACCCGTCGGCCGGTCTTGCGGTGCCGCTGCGCGCGGCCGCCGCCGTGGAACCGAGGCTCGCCGAGTTCCTGGCCCACGCCGACGCCACGGTCCCCGCGTACGGCGCCGCGCTCAATCTGGCCGGGGTACTGCAGCTGACGGCGGTCTCGGTCGGCAGCGACGGGCCGGGGCCCGCCCCCGTCGACCCGGTCGAGCGGCCGGACGTCGCACGGGAGCTGGCGGAGTTCATGGCGGGCGGCGCCCGCGTCCTCGCGCTCGTCGGCGACCCCGGCTCCGGGCGGACGACGGAGCTGGCGGCGTTCGCCGCACGGCGGGCCGGGGGCGCGAGCGCCGCGCCGACCCTGTGGCTGCGCGGCGCCGACCTGGACGGCGCCGACACCTCGGTGGACGACGCCGTGGGCCGCGCGCTGGAGCGGGCCGGCCGGATCGTCGCCGCGTCCATGGGGGCGGCGCCCGGCGCGCTGGGGGAGCTCACCCTCGGGCGCGTCGCCGAAGCCGCCCGCACCGCGGGGCGGCCGCTCGTGCTGTTGCTCGACGGGCCCGAGGAGATGCCGCCCGTCCTCGCGCACCGGCTCGCCGCATGGTCCCGCCGGACCCAGGACCGGCTGGCGGAGACGGGCGTACGGCTCGTCATCGCCTGCCGCGCGGAGTACTGGGAACAGGCCGGGCCGCTGTTCGGCGCCGACGTGCTGCACGGGCGCGCGGGGCGACTGCCCGCCTGCGTACACCTCGGCGACCTGGCGCCCGCACAGGCGCGGCTGGCCCGCGAACGGCTCGGCGTCCCCGAGGACGCGCTCCCGCCCGAGGACGCGGGGCACCCGCTCGCCCTGCGGCTGCTCGCCGAGGTACGGGCGGCGCTGCCCGGAGAAGTGGCCGGGCGCCCGGACCGCGACGAGGTGTTCGCGGCCTACCTCGACCTGATGTGCCTGCGCGTCGCGGTACGGCTCGCCGCGGGCGGCCCCGTGCGCGGGACCGGGGTGCGCCGCCTGGCCGCCCGGGTCTCCGGGCAACTGCACGAGGCGGCGCGGCGCAGCCTCGGCCCCGGACAGGGCGAGCTGGACCGCGCGGCGTTCGAGGAGCTGTTCCCGTGGGGTGCGCGGGACGGGGCGACCGGCTGGGCGCCGGCCGTCCTCACCGAAGGTGTCCTGGTCCCCGCGGGCGGCGGCTACCGCTTCGCCCACGAGGAGATGGCCGACTGGCTGCAAGGCATGCACCTGGACGTGGACGCCGCCCTCGACGCGCTCGTGTTCCGGCGGCGCGGCGACGGATCGGTGCCGGTGCCGCGCCACAGGGCGGGCCCTGTCGTACGGGCGCTGCTGCTCGTGGAGCGGCAGGAGGGCGCGGGAGAACTGGCGCGCAGGCTCGGGGAGTTGTGCGCCTGGGTCGAGCCGGGCGGGGCCGCCACCGAGGCCCACTGGTGGGCCGCGCACCTCCTCGGCGCGGTCCTGCCGCGCGTCCGGGAGACGGGGGCCTTCCTGCCCGTCCTGGAGGAGCTGGCCGACCGCGGCGCGTTCGGACCCTGGTTCTGGGACGCGCTGCCGGTCGACGACGACGTCCGCTTCGAGCTGCTGCGGCGCCTCGTCGTGCACGACGGCCCGGAACCGGGCGGCCGGTACCTCGACACGGTCGCCGGGCTCCTCGCGACCGCACCGGACCGGGCCCGGCGCCACCTCGTCCGCTGGTTCGACGACGAGCGGCCGCTGCCCGCCCTGCCCGACGCCACCGTGGCGACGGCGGCGCAGGCGCTGCTGCACACACACCGGCACACAGCCGTCGACGACCTCCTCGACACCCTGGTCGAACGCGCCCACCCCCGCGCCGGGGAACTCCTCACCAGCCTCGCCGACGAGGAGCCCTCCGCTCTGTGCCGGGCCGTCGACCGCTGGGCGCACGACGCACGCCCCGAACGCCACGTGGCGGCGATGACGTACGGGCTGCGGGCAGCCGCCCGCGTCACGGCCGAGGACGACCGGGCCCTCCTGCGCCGCGCCGCGCTCGACGTCCTGGCCAACCCCTCCGACGCTGCTCTGCACAGCGCCGCGCTCGCCCTGCTCGTCCGCGACCCGCGGACCCGGTCCGCACGTCTGGAGCAGGCGCTGCGGGAGATCGCGGGGGAGCGGCAGGTACCCGCGTCGGCGGCGCGTCACCCCTGACGCGCTCCCGGCGCACCACCAGGCCCTCCTGCCCCGCCCGATGAGGGAGCCGGACACGCGGCATGGCACTCTTAGACCTGCGTAATCGGTACGGGACGGGCGGAGAGCCGGGACCGCCGAGGCCGCAGGGACGGATTCGTCGTACACAGTTTCGCGAGGAGCAATCACCGTGCAGCGCTGGCGTGGCTTGGCGGACATCCCCCAGGACTGGGGGCGCAGCGTCGTCACCATCGGCTCCTACGACGGGGTGCACCGCGGGCACCAGCTCATCATCGGGCGGGCCGTGGAGCGCGCCCGTGAGCTGGGCCTTCCCGCGGTCGTCGTCACCTTCGACCCGCACCCGAGCGAGGTCGTGCGCCCCGGCTCGCACCCCCCGCTGCTCGCGCCCCACCACCGGCGCGCCGAGCTGATGGCCGAGCTCGGCGTCGACGCCGTGCTGATCCTCCCCTTCACCACCGAGTTCTCGAAGCTGTCGCCCGCCGAGTTCGTGGCGAAGGTCCTCGTCGACAAGCTGCACGCGCGCGTGGTCGTCGAAGGCCCCAACTTCCGCTTCGGCCACAAGGCCGCCGGCACGGTCGACTTCCTGGCCGAGCAGGGTGGTACGTATGACTTCGAGGTCGAGGTCGTCGACCTGTACGTGAGCGGCGCCGCGGGCGGCGGTCAGCCGTTCTCCTCGACGCTGACCCGGCGCCTCGTCGCCGAGGGCGACGTCGAGGGGGCCCGCGAGATCCTCGGCCGCCCGCACCGCGTCGAGGGCATCGTCGTCCGCGGCGCGCAGCGCGGCCGCGAACTCGGCTTCCCCACCGCCAACGTCGAGACCCTGCCCCACACCGCGATCCCCGCGGACGGCGTCTACGCCGGATGGCTGCACGTCAACGGGGAGGCGATGCCCGCCGCGATCTCCGTCGGCACCAACCCCCAGTTCGACGGTGCCGAGCGCACCGTCGAGGCGTACGCCATCGACCGCACCGGGCTCGACCTGTACGGCCTGCACGTCGCCGTCGACTTCCTCGCCTACGTACGCGGCATGGCGAAGTTCGACTCCCTCGAAGAGCTCATCGAGGCCATCGCGAACGACGTGAAGCGCTCGCGCGAGCTCATCGAAGGGTATGAGGCGTAGCTCACACCCGGATCACCCGGAACCATGTCACGAACGGGCCCGCCCGTCCCGTCTGGTCGGTGAAGGCAGCACCACTCACCCCAGCACAGGGAGCCCGTCATGGAAGCGCGTCTCAACATGTTCGCCAGCCCGTCGGCCACCGCGTTCGTCAAGCGTCTCGTCGGCGCGAGCATGACGCTCACGGAATCGAGCCTTCCCGCCGCGACCCAGGAGCTGGTGAAGATCCGCGCCAGCCAGATCAACGGCTGCTCGGGCTGTCTCGACATGCACACCAAGGAGGCCGCGGCCGCCGGGGAGACCCCGCTGCGGCTCAACCTGATCGCGGCCTGGCGCGAGGCCACGGTCTTCACCGAGGCGGAGCGCGCCGCTCTTGAGGTGACCGAGCAGGGCACCCGGCTCGCCGACGGCGCGGGTGGGGTCACGGACGAGGCCTGGGCGAACGCGGCGAAGCACTATGACGAGGATCAGCTCGGGGCGCTGGTCTCGCTGATCGCCGCGATCAACGCGTTCAACCGCCTGAACGTGATCGTCCAGCAGCCGGGGGGCGCTTACGAGGTCGGCCAGGCGGCGGCGTTCCACGAGAGCTGAGCGAGGTCGTAGCCGTTCGTCTCCGTCTGCGGCCCGGTGGGGGCTGATCGCGCAGTTCCCCGCGCCCCTGAAGGCATGCGCTCCGCGCAGCCTCCCCCCCCCCGCGCCCCTGGAGGTAGCGCACGCAGGGGGCAGACGCTCAGGGGCGCGGGGAACTGCGCGAGCAACCACGACGAGCCCGCGCTCGAAGGCGACGCGCAGGGGGCAGACGCTCAGGGGCGCGGGGAACTGCGCGACCAGCCACATGCGACCGGTGATCGCCACACGACCGCAAGGGGCAGAACCTACGCCGCCCCCTCCGCCCCCCGCACTCGAGCCCAATGACACGCCACCTGCGCCCCACCCCCACCCGACAACACGGGCAGATCCACGGACCGGCAGGAATCGGCGACGCCAACCCGTTCCGCCTCCCCGCTCGCCAGCACCTGGCACCGCACATGGAACCGGCACCCACCCGGAATCCGCGACGGATCCGGCGGCTCCCCGGTCAGGACGACCGGCTCACCCGGCGCCTCCGGCAACACCGACAACAGGGCCTGCGTATAGGGATGCTGGGGCGAGGTCAGCACCTCCTCCACCGCCCCCGTCTCGACGATCCGCCCGAGATACATCACCGCCACCCGGTCCGCGATGTTCCAGGCGAGCCCCAGATCGTGCGTGACGACCAGCGCGGAAAGCCCCAGCTCATCGCGGAGCCGCAGAAGGAGCGCCAGGATCTCGCCCCGTACGGACGCGTCCAGCGAAGCGACCGGCTCGTCGGCCACGATGAGTTCGGGCTCCAGGACGAGCGCCCCCGCGATGACGACCCGCTGCCGCTGCCCGCCGGACAGCTCGTGCGGGTAGCGCAGGAAGAACCGCTCGGGCGGCCGGAGCCCGGCCCGGGCCAGCGCCCCGGCGACGGCCTCGCGCTCGTCGCCCCCGTACCCGTGGATCCGCAGACCCTCCGCCACCGCGTCGTACACCGTGTGCCGGGGATTGAGCGACCCGCTCGGGTCCTGCAACACCAACTGCACCCGCTTGCGGTACGCCTTCAGCGCGCGGGACGCGTAGTTCAGCGGTTCACCGGCGAATGTGACCCGCCCCGCCGTGGGCCGCTCAAGGCCGAGCAGCGTGCGCGCGAGGCTCGTCTTGCCGCAGCCGGACTCACCGACGAGGGCGACGATCTCGCCGGGCGCGATGTCGAGGTCGACGCCGTCGACGGCCCGCGCCTCGGCGCCGCCGCGCCGCCCGGGGAACGTCACCCGCAACTGCTCCGCGGACAACAGGGTCCGGGTCTCCGTACCGACGTTCCCGGTCATGCCGTGGTGCTCCTCGCCTCGTCCGCGCTCGTCTCGCCCGCTGTCCCCACCGCACCGGCGACGTGCACACACGCCGCCCGCCGCCCGGCCCCCGCGTCCCGCAACGGCTGGTCCTCCACGGCGCACACGTCGATCGCCCGGGGGCAGCGCGGATGGAACGTGCACCCGGACGGCAGCGCCGACGGGTCCGGCGGATCACCGGGAAGCCCGCGCGGCGCGAACCGGGACGCCGGGTCGCCGATGGTCGGGAACGCCGCCGAGAGGGCGTTGCCGTACGGGTGCAGCGCGTTCTCGTAGACCTGGGCGGCCGGGCCCTCCTCGACGACGCGGCCCGCGTACATGACGGCGAGCCGGTCACACGTGTCGGAGAGGACCGCCAGGTCGTGGCTGATCATGATGAGGCCGACCTCCTGCTCGGCCACCAACTGCTCGATGAGCCGCAGGATCTGGGCCTGGATCATCACGTCCAGGGCGGTCGTCGGCTCGTCCGCGATGATCAGCTCCGGTTCGCAGGCGAGCGCCATCGCGATCATCACGCGCTGCCGCTGCCCGCCGGACAGCTCGTGCGGGTACGCGTCCGCCCGCGCCGCCGGAAGCCCTACGTGTTCGAGCAGCTCGGCGACCTTCTTCTTGGCGCCCGCCTGTGTCGCCTTCTTGTGCAGCAGGATCGGCTCGGCGATCTGGTCGCCGATGCGGTGGACGGCGTTGAGCGAGTGCATGGCGCCCTGGAAGACGATGGAGGCCCCGGCCCAGCGGACCGCGCGGACCCGCCCCCACTTCATCGTCAGGATGTCTTCGCCGTTGAGCAGGATCTCGCCGGTGACCTTGGTCCCGGCGGGCAGGAGCCGCAGCAGCGCGAGGGCCAGCGTGGACTTGCCGCAGCCCGACTCGCCCGCGATGCCGAGCTTGCTGCCCGCCTCGACGGACAGGTCCACGCCGCGCACGGCCTGCGCCCCGCCCGCGTACGTCACCGTCAGGTCCTTCACCTGGAGCAGCGTCATGACCGGGCCCCCAGCTTCGGGTTGAGGACGGACTCGATGGCGCGCCCGCACAGGGTGAAGGCGAGGGCCACGACGGCAATGGCGATGCCGGGCGGCGCCAGGTACCACCAGTCGCCCGCGCTGACCGCGCCCGCCTCGCGCGCGTCCTGCAACATGCCGCCCCAGGACGTGATCGTCGGGTCGGACAGGCCGAGGAACGCGAGGGTCGCCTCCGTGAGGATCGCCGACGAGATGATCATGGTGGTCTGGGCGAGCACGAGCGGCATCACGTTCGGCAGCACGTGCCGGGTCATGATGTGCCCGTGGCCGCCGCCGAGCGCGCGGGAGCGCTCGATGTACGGGCGGGACTCCACGGCCAGCGTCTGGGCGCGCACGAGCCGGGCCGTCGTCGGCCACGTCGTCACGCCGATCGCGATGATCACCGTCCACATGGAGCGGTCCATGACCGTGGCGAGTGCGATGGCGAGGACCAGGGTCGGCATCACCAGGAACCAGTCCGTGATCCGCATGAGCACGGTCGCGTACCAGCCGCGGAAGTGGCCCGCGACGATCCCGATGACCGTGCCGATCGCCACGCACAGGAACGCGGCGAGCAGACCGACGGTGAGCGAGACCCGGGCCCCGTACACCAGGAGCGCGAGCACGCTGCGGCCGAACTGGTCGGTGCCGAGCGGGAATTCACCGCTGGGCCCTTCGAGCGGGCCGCCGGGCGCGTCCGTCACGCTCTGCGCGTCCGATCCGACCAGGACGGGCGCGAACACGGCGACGAGCGCGATCAGGATCAGCAGCCCGAGCCCCCACAGGCCGCTGCGGTGCGTGCGGTACGAGCGCCAGAAGCGGGCCAGGGACTGGCGCTTGCGGGCCCGTGCGAGCGCCCGCGGGTTGCCCGTCCCGGTCACGGGCGTGGTCTCGGTCGTCATCGGCCCACCCTCGGGTCGAGCAGCGGATAGAGGATGTCGGCGAGGGTGTTCGCGAGGATCACCGCGGTCGCGAAGACGAAGAACAGGCCCTGTACGAGCGGCAGGTCGGGCACGGAAAGGGCCGAGTAGAACAGCCCGCCGAGGCCCGGCCAGGAGAAGACCGTCTCGACGAGGATCTGCCCGGCGACGACATGGCCGAGATTCACGAACATCAGCGTGAACGTGGGCAGCATCGCGTTCGGCACCGCGTGCTTGCGCCGCACGACGTCGTCCCGCAGGCCCTTCGCCCGCGCGGTCGTCAGATAGTCGCTGCCCATCTCGTCGAGGAGCGAGGACCGCATGACGAGGAGCGTCTGCGCGTACCCGACCGCGACCAGCGTGATCACCGGCAGGATCAGATGGTGCGCGACGTCGATGACGTACGCGAACCCGGTCTCGCCGCCCGATTCGAGACCGCCGGTCGGGAACATGCCGGGGATCGGCCCGATGCCCACCGAGAAGACGATGATCAGGAGCAGGCCCAGCCAGAACGACGGGACCGAGTACAGGGTCAGCGCGAACGCCGTGTTGAAGCGGTCGCTGCGCGAGCCGTTGCGCCACGCCGTGCGCGTGCCCAACCAGATGCCGAGCAGCGAGTAGAGCACGTACGCCGTGCCGGTGAGCAGCAGTGTCGCCGGGAGCGCGTCGGTGATCTTGTCGATGACCGGCGTGTGGAACTGGTACGAGGTGCCGAAGTCCCCGGTGAGCGCGTCCCCGATGTACGACGTGAACTGCTTCCACATCGGCTGGTCGAGGCCGAACTGGTGGCGCAGGTTCTCCAACTGCTGCTCGGAGACGCGCTTGCCGCCGGTCATCTGCTTGACCGGGTCGCTCGGGATGAGACGGAAGAGGAAGAAGCTCGTGACGAGGACGGCGAAGAGCGAGACGATCGCGCCCGCGATCTTCGCCGCCGCGTAGGTGAGATACGCCTTGGTGTTGCGGGCCCGGGGGCCGTGGGCGCCCGACGTGGCCCCGGCCGGGGAGGCCGGAGCGCCGTCGGGCGCGTCCGCGGACCGCACGAGCGCGGGAGTGCTGTCAGATGTCATGGGGCATGCGAACTCTCGTAACTCGTGCGGGTGATGACCGGCGTGCGGAGCGCTCGGAGCGCCCCTACTCGCGGTCGTCCGCCGTGGTCCTCCGCCGCATGGCGAAGAAGACGCCGCCGCCGATGACGACGAGCGCGGCGATCACGATCCCGATCACGACACCGGTGGAGGAACCGGACGAGTCCGAGTCGCCGCTCGACGCCGACGCGGGCTCCGCCGACCACCAGCTCCAGTAGCCGTCCTGGCCGTAGATGTTCCCGGCCGCGGTCGGCATCGTCTGGATGGACTTGATCTGGTCCGTGCGGTACGCCTCGACGGCGTTCGGGTACGCCATGACATTCATGTACCCGGAGTCGTACAGCCACGACTCCATCTGCTTGACGTAACCGGCGCGTTTGGCGGGGTCGTACTCGGCGAGCTGCTTGTTGTAGAGGCCGTCGTACGTCTTGTCGCAGATGCCGTTGTCGGTGGCCGCCGTCTCGCGGGCCTTGGTGGGCAGCGCGGCGCAGGTGTGGATGCCGAGGACGAAGTCGGGGTCCGGGTTGACGGACCAGCCGTCGAAGGCGAGGTCGTACTCGCCCGCGTACCAGGGCACGGAGACGTCGTCGAGGCAGTTGAGCTTGAGGCCGACGCCGATCTTGCCCCACCACTCCTTCAGGTACTTGCCGACCGCCTTGTCGTTCGGGTCGGTGGCGTGGCACAGCATCCGCAGGTTGATCGGCTTGCCGTCCTTGCCGATCCGCTTGCCGTCCTTGAGCGGGTAGCCCGCGTCGTCGAGCGTCTTGCCCGCGGCACCGGCGTCGTAGGACAGCGTCTGGCTCTGCGAGGGCTGCCAGAAGTACTCCTTGAAGCGCGGCGGGATGTATCCGGCGCCCTGCACGGCGTGGCCCTGGAAGACCTTGTCGACGATGGTCTTGGTGTCGACCGCGCGGAACAGCGCCTGGCGCACCTTCTTGTCGAGCAGCGCCTTGTTGCCGTCGCCGAACTTCTTGCCGTCCTTGGTCTGCCACCCGGGGTTGACCGCGATCGCGTAGAAGCGGCGGCCCGGACCCTCGTTGACCTTGATGTTCTTCTCGCCCTTGAGGGACGCCGCCTGCGCGGGCGTCAGGGCGGGCGAGCCGGCGACGAAGGAGACCTCGCCCTTGCGCAGCGCCGCGACCGCCGCGTCCTGGTCCTTGTACGTCTTGAAGACCAGCTCGTCGAACTGCGGTGTCTTCGACTTCCGCCAGAAGTCCTTGTTGATCCTCAGCTTCACGTACTGGTCGGTCTTGTACTCGGTCAGCACGAACGGGCCGTTGCCGACGATGGGGAACTTCTCGTCGTTGTTGAACTTCGAGTAGTCCTTGACGTCCTTCCAGATGTGCTCCGGCACGATCGGGACGTCGAGCGCCGTCATGGTCGCCTGCGGCTTCTTCAGCTCGACGACGAGCTTGGTGTCGCTGGGCGCGGTGACCTTCTTGAAGTTGCTGACGAACGAGCCGTTGGCCGTCGCCGCTCCGTCGTCGGTCATCATCTTGTTGAACGTGAAGGCCGCGTCCTTGGCCGTGGCCTTCTCACCGTCCGACCACGTCGAATTCGACCGAATGGTGTACGTCCACGTCAACTTGTCGGGCGAGGATTCCCACTTGGTGGCGAACCCCGGAATGACGTGGTTGTCCTTCGGGTCGTAGTTCGTCAGGTACTCGTACATCAGGCGGTGGATGCTGGTGCTGACCAGGCGCTGGGCCAGGAACGGGCTCAGCGAGTCCACGCTCTGCGCGAGCGCCACGGTGAGGGTCTTCTTGCCGCCGTCGGCCTTCGCCTCGGCCTGCTGCGGCGCCGGGTTGAGCGGCGTTGCCAGGCCCGCGGTCAGGGTGAACGCGGCGGCTCCGGCCGCGAGAAGCACCCGGACGCCGCGGCGGACGGGACGGGCCGTTCTGTCGTACGTGTCTGGCTGAGCCTGTGTATCCATCGGTCACGGACCTCACGCATCGCTCGCACTGCCGGTTCTCGGGTGGAATGAAGTGCTGGTTTATCAGCGGCGGTTGACGCACGTCAACGGCCGGTGAACCCCATGTGGCCTGCGGAAATAACGAGTTGACCAGGATTTCACGCCCATTGGTCGAGACCTGTGACGCTGTGCAGGCCACGGAATGGCGCCCAGGTGGCCGCCCCTTTCCGTATTCCCGCACGAGAAAGGCCCGCACCGTCCGAGGTGCGGGCCTTTCGGGAGTCGTGCTACGGGCGTCGTCCTACTGCTGCGGGGGCTGCTGCTGCCAGTTCGGCGGCGGGCCGGGCTGCTGCGGAGGCTGCTGACCCGGCTGCTGCGCCTGCTGCGGAGGCGGCGGGGCCTGCTGCCAGCCCGGCTGCGGACCCGGCTGCTGCGGCTGCCCCTGCGGCGGCTGGCCCGGGGCGCCCTGCGGCGGGTACGGCGCGGGCGGCTGCTGCCCCGGGTACGGCTGCTGGGCGGGCGCCCCCTGCGGCGGGTAGGGCTGCTGCGGCTGGCCCGGGTACGGCTGCTGGCCGCCCGGCATCGGCGGGGCCATGGTGGGCGGCGGGTTGCCGTCCGAGGTCCACAGGCCCTGCTGCTGCTGGGCGCGGGCGAAGTCCTCGGCGACCATCGCGGAGAGGTTGAAGTACGCCTCCCGCACCTTCGGCCGCATCATGTCGAGGTCGACCTCCGCGCCCGCCGCCAGGTGCTCGTCGAACGGGACCACGACGACGCCGCGGCACCGCGTCTCGAAGTGGCTGACGATGTCCTCCACCTTGATCATCTTGCCGGTCTCGCGGACCCCGGAGATGACCGTGATCGAGCGCGAGACCAGGTCGGCGTAGCCGTGCGCGGAGAGCCAGTCCAGCGTCGTGCTGGCGCTGCTCGCACCGTCCACCGACGGCGTCGAGATGATGATCAACTGGTCGGCGAGGTCGAGCACACCGCGCATCGCCGAGTACAGCAGGCCCGTACCCGAGTCGGTCAGGATGATCGGGTACTGCTTGCCGAGCACGTCGATGGCGCTGCGGTAGTCCTCGTCGTTGAACGTCGTCGAGACCGCCGGGTCCACGTCGTTCGCGATGATCTCCAGGCCGGACGGCGCCTGCGAGGTGAACCGCCGGATGTCCATGTACGAGTGCAGGTGCGGGATCGACTGCACCAGATCACGGATGGTCGCGCCGGTCTCGCGCCGCACACGGCGGCCGAGCGTGCCCGCGTCCGGGTTGGCGTCGATCGCGAGGATCTTGTCCTGCCGCTCGGTCGCGAGCGTCGCGCCGAGCGCCGTCGTCGTGGTCGTCTTGCCGACACCGCCCTTGAGGCTGATCACGGCGATCCGGTAGCAGGACAGGACCGGCGTACGGATCAGCTCCAGCTTGCGCTGCCGCTCCGCCTCCTCCTTCTTGCCGCCGAGCTTGAAGCGCGTGTTGCCACCACCGGGGCGGCTGCTCTTCGCCTTCTGCTTCTTGTTGTTGAGCAGCCGGTCGGCCGACAGCTCGACGGCCGCCGTGTAACCCAGCGGCGCGCCACCGACGTTGGTCGGCTGCCGCTGGACGGGCTGCGGCCAGGCGGCACCCGTACGCGGATCGGTGGCGGCGGGGGGCTGCGGGGCGCCGTACGGGGGCTGGGCGCCGGGCTGCTGGGGGAAGCCGTAGCCGGGTTGCAGCTGGCCCTGCGCGGGCGGCTGCGGCTGCGGCTGCGGCTGGGCTCCAGGCTGGGGCTGCGGGTGCGGCTGCGGGAAGCCGTAGCCGGGTTGCGGGGCGGGCGGCTGGCCCTGGACCGGGGGCTGCGGCTGGGGCTGCGCTCCGGGCTGGGCGGGAGGCTGCGGGAAGCCGTAACCCGGCTGCGGGACCGGGGCGTTGGGCGCGGGCTGGCCCTGGAAGGGCGGCTGCGGCTGGACGCCGGGCTGGGCCTGCGGGTGCGGCTGGGGGAAGCCGTAGCCGGGCTGCGGCTGGGGCTGAGGCGGCTGCGCCTGCGGGGGCACGGTCGGGCCGGGCGCCGCGGCGGTGGGCTGTGCGGGCCAACCGGGCTGCGGGGCCGGGGCCGGGGCTGGGGCCGCCGGGTCGGTCCACTGCGGCGCGGCGGGCGGCGCGGCGGGCTGGAACGCGGGCGGCAGCGGCGGCACACCACCGTCCGGGGCGGGCGGGGGAGTCCAGGCCGCACCCGGCGTGCCGGGAGCGCTCGGGGCGTCCGGTCCGGCGGCGGGGGCGGCTTCGGGCGTGGTCGCTGGGGCCGGGTCCGGGGCCTGGGCGGCGGCGGGCTCGGAGCTGTCGTCGTCCTGGTCGCCCGGGGCGGCCTCGCTGCTGTCGGCAGCGGCGTCGGGCGTGGCGTCCGGGGTCGCGGAGGCGGCTTCCGGGGCGGCGGATTCGTCCGGCTCCTGCGCCGCCTCCTCCGCGTCCTGACCGGCCGACTGTGCGGACTGCGCGGCCTCGGCGGTCTCCGGAGCGGGCTGCGGCGTCTCCTCGGCGCCGGCGTTCGGCTCTGCAGCGGCCTCGGGGGCGGGCGCGCTCGGCGCCTGCGTACCCGGCGTCTCCGCGGCGGCCTGCTGCTCACCGAGAGCGGCCAGCTCCTCGAACTCCCGCTTGAGGGAGGCCGCGGAGAACTTCATGGTCGCGCCGGACTCCAGATCACCGGCGCCCGCACCCGCCTCGGGCGCGACAGGCGCTGCCGACGGGGGCGGGGGCGTGGGAACCGGCGCGGCGGCGGGCGGTACCGGCGGGGTCGCGGGCGGCACCGGCGGGGTCGCCGGTTCGGGCGCAGCGTTCGCCGACGCGTTCTGCGTGTACCAGGCCGGAGGGGCGTAGTCGATGGTGAACTCGCCCGTCATCTCGACACTGGACTCCGCGTCGGACTCATCGACGGGTGAATCCCAGCCCCCGCGGATTCCGTCCCGATCGCTGTTCACAATGCCTCCTGGTGTGGTCGAGCACCCTCGTGCCGTGCTGGGGGCCGACCGTTCCTGATCGATCCGCCGGGCTGACCCCCTGGCCCCCTGACGCCCGCGGCACCCGCACACGAGTACTCACAACACGTCCTGCCCCAGCCTAATCACGAAAACCACGTGCACGGCAGGCCCGTCCGCCCCGGCGCCGATGTCCACCGCGGCACGGACGGCCCGGGGCCGACCACGCGCGCGGCGGACGTACACCAAAACGTGACGAACAAGCACCGTCCAGCGTCGTCAAATGTCCGGATCGTGCGTAAAGGGGCCCATAGTTGACCGGGCGTGCGCCCGCGTCCCCGGACCACCGGCGACGCGCCCGCACGCGTCAGTCCATGCGTCGTGCCGTTCCCAACAATCCGGTCTCGGCGTCCGTCGCCTGCGTCATCACGTACTGGCGGTCGCGGTCGGTGCACCACAGGGTCACCCCGTCGGCGAGCGTCGGCAGCGACTCGTACTCGGCGCGCGGCAGCCCCAGGACGCGGCCGATCTCCGTCGCCTCGTCGGGCGAGACCCGCTGCACGCCCACGAGCCGTGCCTGGCGCATCAGCCGCGGCGCGACCGGGCTCAGGTACGGGAGGAGCGTCAGCACGGACTGCCAGGGCGCGGAGGCCACCCGCCCGCGCGGGGGCCGCATGCCGCAGTCCCGGATGACGAGGACGGGGCCGCCGGCCGAGGCGCCCTGCGGCGGAACGCGCCCCACGTCGTGCACCGTCATGCCCGACTGGCCGCCGCCGACCGCCTGCACGAGCTGCGCCCACTGCTGCGCGCGGCCCGTCTCCACGGCCACGCGCGCGCCCGTCGCCGCCGCCCGCAGCGCGAGCACCTGCGCCGTCCACAGACCGCCGATGAGCACGATGTCGTACGGCGTCGGGCGGTTGATGCCCATCACCGCGGGCTGCCCCTCGGCGTCCACGCCGACGACCACGCCGTCGTCCCCGATCGGCAGGGCGAGCGTGTCGAGTTGCTCGGGGGAGAGGGCGTGGCGCCGGTGGCGCGGCCCGAGCAGGCCGAACCCGGCCCGCAGCCGCTCGCCGAGGGCGGGGGTCTGGCTGGTCGTGGCCATCAGCGGGCACCTCCGAGCGGCAGGGTGGCGAGGACGCCGGGCAGTTGCTCACGGTCGAGGCGGACGAGCCCCGTGCGCGCCTGGCGCGCGGCCTGCTCCAGATCGCGCCGGGCGGTGGTCAGCTCACTGTCGCTGCGCCCCGTGATCCGCATGTGCCCGGCCACGGTGACGTCCTGCTGGTCGCCCTTGGCCAGGGTCAGGCTGAACGTGGTGGCGAGCGCGGGCACCGCCGTCAGCTGGGCGACGAGCTGCGGCAGCGTCGTCCCGCCCGCGCCGAGCTGGGGCCAGCGCCGCACCCAGTACGTGGTGTGCCTGCGGTTGTCGCAGCGCCAGCTCCGGCCGGACTCCTCGGTGCGCCGCTGCGGCGTCTCGCTGCGCCCGGCCTGCGCGGTCACCATCGGGTTGGCGCACGCGGAGGTGGCGACGGCGGAGATCAGCTCCTCCTCGGTGAGCAGGCTGGCCCGGAACCCGGCGCCGGTCAGCCGGCTCGACAGGTGCTCGGCCACGCGCGCGAGGCACTTCTGCGCGCCCACCACGCCACCGCCGCGCGCGGCCACGGCCTCCGGGCACAGCTCCGGATCGAGCTTGAGCGCGATCCAGGTGATCCGCACCGCGGGCGACCCGGTCTGCGCCTGCAACGGCGCGTAGTTGCTCACCGCCACCGACTGCTGCGGCAGGTGCAGCGCGGGCGCGGGCTGCGTGTGCAGCACGATCTGCGCCGACTCCAGGGCGATGCCGTCCACTTCGAGGGCGTCCCGCACCAGGCCGACCGGGAGCGGTCTGCGGCTGCGCTCGGCGCGCAGTGCGGTGGCGTCGGACTCGACCTGGAGCACGGCGGTCAGGAAGCCGCCGTCCCCGACCATGCCGACCGGCCGCTGGTCCCGGTCGTCCCCGCGGTTGTGGCTGTACGTGCGCAGGCTCGGGTCGCACTCGACGGCGGGCGCGAGCCCCGGCTCGGTCCCCGGCGGCACCGGGGTGCTCGCCGCGCCGCGCTTCCTGGCGCGCATCGCCAGCACGGTGCCGAGCCACTCCGGCAGGGAGCGCCCCCGGCGGCGTACGAGCGCGAGAAGGAACAGGATCGCGGCGACGGTGCCGCACGCGATCAGCGCGACCGTCCCGGCGACCCAGCCGCACAGGACGAGCGCGGCGGCCAGCTCGATCATCACGAGCCGCTGCGCGGCGAACGATCCACCGCGGCCGGAGCGCGACTTCAGGTGCGGGGTGACCGCCGCTCTCGCGGGAGATGTGTGAGGCATCTGTGAAGACGACGGGGGACTCTGCGCGGAACGCTCACTCGATCGTGACCTCGATTGCGACCGTGATCGAGCCCGCGTTGCGGAAGCCATCACTCCAAACCCCCCGAACTCTCCCGAAATGCCGTGCGCCGAGCTCTCCCGGACGGCTCCACACGCCTGCCTGGAAGGCCTCAGCACCCTACCCGTGCCACATGCACAACGTCGCAACAGGCATAGTAGGGGCCGGGTCTGACAGCCTCGGGGGCACCGGCGATCACCGCCGCGCACGCCCCGGCCGTCAGCCGGTCGAAGACGGGGGGAAGCTGCCCCCATGGCTCCGCACGGGGAGAGAGCGGACACAGATGGCATCACGGCGGGACGAACTCAACGCCTACACCTTCGCGAAGCGCCGCACTCTCGCGGCCTTCGTGCAGCCCTCACCGTCTGGCTCGGAGGAGGGGGCGCCCAGGCCGCTGCGGGCGGTACTGCCCGGCACCATCATGGGAGTGGTGATCCTCGCGGTCTTCGGCGGCATCGGCCTGTTCAAGCCCACCGCGCCGAAGGACTGGGACAAGACGGCGACGAACGTCATCGTCGCGAGCGACTCCACGACCCGCTACGTCGTCCTCAAGACGGGCGACCAGAAGCAGCTCCACCCCGTGCTCAACATGGCGTCGGCCAAGCTCCTCCTCAAGGACTACACGGACAAGGTCGTCACCGTCGACGAGGGCGTCCTCGACAACGGCAAGATCCCGCACGGCGCCACCCTCGGCATCCCCTACGCCCCCGACCGCCTCCCCAGCGCCAAGGAGGCGGAGGCCGTCAAGCGCTGGATGGTCTGCGAGCGGCCCAGCGACGGCGGACGGGCCATACAGAAGGCCGCGTTCGTCTTCGCGAAGAAGGACTGGGACAAGACGACAAGGACGAAGTCCGGCAGCCAGTTGCGCGGCGGCGACCTCATGTACGTGGCCGACTCGGCCACGAAGAAGCAGTACGTCGTCGACGCGAAGGGCACCGCCTACCCGATCGCCGACCCCGCCCAGGAAGGCGTGCTCACCGCGCTCGACACCCAGAGCCGCGCCCCGCAGCGCGTCTCCTCCGAGTGGCTGAAGACGCTGCACCAGGGCGACCCGATCGCCATCCCGCAGATCGACGGCCCCGGCCGCACCGCCAACGCCGTCGTGGGCAGCGGCAACGCCGCGTACGACAAGGTCGGCACCGTCCTCAAGTCGCTCGACGGCACGAAGACGCAGTACTACGTGGTGCTCCAGGGCAAGGTCGCCCGCATCTCCGAGTTCACCTCCCGCCTGCTGCTCAACAGCCCGCAGCTCGTCGACGTCAACCGGGACGCCGAGGCGCAGCAGGTGAACCCGGCCGCCGTCCCGAACAGCGTGCCGTACGACGCCGAGAGCGCGAAGTGGCCCACGTACAAGCCCGCCACCGTCAACGACGGCACCAGCGCGACCAGCGGCCGCAACACCGTCTGCAACGTCCTGCGGGACGTCGGCGGCGCCGACGGCACCACCCTGACCACCTGGTCCGGCACCGACTTCCCCGCCGACCTGCCGACCGGCTCCTCCAGCGCGTACGTCACCCCGGGCTCCGGCCAGGTCTTCCGGCAGATCCAGGGCACGGCGACGAAAGCGGGCCAGATCTTCCTCGTCACCGACACCGGCCTGCGCTACGCGCTCCAGTCCAACGGCGACAGCATCAGCAAGGACGACAGCGTCGGCCTCACCGCCAAGGAGCGCAAAGAACTGGCGAACGAGACCAAGGTGACGCAGAAGCTGCTCGGCTACGACCAGGTGACGGCGCGGCCGATCCCGATGACCTGGTCCACGTTCCTGCCGACCGGCCCGCGCCTGTCGAAGCCCGACGCGGGCCAGCCGCAGGGTTCGTGACCGATGCGACCGATGCGACCGACGCTGAGAACGGACAGGGGTGACATGGGGGGCAACATGGGTGGTGCCGTGGGGGGTGCCGTGGGGCGGATCCTGCGGCGACCGGCCGCACTGCTCGCGGCCACGGCGCTGACGGCCTCCGTCTCGGTGCTCGCCCTCCCGGCGGCGCCCGCCGTCGCGGACAGCGGCGAGTGCACCTTCGGCGGCAAGGAGTACAAGGGGCGGCCCTGGTCGCTCCAGCGCGTCAACCTCGACGAGCTGTGGGAGACCGCGACCGGCAAGGGCGTACGCGTGGCGGTGATCGACACCGGCGTCGACCCGAGCCACCCGCAGCTCAAGGCCGCGGTGGACGTCAAGGCGGGCAGGAACTTCCTCCCGCCGAAGGACGACAAGGGCGAGAAGATCGCGGACCGGGGCAACGCGCACGGCACCACGGACACCGTCGGCCACGGCACGCGCGTGGCGGGCATCATCGCCGCCCGCAAGTCGGAGAAGACGACGGGTTTCGTGGGCCTGGCCCCGGACGCCGAGATCATCCCCATCAAGCAGAACGACGCGGAGGGCCACGGCACGTCCAGCGACCTGGCGGAAGCGATCACCTACGCGGTGGACCAGGCGCACGCCGACGTCATCAACATCTCCCAGGACACGGAGAAGGCGCTGTCCGCCAACTCCGCACTGGCGCTCGCCGTCCAGCACGCCCTGCAGAAGAAGGTCGTCGTGGTCGCCTCCGCCGGCAACGACGGCCTCGGCGGCAACCAGAAGGAGACGTACCCGGCCTCGTACAAGGGCGTCCTCGCGGTGGCGGCCTCGGACCGCAACAACGAGCGGGCCCCCTTCTCGCAGTCCGGCGCCTTCGTCGGCGTGGCGGCCCCGGGCGTCGACATGATCTCCACCGTCCCCAAGGGCGGCCACTGCTCCGACAACGGCACGAGCTTCTCGGCCCCCTACGTGGCGGGCGTCGCCGCGCTCCTCAAGCAGCACCACAAGGACTGGACGGCGCAGCAGATCGTCGCCCAGATCGAGGAGACGGCCGAGCGCTCGATCCCCGGCCACGACAACCGCGTCGGCTGGGGCGTCGTCGACCCGGTCAGGGCCGTCACCGAGATCGCCGACCCGAAGAACCCCATCGAGTCCCCGCGCCCCGACCGGCCCGTCATCAGCGTCGACCCGCCGGACCAGGCCCCCGTCCACTTCGGCGAGACCGCCGACGAACGCAACGCCCGCCTCGCCACCTACGCGGCGGTCGGCGCGATCGTGACGGTCGTCGCGCTGGCGGGCGCCGCGGTGGCGGTACGGGACGCGCGCCGCAGGCGTACGCGGATGGGGCGCGGCGCGTGACGGGACTGTCGGTCGCGCTGTTCGTCCTGGCGGCCGTGCTCGTGGCGATGGTGTGCGTCAAGGCGGACCGGGTCCGCTCGGTCCGCCGCCGCACCCACCCGTCGGGCGGCGACCTCCCCGCATCGGCCTTCGTGGCCGCGCGCACGGTACTCCTGGTGATGGCCGCGCTCTGCGTCTGGCAGGGCGCGCGGGGCCTGGCGGCGGCGCACGACAACGAGTGGAGCGACGACGAGCTGACCAGCGCCGTACGGCAGACCGCCGACGACCTGGACGGCTACTGGTACCGCGAGTCCTCCCTCACCCACGACACCCCCTACTTCGACGACTACGCCGCACTCATCGAGGAACGGGTCGTACGCCACGGGGGCGGCGGCGCCCCACAGACCGGCGTGAACGCGTCACCGCTCTCCGGGGACCCCGACGCCGACGGCGATTTCACGGTCTCGGCGGACGGCACGGACCGGGCCTTCTGCGTCCACGTGGAGAAGTCCCGCTGGAAGACCCACGACTACACGCCACCGGGCCTGACGGGCGGCGAAAGCAGCACGGGGTACCGGGAGTTGGCGTACCGGTTGACGGTGCGGGCGCGGGGCGGGGCCTGCTGACGCACACGTCGTCCGACCCGGATGGATCAGGCGGAGGCCCACGCCTGCGCCGGAACTCGATCAAGAACGTCGCACAGATAGTTCAGCCGGTCATCGAGCGCCCGCGGCGCCAGCGTGCCGGTGTACCAGGTGAAGAGTTCGTCGTGGCGCACACGCAGCGGGTTGGCGCGGGCCCGCTCGTCCGTCAGCAGAAAGCCGCGCACGTCGTCGTCGAGGATGACGCGGGCGAACGCCTCGTCCTCGGTGTCGACGCGGAAGACGTCGTCGAACTCCGGCACACCGAGCAGCGTGCGGGGCCCGCGCCCCATCACGGTGTCGAACTTGCCGACCTTCCCGACCTGAAGGAACGGCCCTGTTCCGGGCGCGGAGACGAGAAAGACCGACTCGAACGTGAGCTTCTTGCTCTCCCCGGCCTGGCCGCTGCCCGACAGCGGGTTGGAGTACCGGTACTCGAAGCACTTGAAGGCGCGGCCGCGGAACTCACCGGTGATGTAGTGCCACGCGGTCAGGTTGTCCCCGCTGCCCGGCATGGGGCCCACGCCGCAGAACTCGGTGGCCCGCCCGGGTGCCCGCCGCTCATGCGTCCACCCGCGCTCCGCGGCGACCGTGGCGAGCTCCTCCCAGCCCCGGCGGATCCGCTTGTCCTCCTGGCCGCTGCGTACGAACGCCCTGATGACCAGCGTGAACATGCCGACGACGAACGCGAACAAAAGGACGGGCACGAGGATCTCAACCATGGATGGAGATTATTGCGGACGCCTGATGTGCTGAGCCGGGAAGCAGGAGGAGTGTGTGGTGTACACGGAGGCGAAACCGTGAAGATCGTCTGCGCTTGCCGGGAAAAGCACGCGAAGGGTCCATGAAGAGAAGCGGAATGACCGTTTCACCGCGCGAAGCCCGGCCGATAACGCCGACCGGCGCCCCTATCCTGACCCGACCGGAAAGCCGCTCGCGGCACCCCCCACGTAATGCCCGGAAGGGAACCGCCATGACCAAGCTTCCCGCCTCCCCGTCACCGCACTCTGTCGGGCCGACCGACGTCCGACGTCACCTGCCCCGAGAACCTGCCCGACAAGGCCGGCACCACCGCGCGCCGCACCCTGACGGTCGACGTCGGTAAGATCAACCGCGTCGGCCGGGCGGACGAGAGACCCGCACGGCACGGAGCTGACCCCTCCGTGCCAACTCGGCTCGCGCGCAAAGGCGTTGTCACCGGCCAAGGCGAAATGGGGCGATTCGCTCCGCCTGATGCAGTCTCGTGACGGAGTTAATGCAAGGCTCGGTTGGAGTAGATGTACCGGGTGACTACAGTGGTAAGTGCGTTGTAGGACGGGACTTGCTTTGCGATCGTATGACGGGCAATCCGGTGAGTTCGGCCGGACGGCTCTACGGGGAAACGGGGAGGGTACGTCGTGATTCCGGCGGAAGGCGGGGGTGTTTCGGCGGCAGCGGCAGCCGACCTGAAGGTCGGCTCCGAGGTGCTTACGACCTTCAAGCAGCGGGTGGACAAGATCCTTCGGGAGTTCGAGGGTTCACCCGGCAGTTCGGCCAAGATCGGCGACCACAGCATCAGCCGGGCCGCGATCTCCAGCGGAGCCCAGCCGTTCGTCGAGGCGGACGCCCTGCACCTCACGTACGAGCAGGTGCACAGCCGCATCACGTCCCTCTCCAAGATGCTGGGCATGCAGATCGAGGCGATGAGCATCGCCTCGCACGGCGCGGAGGTCGGCTTCGCCAACCTCGAGGAGGAACAGCGGCGCCGCTTCTGGGAGATCCAGACCAGGATCGACAGTGAGCACCGCCAGTCCGACGACAAGAAGCTCGGCACGGAGCAGCAGTCCAAGGGGGGCCTGTACAAGTAATGGGCAAGGACGACGGGAAGACCCCGGAGACGCCGCCGACCCCTCAGGAGCAGGTCGCCAACCAGGTAGCGCTGACGGACGGCGTCCAGAGCGTCGTGTCCGTGGTGCACGACGTCTTCGGCCTCGGACCGGGCCATGCGTTCTCGGTCTCGGACGATCTCGCCAAAGACCTGAACATCAAGCCCGGCAGCACGAGCTTCGAGGACCACGTCCTCAACGCCATGCTCGACCTGGTCGAGGGCACCAAGCCGAGCGACCTCGAGCACGCGGGCTCGGCGCTCTTCAAGGCGAGCAAGGCGATGGCCGACGCCGCCACCGAACTGCGCGCCAACATCAAGCACGCCAGTGAGGACTTCCAGGGCGAGGCGGGCACCGCCTTCGAGAAGTGGGGCACGACACTCGCCGGCCACACCGATGCCCTGAGCACCTACGTGCAGAGCGCCGGCGTGGAGATCGCTGCCGCGGCCAGCGGCCTCGCCTCGGTCAAGAGTTCCCTGCCGCCCCGGGACACCCGTCCGGCGGACAAGGCGCTGAAGCCGGACAAGCTCCCGGTGGAGAAGCGGACCGAGGGGAACCCCGAGTACGACGAGGCCGTCAAGGTCGAGAAGCATCGGCAAGAGGCGATCAACCAGATGAACCGGTTGGCGTCTTTCTACTCCGTCTCGGCGGAGTCGCTGGGCGGGTTGACGCCCCCGAAGTTCGAGGCGATGCCGAATGTGGGCGTGCCGAGGCCTGCGCGTGACTTGAAGCGCTTCGGCGGGGAGAGCGGGACGGAGACGGGGTCCACGAGGCAGGCGGCGGAAGTTCCGGCGGCCTCGGAGCGTCACGTGGCCCAGGAGACACCAGGTCCCACCGGCTCGCACACCACGGCGCCGCCGTTGGTGCACGACACGATCACCATGCCCGACCGCCCCGTCGACACGAATCTCGACCGCCCCGTCGACACGAATCTCGACCGGCCCGGCGACACGAACATCGACCGACCCGTCGGTACGGAGATCGACAGCGTCGGCACCCTCCCGCCTCCCACGACGTCAGCCCCCAGCCCCCAGGCGCCGGTGACCGGTCCGACGCCCACCACGGGCGGCCCGCCGGTGCCGATGCCGACCGGTTACACCGGCCCCGTGCAGGGCACGAGCAGGTACGGCGGAGGCGGCACCAAGGGTCCGCTGGCCCCCCAGGCCCGACCTTCGACCTCGCAGCCGGCAACCTCACGCCCGAACCCGGCACGCAGCACCACGAGCAACCCGATGACGAGCCGCCCGAGCGGCCCGGGACAGCAAGGCACTTCGCGTGGAGGCATGCCGGGTGCCTCGCGCGAGACCACGCAAGGCGGGCGGCCGAGCACCACGAGTCGTGGCGTCACGGGCGGAACCGCGCGGCCGAACGACGCGAAGTCCGGTCGTACCTCGGGCCCGGGCACCACGGGAGCGGGCCGGTCGAACGGTGTGGTCGGTGGCCGTCCCAGCACGTCGAAGGGCACGACACAGAACGGTTCGCGGGTGCCCCGCGGCACCGTGATGGGCGACGGGGCCCCCGGCAACTCGCGCGGGACGGCCGGCCGTATCGGTCAGCGCGGCGTCATGGGCGCCCCCGGCACCGACTCGGCGGGTCGCTCCACAGGGGCGGGCCGGAAGATCCAAGGTGCCTCGGAGGCGGTGACCGGCCGCCCGACCGGACAGTCCTCCACGGCGCGTGCCGGTCGAAACGGCTTCACTTCGGGCGGGCAAGGACTGGTACGCGGTCCCTCTTCGCGACGGAACGAGGACAAGGACGACCAGGAAGGCGCCGAGCGTCCCGACTACGTCGTCGAGGACGAAGCCACGCACCTCCCGCAGAAGCCGCGGCGCGACGTGCCGCCGGTGATCGACTAACTCCCGAACGAGGACGTACAGCAGCATGAAGCCAGGGATCGGCCGTCGAGTCGGCCAGAACGCGTCCGTGCCGCGGCGCGTCACCATGCGCGTGGCGGTGACGGCCGCCGCGCTGGGTGCCGTGGTCGGCACGTCCGTCGGCATCGCCCCGGCCGCCCTGGCCGACGACGACGTCCAGTCGCAGGAGTGGTTCCTGGACGCCATGGACGCGAAGGCCATCTGGAAGGTCAGTACGGGCAAGGGCGTCAAGGTCGCTGTCATCGACTCCGGAGTGAGTGACAGCACCTCCTCGCTCAAGGGTCAGGTGCTCGCCGGCGAGACGCCCAAGAGCGTCGCCTACCACGCGACCAAGGATTATGACGGCCACGGAACGACCATCGCCGAATTGATCGCCGGTACCGGGTCCGGTGGGGGGATCAAGGGCCTCGCTCCTGGTGCGAAGATCGTGCCCTACCGTGTCTTGCTGAGCGAACTGAAGGACAAGAGCGAACAAGCGAGGACCCCCGACCCCGAAGATGCCGTGCGGGCCGCGGCTGACACCGACGCGAAAATCATCAACATGTCGCTGGGCGATCCTCTGGTGAATCCGGATTTGGCATCCGCGATCAAGTACGCCCATTCCAAGGGCAAGCTGATGTTCGCGTCCGTCGGAAACAATGCGGAGGAGAGGAACCGGGTCGAGTACCCGGCCGCTTACGACGGGGTCGTAGGCGTGGCCGCCGCCGACGACACGGGGAAGGTGGGCAAGTTCTCTTCGCACGGCAGGTACGTCGACCTGGCCGCACCCGGCTTGAACATCCCCCACTGGTGCGACGCGACGCTGACCTCCTACTGCGGCGGAGCCCAAGGAACCAGTGCCGCGGCCGCCATCGCCTCCGGCGCGGCGGCGCTCATCTGGTCCGCGCACCCCGACTGGACGGCCAACCAGGTCCTCCGCGTGCTGAAGGACACGGCCGGCCGCAGTTGGCCGAAGGATCGACCGAGCGCCTACCTCGGCTACGGCCTGGTGCGGCCGGCACGCAACCTGTTGCACGGCGAGGGCGATCCGGGGCCCGCGGACGTGGACCCGATCACCAACGAGAAGACGACGACAGAGGCCGGTTCGGGCGCGGACACGACCCCCTCCGCTTCTGCATCAGACTCGTCACAGCCCACGCGGAACGCTTCAGAAGTCCCCGCCGAAGCGGCAGGATCAGAGGCGAAGCCGTCGTCAAATGACAGCAACACGCTGTGGATTGTGCTCGGCGCCGTCGCCGCGGTGATCGTGGTCGGGGGCGGGGGATTCGCTGTGATGCGGGCGCGTCGTAGCCAGTGAGACTTTCAACCGTGGGTATTCCTGCGCTGCTTGGGCGGGCCACGGGGGAGCGGTTCGGCCCCGAGCGGGCATGAACCAAAACAGTTGGAACCAGGGGCAAACCTAAGGAAAGGCAGGAGCGCCATGGCCGGGCAGCAGAAGCTCGAAGATCAGCAAGTAATCAAGCTCGAGAAGCAGATGTCGGAGAAGTACGACAGCATCCGGCAGCGTGTGCACAAGCTGCAGGGCGTCATCGACGCTCTTGAGGGCAAGTGGCAGGGCATCGGCCGCGTCGAGTTCGACAAGAAGCAGATGGAGATCAACACCTCTCTGCAGAACATCGGCAAGATCCTCGCCGATGTCATCGACTCGATGAACAAGACGCGCAACATCAAGGACAGCACCGAAGACGACGTGCGTGCCTCGGTGGCCAGGATCTCGACCACGGACGGTGCCTCTTCGCTGAGCACCTACTGAGTCGTCAGCGCGGCACAACGCATCAGTAGTCGGACCACACACAGGATTCAGCGAGGTAACACAGATGGTCAGCAACAGCGACGGCCTGCTCGTCACGTACGACGGGCTCGACGAGGCGGCGACTCAGATCGGCAACGAGGCGAAGACGCTCGAGGCCGACCTGCATGAGCTCAGGCAGCTCGTGGTGAAGAGCCAGGAGTACTGGGCGGGCGAGGCCCAGGGTTCCTTCGGCACCAGGCTGCAGAAGTGGGACAAGGAAGCCGGCGACATCCACGCGGCGCTGAAGAGCATCGGCCACGTGGTCGGCACGTCCGGCGGCACGTACATGGACGGCGACAAGAAGGCGGCCAGCTACTTCCAGTAGCAGCACCGCGGTAAAGAGACTCAGGTGGGCGCGCGCGGGAGGCGCCCACCTTCTCTTGTGTTCGATGAGTCGGCCGACGGTCGAGAAAGGTACAGACTGCCATGACGTTCGGGCCGCCGCCCTCCGAGTTCACGCAGTCGCGGCAGCAGGCGCGGAGCCGGAGTCGGCACCGCTCTTATGCACTGGTCGCGTGTTTCGTGGCCGTTGCGGTACTGCTCTTCGGCGGCTGGGTTTTCTGGCCCGACGCGTCGGACTCTTCGACGGAGTTGAAGAAGTCCAGTCCCGCACCGGCCCCGGACGACATCCGGGAGAGCGTCGAGGCGCGTCCAAAGGGGGGCGTGGGGCATCTCGAAGCCACGATGATGGCGCGCGGTGTCGCACCCGGGAAGGCGCAGCCCACTCCTGGTACGTGGGCGACCGACAAGGTACTGGTGAAAGGGAATGGCGCCTCTCTCGCTGCCGTGAAGATCGGCACGGCGGAAGAAGATGCCTGGACGAAGCACCTGCCGGGGCCGATCTGCGCGGCCGCGCCGTACGTGACCGTCGACGGCCGTACGGCTGTTGCGTACAAAGGTGGAACGAACAAGGATCCCGATGCCTGCGACCACCTGATGATGTTCAGGCTCGACACCGGGGAGAGGCTGTGGGACCGCGTCATCCCGTGGCAGGCGGCTTCTATCGCCGAACCGACCCGAATCACCATGACACGAGGCGTCGTCGTCGCGACATGGTGGCAGGGCACAGCCGGCGTGGACATGCGATCCGGGCACATTCTTTGGGAACGAGGATCGACGGACCAGTGCAGCGACGCCCAGGTCCAGGGAGGAAGGGCGCTGACCGTCAGTTATAGCTGCTACCCCGGGACGGATTACAGAGACGTCAGGTACCGAGTGCAGAAGCTGGATCCGCGTTCCGGTCGCGTGGTGTGGACTTACCACGCCGCTCGTTATGTCATTGTGCACATCGTATCCAGCGAGCCTGCCGTTCTGGCGGTGGCGGCCGGGGACGACCGGGTCACCGACCTGCTCTCACTCGACAAGCGGGGAAAACACCGGGCGACCATCCGGATGGAGAAGGATCATTATCAGGTGCAGTGTGACCTCGAGGAGAGCGAGACCTGCACGGGTGCCATCGTCATGGACTCCTCCGTCTATGTGCTGAGCGGGGCCACGAGCGAAACGCTGGGCAACAACACGAACTGGCTCGTCGGCTTCGACCTGTCGACCGGGAAATCAGGCGTGAAGTTCGATGCCGGCCCGAATCAGCAGCTCCATCCGATCCGTAGGAGCGGCGGTCGAATCCTTGCGGTCAAAGAGGGGACCGACCAGGTCGCTCCCATGAGCCTCGTCGAGCTGGATCCTGCCACCGGGAAAGAGCGCCCGTACTTCAGCTTCACCCTTCCCCCGGACATCAGGAGCGGATCCGCGCAGAACAAGATGACCGTCGCGGTCGAGAACGGCAGGGTCTTCTTCGGTAACTCCGAGGTGACGGGCAGCGGCGAGGAACGTATGCCCGACGCGCAATGGATGGCCGTCGGAATCGGCAGGGCGGATTGAGCCGTGCCATCCGATGGTGGTTTTCGCCGACCGCCTCAGTCGGCTGTGCAGCATTGAACAGGCCGACGCCAACGTGCCGTGGACGGGCAGGGCCCCGGACGAGAACGGGGCGCCCGTATCCGCGGCGTCTGGCGGCGCGCGAGCGAGATGTAGCGGAGCTATGAGGCCGGCCGACACCTACCAGCGCTGCTTCTGCGTTGGCGGGGGTGCCTGATCCCTGGAGAGCTACGACAAGAGGGGACAGCGCGGTACGCCAGCCTGAACATGGTGCTGACGCGCGATGGCAGGCGCGTATGGAGGTACAGGCTCCCGTTGACGGACCAGCAAGGGAGCGCCGCCGACGGCAACCGCCTCTTCGTCATGAGCGGCAACACGGTCGCCGCCCTGACGGTCCTTCGCCCCGCCGACGACAGACCGACCGAGTTCCGACACAACAGTACGCACCGACGCACGGGGAACCCGAAAGTGAAGCGCCGTACCAAACACATCACCCTCTGGACCACGCTCACCGCCGCCCTCCTCGGCATCACCGCTTACGTCGCCGAACCCACCGTCCGCGACCACCTCGTCGCCCGCGACGTCTGCGACGGAGCTGTCCCGAAGTCGGTCGTCAACCAGCTCACCCCCGACGACGTGCACCTGAAGGAGTCGAAGGCGCGGCGGATTCCCGGGCTCGGCAGCTACACCTGCACCCTCACCGTGAAAGCCCGCGAGAACGACGCCCGCGACTGGCCCCTGCTGCGCATGGAGGCGTACACGGGCGCCGACGACCAGGACCGCGAGATGCGCGTGTCGTTCCCGCAGTTCGGGACCGAGTATCACGAGGCGCTGCCCGGCGGACTGCCCGGGTTCGTGGACCGGCTCCAGAACATCGTGCTGCGAGTCCCGTGCCGCGGTGACGGCGCGCCCGACGCGCTGCTGACCCGGGTCTCGGTGGCCCGCGACGCCCTGCACGGCGTGCCGGGCGCGGCCTATCGCGCGGCCGCCTCCTTCACCGACGCCGCCGCGCGCCGGCTGGGCTGTGACACCGCCCCGCTGAAGGTGACCGGCGCCGCCGCACGTGCGGCGCTCGCCGATCCGGCCGCCCGCGACGACGACAAGGCGCCCGTCCGGAGCGTCCCCGTACCCGACGCCGCACGGACCGCCTGCGGCTGGGCGGCGACCGCGGGTCTGCCGCACGCCGACCAGTGGACGGTGACCGCGAAGGGCCGGCCCACGTCCATGACGGCGACCTGCGCGCTCACCGGCCCGGACCCGGAGACGCAGACGGTCACCTTGCATGCCTGGTACGGGGACTGGGGCACCCGTTTCCTCAGCCGTGGCTCCAGCTCCGCGGTGCGCGACCCGATGACCGCGATCACCCGCTGCGACGGCACTCGCGCCAACTTCTCGCTCACGACCGCACACGACGCCGCCAAGCACGGCATCGACGACAAACTACGCGAGCGCCTGCTGCGCGCCTTTGTGAAGGACCAGATGGCCCGCGCCGAACATTGTGCGGACCAGCCAGAGTTCACCCCTTAACAGTGGTACAGCGGCAACAGCCGTATCAGCGGCGTCCGCACTGACCCCTACCGCCCACCCCACCGCGTAACCGCCACCCACACATACTGCTCACCCACCAACCCCCACACCTGTGCCACCCGCTCCGCGCTCACCCCGCGCCCGCACATCGAGCGCGGCGTTCAACTGCGCGTGGCGAGGGACGGCACCCGGACCACGTCGACGACGTACTCGGCCATCACGCGCGCCGCCGAGGGCTCCAACTCCATGGCGAACGTCCCCGTGCGGGAGGACAGCACGGAGAGCACCTCATACGCGCTACGGGCCTGCGCTTCACTGTGCGGCTTGCTGTGGACCGACTACACGGCCGCGACGATCACCCGGCCGACATCCCAGGCACCGTCACCGCAATACGCCTCGTGCCGTTCATCGGGTCGAGGAACCGGGTCGCCGCCGCGGAGTCGTCGACGAGCGCCCGGGTCGGGGCGGGAACATGCCAGCAGGACGTCGCGTCAACCGAGCCCGCGAGTGTCGCCGGTACGACGACCGCCGTCACGAGGAGGAGCACCGTGACGGCCACGCCAGCCACCAGCCGCCTCCCCGTCGCCCCACAGAGTACGTGGGGGGTCAGCGCTCGGTGTCTTCGGATCCGTAGCCATGGCCGCGTGACGCGTCCCGGGTGACGTCCCGGGTCACTGACCCTGCTCGGACCCCCGCCCCTCGTCCCCCGTCAACCCCCCATTAGCCACCGTAGGCTCCAAATCGAACTCCCCGTCCCTGGCGCCCAGGACGAACGCCGTCCACTCCGCCTCCGTGTACCGCAGCACCGTCTCCGGGTCCAAGGACGACCGCATCGCCACCGCGCCCTCCGGCAGGTACGCGATCTCGACGCGCTCCTCCTGGTCCTCCGTGCCGGGCGCGCTGTGCCACTCCACGTCGGAGATGTCGAGCGCGTACAGCTCGTCCTTCTCGCGCTCCTTGCGGGCCCTGGTCTCCTCGGGGGTCTCGGTCCGCCGAGTCTCCTGAGTGGTGGGCTCCTGTGCATCCGCCATGGTGAGCGGCCCCTTCCGGACGTGCGAAGTACCTGTGCGAGCACCCTACTTGGCGCGGTCCCCGCCGACCCGTGAGTCCCGGCAGATCACCCCCGTGGGCAGGACGAAGGGGGCCGCACTCGTTCTCAGAGTGCGGCCCCCTTCGAGGGTTCGGCCAGAGTGCCGGGGCGGGTCTACTGCTCCAGGCCCACCTGGACCAAGGGCTTGCCGCGCTTGCGCGAGACGAACGTGCCCCGGCCGGGCGGCATCGGGCGCGGGCGGACCCCGCCGAGCAGGTCGCCCTCGTTGGGGTCGCCGGCGAGGACGACGCCCTGCGCGCCGAGTTCCTTCATGCGCTGCATGAACGCCTCGTACCCGGCGCGGCCGGCACCCGCCGTGGAGCGGGCGATGATGAAGCGGACGCCGACATCGCGCGCGAAGGGCAGCAGTTCGGTGATGCCCGAGAGCGGGTTGCCGCTGGAGGTGGAGACCAGGTCGTAGTCGTCGATGACGACGTAGACCGTGGGGCCGCGCCACCAACTGCGGTCGCGCAACTGCTGGGCCGTGACGTCCGCGGTCGGGGTGCGGCGCTGCATGAGGTCGGCCAGGGCGTCCATGTGGTGCCCCATCTGGTTCGACATCGGGATGTACTCGGCCAGGTGCGAGGCCGGGGTGACATCGAGCAGCGAGCGCCGGTTGTCGACGACGAACAGCTTACAGGTGTCGCCGCTGTAGCGCTGGGTGAGCTGACGGATGATCAGCTTCAGCAGGTTCGACTTGCCGGACTCGCTCTCGCCGAAGATCAGGAAGAACGGGTCCTGGTCGAAGTCGACGAAGACCGGCTCCAGGTTGTCCTCGTCCAGCGCGAAGGAGATGCCGCGCTCCGGGAAGCGGTCGCCCGGCGGCAGCTCGCGCGCGGAGAACTCGCGCGGCAGGAGGCGGACCGGCGGGGCGCCGGGCTGCGTCCAGTGCCGGGTGACCTCGGCGGAGAGCGCGGCCGTGGCCTCGGCCAGGTCGGTGTCGGAGGACAGGCCGTCGATGCGCGGGACCGCCGCCATGAAGTGCTGCTTCTGCGGGGTCTGACCACGCCCGGGCACGCCGGTCGGCACGTTCGCCGCGACCTTGCGGTCGAACTCGGAGTCCATCGTGTCGCCGAGCCGCAGCTCCAGGCGGTTCATGAGGTGGTCCTTCATGTTCGCCCGGACCTCCATGGACCGCGACGCCGTGAGGATCACGTGGATGCCGTAGCCGAGACCGCGCGCGGCGATGTCGAGGACGAGCGGCTCCAACGCCTCGTAGTCGGAGCGGAAGTTGCCCCAGCCGTCGATGACCAGGAAGACGTCGCCCCAGGGCTGCTCGGCCACCGAGATGTCGCCCCGCGCGCGGCGGTTGCGGAAGTCGGCGATGGAGGCGATGCCCGCGGTGCGGAAGTACTCCTCACGCTTGGTCAGGACGCCGTAGACCTCGGCCGCCGTACGGCGCACCTTCTCGGGGTCGAGGCGCGAGGCCACACCGCCCACGTGCGGCAGGCCCTCCACGGCCGCCATGCCGCCGCCACCGAAGTCGAGCCCGTAGAACTGCACCTCGTGCGGAGTGTGCGTCAGGGCGAACGACGCGATGATCGAGCGCAGGAGCGTCGACTTGCCGGACTGCGGACCGCCGAGGATCTGCATGTGGCCCGCGGCGCCGCCGAAGTCGATCCACAGGGGGTCGCGCCGCTGCTCGTACGGCTTGTCGACGAGGCCGACGGGGACGACGAGGCGTCCGGCGCCCTCGTAGCCGGGCTGGGTGAGCCCGCGGCCCTGCACGGGCGCGAGGCCGGGCAGCAGCGAGTCGAGCGACGGCGGGCTGTCCAGGGGCGGCAGCCACACCTGGTGCGCCGCCGGGCCCTGCGCCTCAAGGCGGCGCACGATGACGTCGAGCACGGTGTCGGCGAGCGCGTCGTCCTTCTCGTCGCGCGGCGCCTCCTCCCGCTGCTGCGGCACCGGGACGTACTGCACGGGCACCTCGGCGGCGGTGAACAGCGCGGGGCGCCGGTCGACCGGGAGCGGCCCGCCGACCGTGGTGACCTGCGCCGATCCGGTGCGGTAGACACCGGAGACGTACGCCGCCTTGAAGCGGACCATCTCGTCGGTGCCGAACTTCAGGAAGCCGGAACCCGGCACGTTCGGCAGCTCGTAGGCGTCGGGGACGCCGAGGGCCGCGCGGGACTCGGCGGCGGAGAAGGTCCGCAGACCGATGCGGTAGGACAGGTAGGTCTCCAGGCCGCGCAGACGGCCTTCCTCGAGGCGCTGCGAGGCGAGCAGCAGGTGCACGCCGAGGGAGCGGCCGATGCGGCCGATCTGCACGAACATCTCGATGAAGTCGGGCTTCGCGGTCAGCAGCTCGCTGAACTCGTCGATGACCAGGACGAGCGAGGGGATCGGCTGGAGCGGGGCACCGGCCGCGCGCGCCTTCTCGTAGTCGTGGATGTTCGCGTAGTTGCCCGCGTCGCGGAGCATCTCCTGGCGGCGGTTGAGCTCGCCGCGGATCGAGTCGCCCATGCGGTCGACGAGGGTGAGGTCGTCGGCGAGGTTGGTGATCACGGCCGCGACGTGCGGCATCTGGGCCATGCCCGCGAAGGTGGCACCGCCCTTGAAGTCCGCGAGGACGAAGTTCAGCGTCTCGGAGGAGTGCGTCACCGCGAGACCGAGGACCAGGGTGCGCAGCAGCTCCGACTTGCCGGAACCGGTGGCGCCGACGCACAGGCCGTGCGGGCCCATGCCCTCCTGGGCGGCTTCCTTCAGGTCGAGCATGACGGGCCGCCCGTCGTCACCGACACCGATCGGGACGCGAAGGCGCTCGGCCTGCGAGCGCGGGCGCCAGGTGCGCTTGGTGTCGACGGTCGCAGCGTCGCCCAGGTTCATCAGGTCGGTGAACTCGAGGTTGGCGAGCAGCGGCTCGTCGTCGCTGTCGCCGCCCGAGGCCATGCGCAGCGGCGCGAGCTGGCGGGCGAGCGCCTCGGCGGCGGCGTAGGAGAGGACGTCGGGGGTGCCCTCGTAGACCATGCCGTGCGCGGACTCCAGGCGCAGCACCTTCGGGTGGACGACGACGGAGAGGTCACCGCGCCCGGTCGCGAGGTCGCCGGGGACGACCTCCAGGACCGTGACGCCCTGCAGGCCCTCGGGGCTCGCGAGGATCGAGGTGGGCGGCAGGGAGACGCCGTCGAGGACGACCACCACGTGCGGCTGCTCGGGGACGGGGGCGCCGCCGGGGTGGAAGCGCGGACGCCCCTCCAGGCGCGTGCCGAGCAGGTCCTCCAGCTCGGTGGGGTCGGTGGAGATGAGGCGGCGGGTGCCCGCGCCGTCGGTCATGCCCGGCACCTGGTTGTGGGGGAGCCACTTCGCCCACTCCCACTCCGGCACGGTCTCGCGCCCGGCGGCGACCGCGATGACGAGGTCCTCGGGGGAGTGCAGCGAGGCGAGCGAGGCGACGAGGGCGCGTGCCGAGCCGCGCACGGTGTCCGGCTCGCCGCTGACGGACACGTGGTAGAAGGCGCGCAGGGAGACCGCCATCGGCAGCTCCTCCAGCGTGCTGTGCGTGGCGAGGAAGCGCTGCATGGCGCCGGCGGTCAGCGGCTCCAGCTCGTCGACCGGGGCGGTCTGCGGCGGTACCAGCGGGGTGGCGAGCCCCTGCGGGCCGAGGCCCACGCGGACCTGCCCGAAGTCCTCGTCACCGCTGCGCCGCTCCCAGACCCGGCTGCCCTCGGCGACGAGCGCCCACAGTTGCTCCGGCGAAGGGTGCAGGTAGTACTGCGCGTCGCGCTGCTTGCGGGCGGTGCCGAGCGCCTCGCGCCGGGTCTGCGACAGATAGCGCAGGTAGTCGCGGCGCATGTCCGCCATCTGTCCCTGGTTGCCCTTGCGGTAGCGGGCCAGCATCGCGATGCCCATCGCGATCGTGGACGCCACCATCACCATGCCCATGATCTTCATGAAGGGCTGGGCCTGGGGGTTGAAGAAGAACACGACCGAGCCACCCATGCCGAGCATGGGCAGGATCTGCATCAGCGCGCCCTCTTGCTGCCCCCGCGGGAGCTCCGGCGGCGGCTGGAGCACCACCTCCTGCGTGGGCACCTCGGACGGCAGTGCCCGAGGTGGGCGCTTGACGACGATGTGGCTCACTCTGCACCAATTCCCTTGCCGGACCGAGTTGTTCCGTCCGCCGCCCCGTGTCAGGCGGACGTCGATCGCGGTTCGCGATCCTACTGACAACCACTGACACGGGCGGGCGGTAGGGTGCCGGAGGTACGCGTGAGCAGTTGCGAATACGCCCAGACAAAGCGGGCAATCGACGCGGTTCGGAACGTGCGCCTTCCCTGGAATCCGCCCGGAAGGGCGAGTGTGACCGGCCCCGCGAGCCGCACCGCGCAACGTACACAAAGTCTTTACAGAGCAAGGGGGAACAGCAGGTGAGCATGACGGCCTCCGCGCCGGCCGGCCGAGCCGGGGCAACGGGCACGCGAGCCCCTGCCGCGGCAGGCACGGGCCTCGGCTTCTGCCGCGTCACCATCGTGGCGCCCGACAGCCGCATCGACGTGGCGCTGCCCGACGACGTACCGGTCGCCGACCTGTACCCCGAGATCCTGCGGCTCTCCCAGCAGAGCCCTGCCGAGGGCGCCCCCGTCGGCTACCACCTCGTACGCCGCGACGGCACGGTGCTCGACAGCGCCCGCTCCTTCGCCGCGCAGCGCATCCTCGACGGCGAGCTGCTCACGCTGCGCCCCTTCTCCGAGTCGCTGCCGCCCGCCGTCTACGACGACGTCTCCGAGGCCGTCGCCTCCGCCGTCACCAAGGACCGCACCCTGTGGAGCGGCGACCTCACGCGCGCGGCGGGCCTCGTCGCGGGCGGCGTCCTGCCCGCCCTGATCGCCTTCGTGGCCTGGAGCTCCGAGCTCCGCCACGACATGCACAGCCTCCAGGGCATCCTCGCCGCCATCGCGGGCGTCCTCCTGGTCACCCTGGCGTGCGTCCGCGCGCGGGTCTACAACGACCGCGGCTCGGCGGTCGCCCTCGGCCTCGGCGCCCTGCCGAACATCGCGGTGGCGGGCTCCGGACTCCTCTCGCTCTCCGAGGGCCAGGGCATCGGCCGCCTGCAGTTCCTCCTCGCCTGTGCGGCGGTCCTGGTCGCCTCCGTCGTCCTCACCCTGGTCTCGCCCGGCGGCGACGGCCCCTTCGTGGCGTTCGTCTTCGCCTCCCTGATCGGGCTGCTCACCACCTTCGTCGCCAACCTCACCGACCTGAAGCCCATCGAGACGGCCGCCATCTGCGCGCCGCTCGCCGTGAGCGCCCTGGCGTTCCTGCCCGGCCTCTCCATGCGCTTCGCCCGCCTGCCCATCGGCTTCGCGGCGCCCAACCAGGCACGCGCGGGCTACGACACCACGAGCGAGACCGCCGACCCGCACGAGGCCGTCGACGCCGAGCGCATCGCCGCCCAGGCGCGGCGCGGCCACGAACTGCTCGTCGGCCTCGTCGGCGGCTGCGCCCTCGTCTCCGTCGGCGCGTCGATCGTCCTCGGCTTCTCCAGCAACGTGTGGGGCCAGCTCCTCGCCCTCGCCACCGGCATCGCGATGCTCATGCGCGCCCACCTGTTCCGTTACACCGCGCAGGTCGGCGCCACCCTCGCGGCGGGCCTCGCCGCCCTCGTCTTCCTGGGCCTCGGCCTCGCCCTGCACCCCCCGATGGACTACGTGCGCGAGGCGATCATCAAGCACGACACCACCTCGCTCGACATCCGCACCGTGTGGATCGCCGCCGCCATCGGCGCGGCCGCCGCCCTGGTCACCGCGATCGGCCTGATCACCCCGCGCCGCGGCGTCACCCCGTTCTGGGGGCGCTTCCTGGAGATCGCCGAGACGTTCGTCCTGCTCACCCTGATCCCGCTCGCCCTGGCCGTCTTCGACGTCTACGCGTCCGCGCGCGCGATGACGAGCTGAATCCCGGGGCACAGGGGGACCCGTTCGGAGGCGCTCCGAGCGGCTGGTACGCTGTGTGACGGCCGCTTGTGTACGCGCCCCCTAGTACGTGATTAGAGGGCAGCGCCCAGCGGATCCCGCCTCCGAGTTACGGAAGCTCCCCTGAGATGTAGACCAGGGGCGCTCGGCGGCCTTGAAACCCCAGAGGAGTACGCGTGTCGCTCGACGCCGCTACGAAGAAGCAGATCATCGCCGAGTTCGGCCAGAAGGAGGGCGACACCGGCTCCCCCGAGGTCCAGGTCGCCATGCTCTCCCGCCGTATCTCGGACCTGACCGAGCACCTCAAGACGCACAAGCACGACCACCACAGCCGTCGTGGTCTGCTGATCCTGGTCGGCCAGCGTCGCCGCCTGCTGCAGTACCTGGCCAAGAAGGACATCCAGCGCTTCCGTACGCTGGTCGAGCGCCTCGGCATCCGCCGCGGTGCCGCCGGCGCCCGCTAGAGCAGCGTGAAGGGGAGCGGTTCCCACTTTCGAGGGGGCCGCTCCCTTTGCCGTACGTGCGCACTGTCACCGACGCTTTGTACTCTGGTGACGTACGAAGAGGAGAAGCGCACCATCGCCGCCGCCGGTCCTCGGTAGTGGCCCCCGGAGACGCACGAGGATCCCCGGGAGCTTCGATCGAAGACCGGCCCGCATTCACGGCGCGCTTCTCCGTTCCGTCCCACTGCCACACGGGCAGCAGTGGACAAAAGACGTAACAGACGAAAGTAACGGAGAATTTTTAGTGGAGAACGAGACCCACTACGCCGAGGCCGTCATCGACAACGGCTCCTTCGGCACCCGCACCATCCGCTTCGAGACGGGCCGCCTCGCGCGCCAGGCCGCCGGCTCCGCCGTCGCCTACCTCGACGACGACACCATGGTGCTCTCGGCCACCTCGGCCTCGAAGAACCCCAAGGACAACCTCGACTTCTTCCCCCTGACGGTGGACGTCGAGGAGCGGCAGTACGCCGCGGGCAAGATCCCCGGCAGCTTCTTCCGCCGCGAGGGCCGCCCCTCCGAGGACGCGATCCTCACCTGCCGCCTGATCGACCGCCCGCTGCGCCCGTCCTTCAAGAAGGGCCTGCGCAACGAGATCCAGGTCGTCGCCACGGTCATGGCGCTCAACCCCGACCACCTGTACGACGTCGTCGCGATCAACGCCGCGTCCGCGTCCACGCAGCTCGCGGGCCTGCCCTTCTCCGGCCCGGTCGGCGGCGTCCGCGTCGCGCTGATCAGCGGTCAGTGGGTCGCGTTCCCGACCCACACCGAGCTGGAGAACGCCGTCTTCGACATGGTCGTCGCCGGTCGCGTCCTGGAGGACGGCGACGTCGCGATCATGATGGTCGAGGCCGAGGCCACCGAGAAGACCATCCAGCTGGTCCAGGGCGGCGCCGAGGCGCCGACCGAGGAGGTCGTCGCCGCCGGTCTCGAGGCCGCGAAGCCCTTCATCAGGGTTCTGTGCAAGGCCCAGTCGGACCTCGCTGCGAAGGCCGCCAAGCCGACCGCCGAGTTCCCGATCTTCCTGGACTACCAGGACGACGTCCTCGAGGCCCTGACCGCCGCGGTCAAGACCGAGCTGGCCGCCGCCCTCACCATCCCGGGCAAGCAGGACCGCGAGGCCGAGCTGGACCGCGTCAAGGGTCTGGCCGCCGAGAAGCTGCTCCCGCAGTTCGAGGGCCGCGAGAAGGAGATCTCCGCCGCGTACCGCTCGCTGACCAAGTCCCTGGTCCGTGAGCGCGTCATCAAGGAGAAGAAGCGCATCGACGGCCGTGGTGTCACCGACATCCGCACCCTGGCCGCCGAGGTCGAGGCCATCCCGCGCGTGCACGGCTCCGCCCTGTTCGAGCGCGGCGAGACCCAGATCCTGGGCGTCACCACGCTGAACATGCTCCGCATGGAGCAGCAGCTCGACACCCTCTCCCCGGTGACGCGCAAGCGCTACATGCACAACTACAACTTCCCGCCGTACTCCGTCGGTGAGACGGGCCGCGTCGGCTCCCCGAAGCGCCGCGAGATCGGCCACGGCGCGCTCGCCGAGCGCGCGATCGTGCCGGTCCTGCCGTCGCGCGAGGAGTTCCCCTACGCGATCCGCCAGGTCTCCGAGGCGCTCGGCTCCAACGGCTCGACGTCGATGGGCTCGGTCTGCGCCTCCACCATGTCGCTGCTGAACGCCGGTGTGCCGCTGAAGGCCCCCGTCGCCGGTATCGCCATGGGTCTGATCTCCCAGGAGATCAAGGGCGAGACGCACTACGTCGCCCTGACCGACATCCTCGGCGCCGAGGACGCGTTCGGCGACATGGACTTCAAGGTCGCCGGCACCAAGGAGTTCGTGACCGCGCTCCAGCTCGACACGAAGCTCGACGGCATCCCGGCCTCCGTCCTGGCCGCCGCCCTCAAGCAGGCCCGTGACGCCCGCCTCCACATCCTCGACGTGATGATGGAAGCGATCGACGTCCCGGACGAGATGTCCCCGAACGCCCCGCGGATCATCACCGTCAAGATCCCGGTGGACAAGATCGGTGAGGTCATCGGCCCGAAGGGCAAGATGATCAACCAGATCCAGGAGGACACCGGCGCCGACATCACGATCGAGGACGACGGCACCATCTACATCGGTGCCGCCGACGGCCCGGCCGCCGAGGCCGCCCGCGCCACGATCAACGGCATCGCCAACCCGACCATGCCGGAGGTCGGCGAGCGCTACCTGGGCACCGTCGTGAAGACGACGACGTTCGGCGCGTTCGTGTCGCTGCTCCCGGGCAAGGACGGTCTGCTGCACATCTCGCAGATCCGCAAGCTCGCCGGCGGCAAGCGCGTGGAGAACGTCGAGGACGTCCTCGGTGTGGGCCAGAAGGTCCAGGTCGAGATCGCCGAGATCGACTCCCGCGGCAAGCTCTCCCTCATCCCCGTCGTCGAGGGCGAAGAGGGCGACGAGGCGAAGGACGACACCGACAAGTGACGTCTCGTACCACCAAGGCGACGGCCCGCACCTCCTCGGAGGCGCGGGCCGTCGCCCGTACCCAAACCCTGATCAAGGGCGCGAACGGCGCCGGGACGGTCCGCAGGACCACTCTTCCGAGCGGTCTGCGCATCGTCACCGAGACGCTGCCCTCCGTCCGCTCGGCGACCTTCGGCATCTGGGCGCACGTCGGCTCCCGCGACGAGACGCCCGCGCTCAACGGCGCGACGCACTACTTGGAGCATCTGCTCTTCAAGGGCACGTCGCGGCGCAGCGCCCTCGACATCTCCGCCGAGATCGAGGCCGTCGGCGGCGAGATGAACGCCTTCACGGCGAAGGAGTACACGTGCTACTACGCGCGCGTGCTCGACAGCAATCTCCCGCTCGCCATAGACGTCGTCTGCGACATGCTGACCGGCTCCCTCATCGCGCAGGAGGACGTCGACGCGGAGCGCGGCGTGATCCTCGAAGAGATCGCGATGACCGAGGACGACCCGGGCGACTGTGTGCACGACCTGTTCGCGCACACCATGCTCGGCGACACGCCGCTCGGCCGCCCGGTCCTCGGCACGGTCGACACGATCAACGCGCTCGACCGGGGTCGGATCAGCCGCTTCTACAAGAAGCACTACGACCCGACGCACCTGGTCGTCGCCGCCGCGGGCAACGTGGACCACAACAAGGTCGTCCGCCAGGTCCGCGCCGCTTTCGAGCGGGCCGGCGCCCTGGACGTCGAGCCCGCAGCCCCGGTCGGCCCGCGCACCGGCAGCAAGACGCTGCGCGCCGCGGGCCGCATGGAGATCATCGGCCGCAAGACCGAGCAGGCCCACGTCATCCTCGGCATGCCGGGCCTCGCCCGCACCGACGAGCGCCGCTGGGCCATGGGCGTCCTCAACACCGCGCTCGGCGGCGGCATGTCCTCGCGCCTCTTCCAGGAGGTCCGCGAGAAGCGCGGCCTGGCCTACAGCGTGTACTCGTACACCTCGGGCTTCGCGGACTGCGGCCTGTTCGGGGTCTACGCGGGCTGCCGCCCGAACCAGGTGCACGACGTCCTGAAGATCTGCCGCGACGAGCTCGACCAGGTGGCACAGGACGGGCTCAGCGACGACGAGATCAGCCGTGCCATCGGTCAGCTCTCCGGCTCCACGGTGCTCGGCCTGGAGGACACCGGCGCGCTGATGAACCGTATCGGCAAGAGCGAGCTGTGCTGGGGCGAGCAGATGTCCGTCGACGACATGCTCGCGCGCATCGCCGCGGTGACCCCGGACGAGGTGCGCGAGGTCGCACGCGACATCCTGGGACGGCGCCCGTCCCTGTCGGTCATCGGCCCGCTCAAGGACAAGCAGGCCGCACGCCTGCACGAAGCGGTCGCGTAAGAACTCTTCGCTCTCATCGCTGAAAGAAACGGGAAGAACATGAGCAAGCTGCGCGTGGCGGTTCTCGGCGCCAAGGGCCGCATCGGCTCCGAGGCCGTACGGGCCGTCGAGGCCGCCGAGGACATGGAGCTGGTCGCGGCCCTCGGCCGGGGCGACAAGCTGGACGCCCTCACCGACGCGGGTGCCCAGGTCGCGGTCGAGCTGACCACGCCGGACTCCGTGATGGAGAACCTGGAGTTCTGCGTACGCCACGGGATCCACGGCGTCGTCGGCACGACGGGCTGGACGGAGGACCGCCTCGCGCAGTTGAACGGCTGGCTCGCCAAGTCGCCGGAGACGGGCGTGCTCATCGCCCCGAACTTCTCCATCGGCGCGGTCCTCACCATGAAGTTCGCCGAGGCCGCGGCACCGTACTTCGAGTCCGTCGAGGTCATCGAGCTGCACCACCCCAAGAAGGTCGACGCCCCCTCGGGCACGGCCTCCCGCACCGCCCAGCTGATCGCCGCCGCGCGGGAGAAGGCGGGCAGCGCCCCGCAGCCCGACGCGACGGCCACAGCGCTCGACGGAGCGCGCGGCGCGGACGTCGACGGCGTCCGGGTCCACTCGGTGCGCCTGCGCGGCCTCCTGGCCCACCAGGAGGTCCTCCTGGGCGGCGAGGGCGAGACGCTGACCCTGCGCCACGACTCGCTGCACCACAGCAGCTTCATGCCGGGCATCCTGCTCGGCGCCCGCAAGGTCGTCACCACCCCCGGTCTCACCTTCGGCCTGGAACACTTCCTCGACCTGAACGGCTGACCGGCGGCAATGCGCGCGAAAATCACCTACGCGGTCACGGCCGCCGTCCTGATCGTCTACTTCGTCCTGGCCGGCGAACGCGGAGTCATGCTCATCGGGCAGGGCACCGCGCTGACGATCACCTTCGGCGTCGCCGTCCTGATCCTGCCGCTGATCGGCGTCTGGTTCCTGTGGGCGAACACCCAGTTCGTCCGCAAGGCCAACCGGCTCGCCGAGCTCCTGGAGGCGGAGGGCGGCCTGCCCGTCGACGAGCTGCGGCGCGATCAGTACGGCCGCATCGACCGCGACTCCGCCGACGAGGTCTTCCACCGCCGCAAGGCCGAGACGGAGGACGCGCCGGGGGACTGGCGCTGCTGGTTCCGGCTCGCCGTCGCGTACAAGGACGCGCGGGACACCCCGCGCGCGCGGAAGGCGATGCAGCGCGCGATCGCGCTCCAGGAGGGGCGCGCGGCCTGACACGAGAGAGGGCCGCGTGGCCTGTCACGAGAGAAGGGGCCCGCACCGTCGGCGTCGTGGGCCGCCGTGCGGCACGCGTCCTCGTCCGCTCCGGCCTCGCGCCCGGCGAGCACGAGCGAGGCGGCGAGCCGTTTGAGGTCCC
>NZ_JBEYWV010000052.1:0-41002 GCF_040644575.1 Streptomyces sp. NPDC046939
CCTGAGATGCCCACTGCGTGGGCCATCTCAGGGGCGCGGACATCAGAAGGAGGCGCGGCGAAGCCGCAGCCTCCAGGGGCGCGGGGAACTGCGCGACCAGCCACGACGAAAGCCGCACCCGACAACGAAACCCCCCAGCGAAGCAGCCCAGGCTGCTATACACACCAGGTATACACGGCGTGTACAGTGGCGGGCATGTCCATCGGTCACACCCTTCTCGGGCTCCTGGAAGCCGGGCCACGGCACGGCTACGACCTCAAGCGCACCTTCGACGAGACGTTCGGGCACGACAAGCCGCTGCACTACGGGCAGGTCTACTCGACCATGTCCCGCCTCCTGAAGAACGGCCTCGTGGAGGTCGACGGGATAGAGCCGGGCGGTGGCCCTGAGCGCAAGCGGTACGCGATCACCGAGGCCGGCGTCACGGACGTACGGCAGTGGCTCGCGACCCCGGAGAAGCCGGAGCCGTACCTCCAGTCGACCCTCTACACCAAGGTGGTCCTCGCGCTGCTCACCGAGCGCGACGCCGCCGAGATCCTCGACAGCCAGCGCGCGGAGCACCTGCGCCTGATGCGCATCCTCACGGACCGCAAGCGCAAGGGCGACCTCGCCGATCAGTTGATCTGCGACCACGCCCTGTTCCACCTGGAAGCCGACCTGCGCTGGCTGGAGCTGACCGCCGCGCGCCTCGACAAGCTCGCCGCGGAGGTGCGCCCGTCATGACCCCCGCCGGATCCCTTCTCACCGCCCACGACCTGCGCAAGGCGTACGGGCCCACCCCGGCGCTCGACGGCGCCTCGTTCACCATCCACCCCGGCGAGATCGTCGCCGTCATGGGCCCCTCGGGCTCGGGCAAGTCGACGCTCCTGCACTGCCTCGCGGGCATCGTCACCCCGGACTCCGGGAGGATCACGTACGACGGCCGCGACCTGACGGCGATGTCCGACGCCCAGCGCAGCGCCCTGCGCCGCACCGAGTTCGGCTTCGTCTTCCAGTTCGGCCAGCTCGTCCCCGAACTGACCTGCGTCGAGAACGTGGCGCTCCCGCTGCGTCTGACCGGCGTCAAGCGCAAGGAGGCCGAGCGCCGGGCCGCCCAGTGGCTTGAGCGCCTTGAGGTCGAGGGGCTCGCGGACAAGCGGCCCGGCGAGATCTCGGGTGGCCAGGGCCAGCGCGTCGCCGTGGCCCGCTCCCTCGTCACGAACCCGCGTGTGCTCTTCGCCGACGAGCCGACCGGCGCCCTCGACTCGCTCAACGGCGAGCGCGTCATGGAGCTGCTCACCGACGCGGCCCGCGGCTCGAACACCGCCGTCGTCCTCGTCACGCACGAGACACGGGTCGCGGCCTACTCGGACCGCGAGATCGTCGTACGGGACGGCAAGTCGCGGGACATGGAGTTCATCGGATGACAGTCCTCGACGACCACAGGAACACCGCGGCCCCGCCCGCCGCCACCGGGCCCTCCGGCCCCAAGGGCTGGCTGCGCGACCTCGGCCTCGGCATGCGGTTCGCCGTCTCGGGCGGCCGCGAGGGCTGGATCCGTACGCTGCTGACCGCGCTCGGCGTCGGTCTCGGCGTGGCCCTGCTGCTCGGCGCGGCGTCCGTGCCGACGCTGATGCACCAGCGGGACGTGCGCGCCGACGGCCGCCAGCTGGGCGTCGGGACCGAGGGGCAGCTCAAGCCCGGTGACCGCACGATGCTCATGGTGGACGCCTCCTCCAGCTTCCGGGACGGTTCGATCGGCGGCTACCTCGTGCGGCCCGAGGGCCAGCACCCGCCGCTGCCGCCCGGCGTCGACAAGCTGCCCGGCCCCGGCGAGATGGTGGTCTCGCCCACGCTTAAGGAGACGCTCGACGCCCCCGGAAACAAGCTGCTCAAGGAGCGCTACCCGTACCGGATCGTCGGAACGATCCACGACGCGGGCCTGAGCGACCCGTTCGAGCAGTACCTGTACATCGGCAGCGACAAGCTCGTCGAGAAGAACGCCTCACGCGTCGACCGCTTCGGTGTGAGCTACGACGACGGGCCGCTCGACCCGATCCTCATCGTGCTGATCGTGCTCGCCTGCGTCGTCCTGCTCGTACCGGTCGCCATCTTCATCGCGACGGCCGTACGGTTCGGCGGCGAGCGGCGCGACCGGCGCCTCGCCGCGCTGCGCCTGGTCGGCGCGGACGCGCGGATGACGCGCCGGATGGCGGCGGGCGAGGCCCTGTTCGGCACCCTGGTCGGACTCGTGTGCGGCATCGCCTTCTTCCTCGGCGGGCGCGAACTGCTCGGCGTGGTGGAGATCTGGCGGCTCTCGGCGTTCCCCTCGGACGTGACGCCGGTGCCCGCGCTCGCCGTACTGATCCTGCTCGCCGTCCCCGTCGCGGCGGTCGCCGTGACCGTGTTCGCGCTGCGTTCGGTGGCGATCGAGCCGCTGGGCGTCGTCCGCAGCGGACGCACCCGTGGCCGGCGCCTGTGGTGGCGGCTGCCCGTACCGGTCTTCGGCGTGCTGCTCCTGCTGGCGTCGGGTTCGGCGGACGCGGCCGGCACCCGGGGCGTCGTGCAGATCTCGGCGGGCATCACCCTCACGCTGCTCGGCCTCGTCCTGCTCATGCCGTGGATCGTGGAGGCGGTCGTGCAGCGGCTGCGCGGCGGCCCCGCCCCGTGGCAGCTCGCCGTGCGCAGGCTCCAGTTGAGCAGCAACAGCGCGAGCCGCACCGTCGCGGGCATCACCATCGCGGTGGCGGGCGGCATCGCCCTGCAGATGTTCACCGTCGGCATCGACGACGACTTCACCAAGACGACGGGGCAGGACCCGAAGCGGGCCCAGATCGCCGCGAACACCGGCATCGGCGACGGGGAACTCGCCGAACGGATGGTCCGGGAGTTCGGGGCGACCAAGGGCGTGCGGTCGGTGATCGGCACCGTCGACACGTGGGCCGTCGCGGCGAGCGCCAGGAAGGGCGCCGACACCGACGACTCCGACTCGCACGTCGTGACGGTCTCCATCGGCACCTGCGCCACCCTGCGCGAGAAGGCGAAGCTGCCGTCCTGCCGGGACGGTGACGTCTTCCGCGTCACCGGGTCCGACTACGCGGAGGAGGACCAGGAGCTCAAGACGGTCGCCAAGCCCGGCGCCCGACTCGTCCTCGGCGACTCCAAGACCGGTACGTGGAAGCTGCCCGCCGGCGCGCCGCTCGTGGACTCCCGGCGCGACCCGGGCGGCGACCGCTTCGGCGGCATCCTCGCCACCCCGGCCGCCCTGGACGTCACCAAGGTCGACAGCGCCTCCACGTCCGCGCAGATGCAGATCGACCCCTCGGTGCCGGACGCGACCGAGTACGTACGCAACACCGCGTTCCGGCTCGACCCGGCGATGCACGTCTGGGAGTACCGCGCGACGGCACGGGACTCGGAGTACGCGAGCATCCGGCGGGGCCTGTTCACGGCGGCCGCCCTCACGATGTCGTTGATCGCGGCGTCGATGCTGGTCTCCCAGATCGAGCAGCTCCGCGACCGCAAGCGGCTGCTCTCCGTCCTGGTCGCCTACGGCACGCGCCGCGCGACCCTGGCCTGGTCGGTCCTGTGGCAGACGGCGATCCCCGTCGTCCTCGGCATGGCGGTCGCCTCCGCCGGCGGCCTCCTGCTCGGCTGGCTGATGCTCCGCATGGTGGACAAGCCGGTCACGGACTGGCTCCTGTTCCTCCCGCTCTCGGGAGTGGGCCTGGCGGCGATCGCGGCGGTGACGCTTCTGAGCATGCCTCCGCTTTGGCGGTTGATGCGGGCGGACGGGTTGCGGACGGAGTAGGGGTTACCCGGCGCCGCCCTCGACGAAGCGCCGTCGCTGGTCACGGCCGGTGCCCGTGTGCGGCTCCCGTCGTGGTCGCTCGCGCAGTTCCCCGCGCCCCTGAAGGCCCGCGGCTCCGCCGCGCCTCCAGGGGCGCCCCCATGAGATGGCGCACGGAGTGCGCATCTCAGGGGCGCGGGGAACTGCGCGACCAGCCACAGCGAGAGCCACACCGACCCACCGCCTCGCCCACCAACGGCGCCCCGCCCTCCAGGGGCGCGGGGAACTGCGCGACCAGCCACGACGAGAGCGGCACCGAAAAAACCGCCCGAAAAGACCTCAGCCCCGAACGACCCGAACCGGCAGATCCCGCAGCGCGCCTCTCAACGCCCGGGCCAGCTCCTCGTACTCCCCGGCCCGCGCCGCCCCCACCCGCATCGCGAGAGCGACCCGCCGTGTGGGCGCGGGATCGGCGAAGTACCCGGTCAGCAACTGACTGCTCCGGCTGGTCTCGACGGCCACGGCGGTCCGCGGCAGCAAGGTCACCCCGAGCCCGCCCGCGACGAGTTGGACCAGCGTGGCGAGCCCCGCCGCGGTCGTCGTGACGGGCGCGTCGGAACGCCCCGCCTCCCGGCAGATGTCCAGCGCCTGGTCCCGCAGGCAGTGCCCTTCGTCGAGCAGCAGCAGATTCAGCTCACGCAGCGCTTCACGCGGAATCCCCTCACGCCCGCCCAGCCAGTGGTCCAGCGGGGTGACGAGCACGAAGTCCTCGTCGAAGAGGGGGAGTTCGACCACCCCCGGCACCCCGAGCGGAACCGCGAGCAGCAGCAGATCGAGCCGCCCGGCCGTGAGCCCCTCCACCAGCGACGCGGTCTGCTCCTCGTGCACCTGGAGGTCGAGTTCCGGGTACTTCTCATGGACGAGCCGCAGGACACTGGGCAGCAGGTACGGCGCGACCGTCGGGATGACCCCGAGCCGCAGCGCCCCGGTGAACGGCGCCCGTACCGCCTCGGCCTCCTCCATGAGCGCCCCGACCTCGTCGAGCACGGCCCGCGCCCGCACCGCGATGCGCTCCCCGGCCGGCGAGAGCAGTACTTTTCTCGTCGTACGCTCGACAAGGGTCACCCCGAGCGTCTCCTCGAGCGCGGAGACCGCCCCGGACAGCGCGGGCTGGCTCATCCCTATCGCGGCCGCCGCGTCCCGGAAGTGCAGATGCTCCGCGACCGCCCCGAACGCCCGTAGTTGCGCCAGACTCGGCGTCCTCTTCCTCACGGCCACTGATAGCCACCTCCGATCAACACGACCGAGTCTAGCTATTTCCGTAATCAATGCACTCTGTGCCACGATCGGGTTCTAGTCCAACCCATGGAAACCTCCCCAAAAGGGAGGTTTCTCGCTGCAAGGAGTGCGTGTGCTCACTGTCGGTGACAAGTTCCCCGAGTTCGACCTGACGGCCTGTGTCTCCCTGGAGAAGGGCCAGGAGTTCGAGCAGATCAACCACAAGACCTACGAGGGCAAGTGGAAGATCGTCTTCGCGTGGCCCAAGGACTTCACCTTCGTGTGCCCCACCGAGATCGCCGCGTTCGGCAAGCTGAACGAGGAGTTCGCCGACCGCGACGCCCAGATCCTCGGCTTCTCCGGTGACTCCGAGTTCGTGCACCACGCCTGGCGCAAGGACCACCCGGACCTGACCGACCTGCCCTTCCCGATGATGGCCGACTCCAAGCACGAGCTGATGCGTGCCCTCGGCATCGAGGGCGAGGACGGCTTCGCGCAGCGCGCCGTCTTCATCGTCGACCAGAACAACGAGATCCAGTTCACGATGGTGACCGCCGGTTCCGTGGGCCGTAACCCCAAGGAGGTCCTCCGGGTCCTCGACGCCCTGCAGACCGACGAGCTGTGCCCCTGCAACTGGAGCAAGGGCGACGAGACCCTCGACCCGGTCGCGCTGCTCTCGGGCGAGTGACGGAAACGGAAGGGTACGGGCACTGACATGGCTCTCGACGAACTGAAGTCCGCCATACCGGACTACGCCAAGGACCTGAAGCTCAACCTGGGCTCGGTCATCGGCAACTCGGACCTCCCGGCCCAGCAGCTGTGGGGCACGGTCCTGGCGACCGCCATCGCCGCCCGCTCCCCGCGCGTCCTGCGCGAGCTGGAGCCCGAGGCGAAGGCGAACCTGTCGCCTGAGGCGTACACGGCCGCCAAGTCGGCCGCCGCCATCATGTCGATGAACAACGTCTTCTACCGCACGCGTCATCTGCTCTCGGACAACGAGTACGGGACGATGCGCGCGGGCCTGCGGATGAACGTCATCGGCAACCCGGGCGTCGACAAGGTCGACTTCGAGCTGTGGTCGTTCGCGGTCTCCGCGATCAACGGCTGCGGCATGTGCCTGGACTCGCACGAGCAGGTGCTCCGCAAGGCGGACGTCTCCCGTGAGGTCGTCCAGGAAGCCTTCAAGATCGCCTCCGTCATCCAGGCGGTCGCGGTCACCCTGGACGCCGAAGAGGCGCTCAGCTAGTACGTCCTCATAGCGAAGGGGGGCCGGATCCGATCCGGCCCCCCTTCGTCATCTCATGTCATGACTGGGGCGGGTCGACAGGCGCCGCGTCCACCGCCGTCGCCCCGTGCGGCGCCGGCGTCTGCTTCATCGCCGCCTCCTGGGACCACGACCGCAGATAGACGACGACCGTGTTGGTCACGGCGACGAGCGGCACCGCCACCACCGCCCCGCCGATCCCGGACACCATCCCGCCCGCGGCGACGGTGAGCACGACGGCCAGCGGATGCACCCGTACCGCCCGGCCGAGGATGAACGGCTGCAGGATGTGGCCCTCGATCTGCTGCACGGCGAGGACGACGACGAGGGTCATCACCGCGGTGAACACGCCCTGCGTCACGAGCGCCACGACGACCGCGAGCGCGCCGGAGACGACCGCGCCGACGAGCGGGATGAACGCGAACAGGAAGATGAAGACGGCCAGCGGCACCGCCATCGGCACGCCGAGGAAGAAGATGCCGAGGCCGATGAAGATGGCGTCGATCAGCGCCACTATGACCGTGCCGCGGACGTACGCGGTGAGCGTGCGCCAGGCCCGGGGGCCGGCCCCCGCGATGCCGGGACGCGCCTGCGCCGGGAACAGCTTGAGCGTCCACTCCCAGATGCGCTTGCCGTCGTAGAGCAGGAACAGCGTCGAGAACATCGCGAGCAGGATGCCGGTCATCGCCTCGACGATGACGGTGACGCCTTCGAGCCCGGCCGAGGTGATCTCGTCGGTGTTCGCGCCGATCGCGTCGCGCAACGACTTGGCGATGTCGTTGATCTGGCTCTCGGTGACGTGGAAGGGGCTGTTCAGCAGCCACCTGCGCAGTTCGTCGATGCCGTCCTGGACCTGGCTGGAGAGGTTGTCGATGTTCTCCTGGACCTGCCAGACGACGAACCAGCCGACGAGCCCCATGATGACGAAGCCGAGGACGGCGGTCAGGGCGGTGGCGAGGCCGCGGGGCACGCCGTGGCGGCGCAGCCGGGCGACCGTCGGCTGGAGCAGCGCGGTGATGAGCAGCGCCGCGACGAACGCGAAGACCACCAGCTGCACCGAGGCGATGATCTTCATCAGGATCCAGACCATGCCGGCGAGCACGAGGAGGCGCCAGGACGCCTCGGCGGCGACGCGCAGCCCCCACGGCACGGCGGCGGCGGGTTCGGGTCTGGCCGACACGGCGGGCGCGTAGTCGGGCGGCGGGGGCACCTGGTCGTGCGGCGACTCGTCGTGCGACCCGTCGGCGGACAAGGCGTCTCCCTCGGCCCGGCGCTCGTCCAAGCGCTCGCCCACTCTGCTGATTCCGGCGCCGACCCTTTCGAGCCAGCCTGGCACACGCGACATGATCCGTCCCTTTCCCCCGCGTGCTCTCACCACTCCCCCCAGAGCCTGTGGATCAAGACGGTACATCGGAATACGCGTCGGAACACGGCTGAGCCCCTCCACCGTAGGACGGTGAGGGGCTCGGCGAGGTTGAGCGCCGGCTCAGTACCAGTGGTTGGCCTGCCAGAAGTCCCAGGCGCCGCAGGGGCTCTGGTACCGCTCGTTCATGTAGTTGAGGCCCCACTTGATCTGGGTGGCCGGGTTGGTCTGCCAGTCGGAGCCCGCGGAGGAGTACTTGGAGGCGGGCAGCGCCTGGAAGAGACCGTACGCGCCGGAGGAGGCGTTGGTGGCCCGGTAGTTCCAGCTCGACTCGTGGTTCACGATGTTGCTGAAGCACTGGAACTGGCCCGCGGGCACCATCGACCGCGCCATCGCCTGGATCTGGCCGACGGAGTACGACGACTGGGGCGCGAAGCTGGAGGCGTCACGGGTGGCGGAGCGGCTGGCGACCTTCTCGGCCTCCTCGCGCTTCTTCGCCTCCTCGGCGGCCTTCTCGGCCTTCTCCTTCTTCTCCTTGGCGGCCTGCGCGTCCCTCTGCTTGGCGATGGCGTCCTCGGCGGCCTGCTTGCGGGCCGTCTCCTCCGCCGTCTTCTGCGCCGCGTTGTCGGCCGCGATGGCCTGCGTCTGCGCCTGCTGGGTCAGCGACGCGGTCTGCACCTGCGCCTGCTGTCCGGCGGGGATGTCCGCGAGGAGGGTCGCGTCGCCGACCGCTGCCCCGGCCTCGTTGTTCGAGACGGGCTGGCCGGTGCTGCCCGAGGCAACACCCACGACTGCGCCGACGGTGGTGACCGCGGTGGCCGAAGCCACTGCGAATCCCCGGACCGAGATCCGGCTCACACGGTTTCCTTCCAGCATCGCCCGCTGAAGTGTGACCCTCGCGGACGCGATCGTGCCCCTGGCACTGGCCTCCCAACTGACGGGTCACGGGAGGCGCGGGCCCGGTGGACGACTCCCGCTCGGGGAGCGCCGCGTGGTGCTCGGGCGGCATACGACGATCACTATGAAGTTCAGGTGCAGCAGGTGCTGCGGTGACGCAGTACCACTGGGGGTAGACGAGTGTCGTATGCGGGGCCTGACGGAACCGAGACTCTGCCGTATGCGTACGCCGCAAGGCAATTCTGTGCCGGGTGTGAAAGGTCACACCTCGTTTGCCCCAGGTCTTTTCCGGAAATGCGCGCGCACCAAGACGCCGCCCGGCTAAGCTCTCTGGCTTCGCCGGACGGCGCCAAGTAGGGCCTATCGGGCTAGATCTGACCGTCCTCCAGCATTTCGGTCACCAGGGCCGCGATCTGCGACCGCTCCGAGCGCGTGAGCGTGACGTGCGCGAACAGCGGGTGTCCCTTCAGCTTCTCGACGACGGCGACGACACCGTCGTAGCGGCCGACCCTGAGGTTGTCGCGCTGGGCGACGTCATGGGTGAGGACGACGCGCGAGTTCGCCCCGATCCGGGACAACACCGTCAACAGGACGTTGCGCTCCAGGGATTGGGCCTCGTCCACGATCACGAAGGCGTCGTGCAGCGAGCGCCCGCGGATGTGGGTGAGCGGCAGCACCTCCAGCATCCCGCGCGAGGTGACCTCCTCGATGACCTCGCGGGAGGTGACCGCCGAGAGGGTGTCGAAGACGGCCTGCGCCCACGGCCCCATCTTCTCGGCCTCGGAGCCGGGCAGATAGCCGAGCTCCTGCCCGCCGACCGCGTACAGCGGCCGGAAGACCATCACCTTCTTGTGCTGGCGCCGCTCAAGGACCGCCTCCAGGCCCGCGCACAGGGCGAGCGCGGACTTGCCGGTGCCGGCCCGGCCGCCCATCGAGACGATGCCGACGTCCGGGTCGAGGAGCAGGTCGAGGGCGATCCGCTGCTCGGCGCTGCGCCCCTTGAGCCCGAACGCCTCCCGGTCGCCGCGTACGAGACGAACGTTTCCCTCGGGCGTGACGCGGCCGAGGGCCTTGCCCCGCTCGGAGTGGATCGTCAGGCCCGTGTGCACGGGGAGGTCGGCCGCCTCGGGGACGTGGACGCTCTCCTCCTCGAAGAGCAGGTCCACCTGCTCGGCGGGGAGCGGCAGGTCGGACATGCCGGTCCAGCCGGAGTCCGTGATGGCGAGCTCGGCGCGGTACTCCTCGGCGAGGAGACCGACCGAGGACGCCTTGATCCTGAGCGGCAGATCCTTCGAGACGACCGTGACGTCGAACCCCTCGGCCTGCAGATTGCGGGCGACCGCGAGGATGCGTGAGTCGTTGTCCCCGAGGCGGTAGCCCGAGGGCAGCACGCTGGGGTCGGAGTGGTTGAGCTCGACGCGGAGCGTGCCGCCCAGGTCCCCGGTGGGGATCGGGGCGTCGAGCCGCCCGAAGCGGATGCGGTAGTCGTCCAGCAGGCGCAGCGCCTGCCGGGCGAAGTACCCCAGCTCCGGGTGGTGCCGTTTGGCCTCCAACTCCGTGACGACGACGACGGGGAGCACCACTTCGTGCTCGTCGAAGCGGGTCATGGCGTTCGGATCGGCCAGCAGGACGCTGGTGTCGAGAACATAGGTGCGCCGGTCGGACAGGTGGCGCTTGTTGCTGGTCACCACGGAAGGACGTACCCCCTCGGAAGAGGTCGGGGAGCGACGGAGGGAATCCCGGGCCGGGAGGGCGGGAGCGACCTGCCGGTCGACGGCCGCGCTGCGCGGGGCCGAGAGCCGGCCCTCCAAGTCGCGTCCGTACGTCTGCCCGTACGGTCGTCCTGGTGCAAAGGGCCTCCCGGGCGGACGGCCCCGTGCCGTCCGCTGAGAACCGGTGTCCGTGGTTCGGACACCGACCTGGAGGGGTTATTCCCTCGAACACGCGCAGCCATGCCACGGCATAGGACGACGCGTGCGTTAACTCCTGGTGACCCTTCTGTCCGCCTGCCCCGTACGTCCGGGGCGTAAAACGGCGGGGTGACGCCTGATCAGCCGCCGAAGCGGCGGTGCCGGGCGGCGTAGTCGCGCATCGCGCGCAGGAAGTCGACCTTGCGGAACGCGGGCCAGAAGACGTCGCAGAAGTAGTACTCGGAGTGCGCCGTCTGCCACAGCATGAACCCGGACAGGCGCTGTTCGCCGCTGGTGCGGATGACGAGGTCGGGGTCGGGCTGGGCGCTGGTGTAGAGGTGCTTGCCGATCAGGTCGATGGTGACGTCGTCGGCGACCTGCTCCAGGGAGGCGCCCCGGTCGGCGGCGTCGAGGAGCATCGAGCGGACGGCGTCGGCGATCTCCTGGCGGCCGCCGTAGCCGATCGCCACGTTGACCAGTATCCCGGGCCGGTCCGCGGTGGCCTCCTCGGCCTCCTTGAGGGCCGTCTGGAGGCCGGAGGGGAGGATGTCGGCGGCACCGACGTGGTGCACGCGCCAGCGGCCGTCGGCGGCGAGCGAGCGGACGGTGTCCTCGATGATGCCGAGGAGGGGGACCAGCTCCTCCTGGGGCCGGTCGAAGTTGTCCGTCGACAGCAGCCACAGGGTGACGACCTCGACGTCCGTCTCGCTGCACCAGCCGAGGAACTCCTCGATCTTGGCGGCGCCCGCCTGGTGGCCCTGTGCGGCGGTGGAGCCGGCGGCCTTGGCCCAGCGCCGGTTGCCATCCATGATGACCCCGATGTGCTTGGGCACCTGGTCGTGGTCCAGATGGCCTTCCACCCGGCGTGCGTACAGCCCGACCAGCAGGCGGCGCAGCCTGTCGCGCAGGTTCACGGTGTTGTCAGCCTCTCCGTGCAGACGGCGGTCCCCGAGGGCGAAAGCCTACCCCCGCCCCGGCACCCCTTCCGCCCGTACCCCGGCGGCCCGCGCTGACGTAGTTTCGTCTTCATGAACCACAACTCCCCCTATGTCGCCGCGGGCGACCGGTACGACTCCATGGAGTACCGGCGCACGGGCCGCAGCGGTCTCAAGCTGCCCGCCGTCTCGCTCGGCCTGTGGCACAACTTCGGTGACGACCGCACGCTCGACTCCCAGCGGGCCATCCTGCGCCGCGCGTTCGACCTGGGCGTCACCCACTTCGACCTGGCGAACAACTACGGTCCGCCGCCCGGCTCCGCCGAGCTGAACTTCGGCAAGATCTTCGCCCAGGACTTCGCCCCGTACCGGGACGAGCTGGTGATCTCGACCAAGGCGGGCTACCTCATGCACCCCGGCCCGTACGGCGAATGGGGCAGCCGCAAGTACCTGCTGTCGTCGCTGGACGCGTCCCTGAAGCGGATGGGCCTCGACCACGTCGACATCTTCTACTCCCACCGCTTCGACCCGGAGACTCCTCTAGAGGAGACGATGGGAGCGCTCGCATCGGCGGTTCAGCAGGGCAAGGCGCTCTACGTCGGCGTCTCCTCGTACACGAGCGAGCAGACGGCCGAAGCGGCGCGCCTGCTCAGGGAGATGGGCGTGCCCGCCCTCATCCACCAGCCGTCGTACTCGATGATCAACCGCTGGACCGAGGACGACCGCCTGCTCGACACCCTGGAGGCGGCCGGCATGGGCTGCATCTCCTTCGCACCGCTCGCCCAGGGCCTGTTGACGGGCAAGTACCTGAAGGGCATCCCGGAGGGTTCGCGCGCCACACAGGGCAAGTCGCTCGACCCGGATCTGCTGAGCGACGACGTCGTGCGGCGGCTGCGCGGTCTGAACGAGATCGCCTCGCGGCGCGGCCAGTCGCTCGCGCAGCTCGCGCTCCAGTGGGTGCTGCGCGACGAGCGCATGACGTCGGCCCTGATCGGCGCGTCCAGCGTGAAGCAGCTGGAGGAGAACGTGGCGGCGCTCGCGGGTCCGAAGCTCACGGACGAGGAGCTGACCGAAATCGACTCGTTCGCGGTCTCGACGCCGGGTACGAACATCTGGGCCGACCGGGGCTGATCCGCCGCCTGGAGCGCCCGGGAAGGGCCCGGAGAAAAAACGGGCCGGTCCGTGGGGGGGAGACGGACCGGCCCGAGGGGGGGGTTCCCACCATAACCCTTCGTAAGTACAGGCGCGCGCATCCGCGTGTCACAACTACGCTCCGCAGTCGCCCGGCGACGGCGGGCCGCGTGTTTCAGGCCGCTGCTCAGCGGGGTCGTCGGCGCTCCGGACCCCTCGATCCGGCGGCAGCCAGGGGGATCCGGAGTCCCCCGCACGAGTGGTGCGCGCGGTTGACGCGCGTCCGGGAGCGGCGGCGCGGTCCGGACGGGATTGGCGCATTCGGAGTACGTCCGCCGGGCGGTGTGCGCCGGACGGGGGACGCGGACGGTACCGCGCGGCCCCCTCCACCGCGCGGTACCGGCGCGCAGCTTTGCTCACGCGAATTGCCGTTGGTCTGAACTTACGTGAGGTGTACGTGAAGATCGAGTGTGTCCCGGTAACGATGCGGAATCGGTTGCCCCGCGCATCGGTCCCCGTGCCCTACACCGACGGCTTCCGCGCCTCGATGAGGTGGCGCGTGCTGTGCGCCACGAAGGGCCCCTCCCGCTCGATCCGCTCGTGCAGGGCGAGGAGTCGCGGCCGGTACGCGTCGACGGTGAACCCCGGGACCATCCAGACGACCTTGCGCAGGAAGTACACGACCGCGCCGACGTCATGGAACTCCATCCGCAGTCGCTCCGCCCGCAGGTCCACGACCTGAAGACCCGCCGCCTCCGCCGCCGCCTTCTCCGCGTACGGGTCCCGGGCCCGGCGAATTTCCTCCGGCTGCGGCCCCAGGAAGTACTCGACGAGCTCGAACACGCTGCCCGGGCCGACGTGCTGGGCGAAGTACGTGCCACCGGGGCGCAGAACACGCGCGATCTCGGCGAACCGCGGCACGACCGGATGGCGGCTCGTCACGAGGTCGAAGGCGGCGTCCGCGAACGGCAACGGGGCGTCCTCGGGCGAGGCGACGACGACCACACCGCGCCGGCTCAGCCGCCGGGTCGCCTTCTCGACGTTCGGCGGCCAGCCCTCCGTCGCGGCGATCAGCGGCGGCAGCACCGGCGCCTCGTCCAGCACCTCGCCACCGCCCGTCTGCAGATCGAGAGCGGCCTCCGCGCGCGCCAGCCGCTCGGCCATCGAGCGCGCATACCCCCAGGACGGTCGGGCCTCGGTGGCGCGCCCCTCGAACCAGGAGAAGTCCCAGCCCTCGGTGGGTTCGGCGACGGCCTCGGCGAGGAGGTCCTCGATGTCACGGTGCCGGCGGGCGTGGGCGTCTTCGCTGCTCATGAGCCGATCGTCGCAAAGGACGGCGCCCCGCATCATCCGCATTTCCGCGCGGCGGTAGGGGTGGCACCAGGCCGGATCCGGGGGACGGCCCCTCTTCCGTCCGGCCCGGTGAACGCACGTACCCTTGGCGAACCCCCGCGCCCCGTCAGAACCACGGCCCCCACGTACCCGTCCAGGTACCCGTAGGCCCTTCCGTCCCACCGCAGAAATGCGAGCACATGTCCGTACGTTCCGCGATAGCGACCTGGCTGACCCGTCTCTACTTCTCCCGGCTCCGGAAGAAGGGGGGCAGCCTCGATCTGTCCGTGCTGGCCAAGCTGCCCGACGCCGCGCTGCTGCCGCTGCGCCGCGACGGCCTCGACCCGGTCCCCGAGATAGGCGCGCTGCGCGACCGCGAACCCGTCAGCAGGCTGCCGATCCCCGGCATGACGGTCTGGCTGGTCTCCGGCTACGACGAGGCGAAGGAGGTCCTCGGCGACGCGAAGGCGTACAGCAACGACTTCCGCCACCTGGTCGGCGTGGGCGGGGCCGGTGCCGACCAGAACCCGGGCGGCCTCGGCTTCTGCGACCCGCCGGACCACACGCGGCTGCGCCGCCTGCTCACCCCCGAGTTCACGATGCGCCGCCTCTCCCGTCTGACGCCGCGCATCCACGCCATCGTCGAGGAGCAGCTGCTCCACCTGGAGAAGGCGGCGCACGAGTCGCCGGACGGCACGGCCGACTTCGTCGAGCACTTCGCGATGCCGGTGCCCGCGCTGGTCATCTGCGAGCTGCTGGGCGTCCCCTACGAGGAGCGGGAGGCGTTCCAGCGCTTCTCGGTCGCCCGCTTCGACGTCCTCGGGGGCGCGGGCGCCTCCTTCGGCGCCGTGTCGCAGTCCCTCGACTACCTGCGCGGAGTCGTCGCCGAACAGCGGCGCGACCCGGGCGAGGGACTGCTCGGCATGCTGGTGCGCGAGCACGGCGACACCATCACCGACGAGGAGCTGACCGGCCTCGCCGACGGCGTCCTGACCGGCGGACTGGAGACCACCGCCAGCATGCTCGCCCTCGGCACCCTCGTCATGCTCCAGGACCGCGAGCACTTCGACGCGCTGCGCGACGCGGAGGACCCGGCGGCGGTCGCGGCGCCCTTCGTCGACGAACTCCTGCGCCATCTCACCGTCGTCCAGACGGCGTTCCCGAGGTTCGCCCGCGAGGACACGGAGATCGGCGGGGTCCGTATCAGCGGCGGCGACGTCGTGATCGTCTCCCTCAGCGCGGCCGACCGCGACCCGCGCCTCGGCCCCGACATGGAGGCATTCCTGCCGGACCGCCCACCCGCCTCCTCCCACCTGGCGTTCGGCTACGGCATCCACCGCTGCATCGGGGCGGAACTCGGCAAGATGGAGCTACGGGCCGCGTTCCCCCAACTGGCCCGCCACTTCCCCGGCCTGCGCCTCGCCATCCCGGCGACGGAACTGGAGTTCCGCAAGCTGTCGATCGTGTACGGGGTGGAGGCGTTGCCGGTGCGGTGGGAAGTCTGAGCGGACGCCGGGGACGACTCGGAGCGGGCGGCGGGGGTGGTGGCTATCTGTTGTGCGGGGTCGGCGCTCTCGTGGAGGAGGACGGACTCGGCGACGGTGGCCACTTCGACGCAGGTGTTGCCGTCGCCCCCGCCGGAACACGTCGACTTCTGCCAGCGCAGGCCGTCACCATCACCCACACCGCGGGCCCCCTTCTCCCTCAGGCCAGGTCAGCGACGAAGTGGTCGAACTCCCCTGCTTGTACGCCGAGTACGAAGGCGTCCCACTTCTTGCGGGTGGTGGTGACGACCGTCGCGGGGTCCGAGGTCTCGCGCAGATAGACCAGATCGTCCGCGCCGAACGCGATCTCGATCCAGGGGCCGGGGCCCTCCGCGTCCTCGGGGGCCGCGCGGGTCCAGGTGAGGTCGGTGGGGATGTCGGTCACCGGTGGGAGTCCTTGAGCGTGCGGAGGAGGTGGGAGAGGGCCGCGGGGGTCGTGGCTATCTCCTGTGCGGGGGCGTCGCTCTCGCGGAGGTGGATGGAGCCGGTCGCGGCCGCGGTCGCCACTTCTACGCAGGTGTTGCCGTCGCCGCCGTCGGAGAAGGTGGACTTCTGCCAGTGCAGGGCCTCACGCATGTCGGTGCCTCACAGTTCCTTGACCAGGCGGTGGATGAAGTCGCGGGACGCCGTCGGGTCCAGCGTCGCCCTCTCCACCCTACGGAGCAATGCGCGCAGCCGCTCCAACTGCGGTTCGGCATCGACGAACACCGTGCCGGTCGGCGCGTCCCGCAGGCCGGTGTCCAGCCGGGGCAGCGGCCCGCCCACGTACAGCATCGACGCTCCGGCCCCGGCGAAGTCGTCCTGGTCGACAGGGATCACACGCACGGTGGCGTGGCCCTCCTCGATGTGGCCGAGGATCTCCTGGAGCTGCGCCTGGGCGACCTTGCGGTCCGCCACCCTGACCCGTAGGGCGAACTCGTGGATGGTCGTCTCGTACGGCGTCGGAGGGTCGCCCTCGATCACCACGCGCCGCCTCATGCGGTGCTCCACCCGCGGCTCCAGTTCGCTCGGCGGCAGGCCGGGGGACATGTACGCGTACACCGCGCGTGCGTAGTCGGGGGTCTGCAGAAGACCTGGGACGTGCGTGATCACCACCTCCCGCAGATACGTGGCGTGGTGTTCCAGCTCGGCGACGTCGAGGAACACCGCTGGAAGTACGTCCCGGTACTCCTCCCACCAGCCGCGCGTGCGGTCGGTCGCCATAGCGACGAGGGCCTGGACCAGCTTGTCGTCACCGCAGTTGTAGTGCGAGGCGAGCTTGCGCACGCGCCCTGCGCTGACGCCCGCGACCGCCGACTCGATCTGGCTGATCTGCACGGCGTCCGCTCCCAGCAGCACGGCGGCCTCCCGGGCTTTCATGCCCGTCGCCTCCCGCAGCCTGCGCAGCTCGGTGCCGAGGCGCACCCGGCGCGCGGTGAGGTGCCTCTTCGGCGGCATGGACCTCTCCTGAATCAACTCCCCGAAGCCCAGCACTCGTTCGAGTGTCGAGTGCGGGATCGGCTTGCTTGTTCCTAAGCCTAGGAAATACTTTCAGTGACGCAGAAGCAACGCTACGCGATCGGTCGGACGGAAGTGCACCGCCCCGTCCAAAAGACGCCTCCCGGGCGACAGGCCACTGCCCGCCGACACCTCGTAGCGACTCACACCTCTCTACTCATCAACTCATCGACTCATCAACGGAGTTCACTCATGCCCCGATACGCCTCATCCCCCTGGGAGTACGTCCTCCACATCCCGCACGACCTCAGAGCCGTCGGCGTCGCCCGGCGCACGCTGCGGCTCGTGCTCCAGGCGCACGGGCTCAGCGCCCTCACGGAGATGGCCGAACTCCTCGCCACGGAGCTGGTCGCCAACGCCGTGCAGCACACCAAGGGTCCGGCGGCCTTGCGGCTGAGCTGGGAACACGGGCTGCTGCGGGTCGGCGCCTGGGACGCGGACCCGACGCCGCCACGGCCACCCACTCCACACCTCCTCCACGCCGAACGGGGGCGGGGCCTCGCGCTCGTCGGCGCCTGCTCCGACGAATGGGGCTGGCAGCCGTCCGTGGCGTGCGGGGACAGCGGGAAGTATGTGTGGTGTGCGCTGGGGGCCGCGTGATGGTGAGTTCCGCGCATGAGGGTGACTACCTTTCGGGCTGCCCGGGTGGGCCTCGCTCAGCGTGCGGCCATTGGTCCTCGGGCCGGACACCGCTGGGCCGCGTCGGACCGGAGAGCGCGGCGGTGTCGGGGATGCCGGTCTCGTGGACAGCGAGGCCAGGAAGCTGTGGAGGGAACTGATGTCGCAGATGCACTACTTCTTCCGGCACCCGGTCGCCGAGAAGGTGCGGGAGGAAGGCCGCGAGGAAGGCCGCGAGGAAGGGCGTATCGAAGGGCAGGCCGTCATGGTCCTGCGGTTCCTCGAACGGCGCGGGCTCGACGTGCCGCAGGCCGTGCGGGAGCGCGTTCTCGGCTGTACGGATGCGGACCAGCTCACTGTCTGGGCCGAACGCGCCGTCCATGTGAGGGATGCGGCCGACATCTTCGACAGCGCCGCCGACTGAATCGGATGAAGGGGGCTGAGCGGACGGCGGCGGCACCGTCCGGTCAGCCTCCCTTCGGGAAGGACACCTCCACCCGGCGGTTCTTCTTGCGGCCCTCCTCCGTCGCGTTGTCCGCGATCGGGTAGTCCTCGCTGTAGCCGCGGACCTGGAACGTGATGTTGCCGCCCTGGGCGCCCAGGGCGGCGGTCAGTTCGTCGTGGACCGCTTCCGCGCGCTTCTTGGAGAGGGTCAGGCCGTGGGCGTACGAGCCCAGGTTGTCCGTGAAGCCGAAGACCCGTACCGCGCCCGCCTTCTGCGTGTTGATCTCGTCCGCGATCGTCTGGATGCGGGAGCGGGCGTCCGGGTTGAGTGTGGAGCTGTCCTTCGGGAAGAGGACCTCGGCCTGGAGGGCGAAGGTGACGTTCTCGTTGGTGTCGGAGCGGCGTTCGTCGCCGGACAGGTCCTCCACGACCGACTTGATGTCCAGGACCTTGGCGGGGGCGAGTGTCGCTCCGTCCGCGAGCTTCAGGCCGGGGCTGTTGGCGTCCACCTGCGGGGGCGGGGACGTCGTCGTGCTGCCGGGCGGGGCGCCGGTCGCCTGGCCGGCGGGGGTCGGGTCGTCGGCGGCCACCGCTGTGCCGGCGGCGAGGAGCACCGTGGCCGTGGCCACGGTCAGCGCTGCGGTCACGCTTCGTCGGGGCATGTCAGTCGCCCTCGGTGATCTCGATCGGGGCGGGGGGCATGGAGCCGACCTGGAACGTGACCTCGTCGGTTCCCTCGGGGGGCGCCGGGAACTGGGCGTACCAGGTGGCGGTGTCGCCGGACCGCAGGCGGCTGAACTTGGTGCAGAGGCAGCGTCCTGTGGTGTCGCGCAGGACCAGGTACTTCTTCTTGCCCTTCTGGTCCACCAGGCTGGCGCCGGAGAGCGATCCGCCGTTGACCGCGAGTTCGGTCTCGTCGCTCTGCCAGTTGGCGGCCATCCAAGAGCCGCTGCCGTCGTTGCGGACGGTGCCGGTCACGCTGACGAAGCCGCCCTGGTCCCGGGTCGCCGAGTTGATGGAGACGGTGACGTCGCCGTCCTTCGACTCGGCGAGCACCTTGTCGCTCGACTCCGTGGAGGGTGCGGAGGGCTGTTCATCGTTGCCCTTGTCGGCGGACGTGGACGACCGGGAGTCCTTCGGCTTCTCACCGCCCCCGTCGCCATCACCGCCGCAGCCGGCCACAGCGAGGACGAGTCCTGTCGTGAGCGCCGCGGCGGCCAGCGCCCTGCGGGTCGTCGTTGTACGCCGAAAGTTCATCGCTGCGGCTTCCCTCTCTCGTCGGTCACTCGTCAGTCGGCCAGGTGGACGGAGAACAACAGTGACGCGTCGGGCAGGTCGGCGGGGTCGAAATCTCCGGGATCGATCTCGACGGGGTCGCCGTCACAGATGAGTTCGACAGGTGGCCTCTCGTCCCCGCCCTCGTCCTCGTCCTCCTCGGTGCCCGGGTTGGGCTCGGGGGCGGGGTCGGGCTCCATGGACGGGGCGGGGTCGGGCTCCGTGGACGGGGCCGTGTCGGCAGGCAGGTCGCAGCGTGGTTCGATCACCGCAGTCGCGTGCGCCTGCGCCTTGTCGTTCTCCGTGCCCGGGATGATCGTGTCGCCCACCGTGTACCGGGTCCGGACCTCGACCCAGTAGCCCGGGAAGCCGTTGACCTCGGTGTCGTCGGGACCGCCGATCACCTCGGCGTCGTTCTCGGCTGCGAGCCGATCGGCCGCGGCGCCCGCGTCGGTGCCGGTGTACTTGTCCCCGGTCAGCCAGTCGAGCCAGTCGTCGCTGTCTCCGCCGCCGGTCTGCAGGGCAGCACCCAGGCCGTCCATGAGCTCGTCCCGGGCCGACTGGGCCGCCGCCAGCGCGGCGGCGTCGGCCGCCGACTGCGCTCCGTTGCGGGCCGAGGCCGCTTGGGCGAAGGCGAAGAAGGCGAACGCGGCGAAGAGCAGGATGCCGGTCAGCCAGATGTAGAGGGGGAGGGTCGAGCCGCGGTCGCCGCGCAGCGGCGCCGGGGTCAGCCGCCGATGACCCGGTCGACCGCGTCCCCGATCGCGCCGGAGATCAGGCCGTCCAGCCCCAACTGGTCGATGAGGGTGAAGATCCCGGCGATCAGAATCATCAGCCCCGCATACTCCACGAACCCGGCCCCGGCATCGCGCCGCGCCCCCCGGACCCGTTCCCCCAGTGAACTCGTCCACGTCATCCACGTCCCGCGTACTCGGTCCTTGATCACGGGGACCCCCTTCCGCCACTTGCTCCAGGGCAACCGAAACAACACACGCAACGTACGCGAACTGCGACCGTCCGCACCCGGTTTCGCCAACATAGGGACCGGGCTTGACCGGAAGTTGTCTGGGTGTTGCCCGGGGCGTCATCGTGTGCCGGCTCCCTTCTTGCTGCCCTGGTACCGCCTTCGTCATGCCCGGGTCATTCCCGCTCCACCACCCACCCCGGGACGTATTCGCAATAGCCAACCTTTGCTCGCTCTCACTGTAGCCAGACATGGTCCGGGAGAGGAGGGGTTCAACGGCCCAGGATCGAGCCGAAGTTGGTGCCCGAGCCGAGGAACATGCCCGTCGCGATCAGGATCATCGTGGCCGGGAGCATGAAGACCAGCGTCACCATCGTTGCCTTCGGGATTGTTTTCGCGGCGCGGCGGCGCGAGTTCTGGGCGTCGGTGCGGCGCATGTCCGTAGCCAGTTGGATCAGGGTCTCGGCGATCGGTGAGCCCAGCTCCTCTCCTTGCTGGAGGGCCGAGACGAATTGGGCCACCTGCTCGGAGGCGTTGCGGCGGCGCAGTTCGTCGAAGGCCTGGCGGCGCGGGACGCCCATGTCCATCTGGCGCAGGGTGATGCGGAGTTCGTCGGCCCAGGGGCCCTCGTACTTCTCCGCGACGCGGTCGAGCGCCTGGCGGAAGCCCAGGCCCGCCGAGACGACCACGGCGAGGACGTCGAGGAAGTCGGGGAGGGTGCGGTCGATGACCTCCTTGCGTTCGCGTACGGCCTGCCAGATCAGCGCGTCCGCCGCCAGCGCGCCGAAGGCCAGGGTGAGGAGGGCGAGGAGCGGGCTGCCGTTGGAGAGGAAGACCAGGCCCATCACCACGCCGAATATGCCGTAGACCGCGCGGCGTGCCCCGTACCGGTCGATCGTCAGGCCGCCCGGGTTCCCCGCCATGTCGATCTTGCGGCGCTTGGCGTCCACCCGGCGCGGGCCCATGAGCCGCAGGACGAGCGGCGCGAAGCGCATGCCCAGGCGGTCGACGGCCGAGCCCGCCGTGGAGACGCGGGTGGCGCCCACCTCCAGGGCGAGGGCCAGGTCGCTGGGGACCTTGGCCTCGGCCCGGTACATGCGGAGGCCCGTGAAGACGCCAAGGACCGCCATGCCCGCAATCAGGGCCAGGAGCAGGCCCACCATCGTCGTCGACATGGCTCAGACCTCGATCTTTCCCAGGCGGCGGATCACGAAGAACCCGATCCCGTACAGGCCGAGGGAGATGAGGATCAGGGTCTGGCCGAGGGGTGAGCCGGTGACCTTCGCGAGCGCGCCCTCGTTCGAGGAGTTGATCAGGAGGAGGGAGCCGAGGCCGAGGAGCGGGACGGTGAACGCCGTCGCGTTCACCTCCGACAGCATCGTGCGGATCTCGCGCCGGGTCTCCTTCCTGTCCTCCAGGGTCTGGGTGAGGTTGCGCAGGGACGAGACGACCGTGCCGCCCGCCTTGTTCGCCAGGACCAGCGTCGTGACGAGGACGATCAGCTCGCGGGACGGGAGGCGGCTCGCCAGTTCGTCCAGGGCGTCGTCGACCGAGCGGCCGAGCGCCAACTGGTCCGCCACGCGGCTCAGCTCCTCGCCCGCGGGAGCTTCGAGTTCCTCCGCCGCCATCGCCAGCGACGTGCGCAGCGCCAGGCCCGCCGCCGTCGCGTTCGCCAGCAGGCGCGCCACGTCAGGGAGTTGGTTGATGAACGCCTCGATGCGTTTCTGGCGCTGCCAGTTGAGGAAGATGACCGCCGCCCAGATGGCGACGGCTCCCGCGATCGGGCCGAAGAACGGGGCCAGCGTCGTCGCCGCCAGCACCCACAGCGCGGCGACGACCGCCGCCACGTAGACCGAGAACTCACCCGCCGTCAGGTCCAGGCCCGTCGCGGAGAGCCGCAGGTGGACGGCGCGGCCGAGGCGGGTGCGGCGCAGGCGGCGGTCGATCGCGGCGAAGCGGCGGACGCGGCCGCCCATCGTGCCGGAGCTGCCGCCGTCGCCCGCCCGGTAGTCGTCCAGGCGGTCGACGAGGGCCTGGCGCTGGGCGCGCCCGGACACGTAGACGTGGACGCCCGCGACGGCGACGACGCAGGACAGGAGCGTGGCGCCGAGCGCGATCAGGGCCGTGTGCGTCATGTCACCGGCCTCCGCTCACGTGTCGTTGTCATGTCGCCGCCCCCGCTCACGTGCCGTTCTCATGTCGCCGCCGCCCCCGATCACATACCAATGCCATGTCGCCGCCGCCCCACGCCGATGCCATGTCGCCGCCGCCCCGCTCACATACCAATGCCATGTCGCCGCCGCCCCGCTCACATACCGATGTCACGTCGCCGCCGCCCCACTCACACGCCAATGCCACGTCGCCGCCACCCCCACCCACATACCGGTGTCACCCCGTCGCCTCCCTCGTATGGCGTGCGTCCACCGTCTCCACGACCCCGTACGCGGGCGGCACCGACTCCCCCGCCACGTACAGCCGGTCCGCGAGGCGGCGCGGCAGTGGGAGGTGTTCGTAGTAGCCGTGGACGCGGCGGCGTTCCTGGTCCGTGGTGCCTGACACGTACGGCTGGGCCACGAACCGCGTCACCGGGGCGATCGTGAACTGTTCCCTGCCGTGCGAGACGAGGAGCACGATCTCGCTGACGCGGCGGGAGCCGTCGGCGTGCCGGGTGAGTTGTACGAGGACGTCGACGGCCGAGTTGATCTGGTCGCGCAGCGCCTCGAACGGGACGTCGACCTCCGACATGGAGCCCAGCGTCTGGAGGCGGGTGAGGGCGTCCTCCGCCGTGTTCGCATGGACCGTGGCGAGGGAGCCGTCGTGGCCCGTCGACATCGCCTGGAGCATGTCGAGCGTCTCGCCGCCGCGGACCTCGCCGACGATGATGCGGTCGGGGCGCATGCGCAGGCTGTTGCGGACGAGGTCGCGGATGGTGACCTGGCCCTTGCCCTCGACGTTGGCGGGCCGCGACTCCAGGCGGATCACATGGTCCTGCTGGAGCTGGAGCTCGGCCGAGTCCTCGATGGTGATGATGCGCTCGTGGGACGGGATGAGCGCGGAGAGGGCGTTGAGCAGGGTCGTCTTCCCGGAGCCCGTGCCGCCGCTGACGATGATGTTGAAGCGGGAGCGGACGAACGCCGCGAGCAGCATCAGCATGTGCTCGTCGAGCGAGCCGAGGTCGAGGAGTTCCGTGAGGCTGTACGCGCGCGGGAAGCGGCGGATCGTGAGGGTGGCGCCGGTCAGGGCGAGCGGCGGGATGATGACGTTGACACGTTCGCCGGTGGGGAGACGGGCGTCGACCATCGGGTTCGACTCGTCGACGCGGCGGTTGACGGTCGAGACGATGCGTTCGATCGTCTGCATGAGTTGTTCGGGGGACGCGAAGCGGAGCGGCAGTTGCTCCACTCTTCCCGCCCGTTCCACGAAGATCGCGTCCGGGCCGTTCACCATGATCTCGGTGATGGAGGCGTCCGCGAGGAGGGGTTCGAGGATGCCCAGGCCGAGCGCCTCGTCGACGACGCGGCGGATGAGCTGGGTGCGTTCGGAGGAGGAGAGGACCGGGCCCTCGCGGCTGATGATGTGGCCGAGTACACGTTCCAGGCGGACGCGGCGGTCCGCGGCCTGGAGCGTGGACATCTCGGCGAGGTCGATCTCCTCCAGCAGCTTGGCGCGGTAGACGGCGACGAGGCCCTCGTCGCGGTCCGGGGGTGTGCCGGGGGTCGTCTCCCGGGTGGCTGCCACGCGTGAGCGCAGGCTCATGGGGGCGTCAACTCCCGTCCGGTGCGGTCGTTCGGCATGGTCGCCGAGCGGTGGATGTCCCAGCCGTCGAAGAGGGGGATGATCGCGTTCACGTGGACGGTGACGGTCGCGGTGACGGTGTCACCCGTGGCGATCGACGCCGACGGGCTCAGCCATCCGCTCGCCGCCGACGCGGCCGCCGCCTCGCCCGTGCCCTCGTTCAGCGACTCCGCCCTGGCGCCGGCCCGCGCCGCGCTCCCCGCCTGGTTCGCGCCGTAGCCGACGAGGCCGAGCTGGATCGCGGCCAGGCCGATGACGAGGAGGAAGGGCAGGAACCCGGCGAATTCGAGCATGGAGACACCGCGGTCGCCCCATCTGAGCCCGGATGCCAGCCCCTCCGGCGATTGAGGAGCGGGGTCCGGGGCGGAGCCCCGTGGCCTGGGCGCTGTCACTGGGGGGGCCGGGGCGGGGTCCCGTGTCCTGGGCGCTGTCACTGGTCCGCCTCGGACGCCGCGCCCGCCTCGCCGGTCACCGTCCACCCCGGATTGACCCCCGGGAAGAACACCGGGACGTCGACCTCCACCCTGGCCTTCATGACCGCGCCCTCGCTGCCGCAGCCGATCCGCGCCCCCTGCCAGGCCGACGGCAGGTGCTCCTTGCCCGCCGCCGTGCAGGCCGCGCCGTAGTCCCCGCCGCCCGCCTGCGCGGAGGTCGCCGCCCGCGCCGCCTCGTCCGCCGCGTTCCCGGCGAGGGAGTACGTGTAGCCGTACAGCACGCACTGCCACATCAGCGCGAGGACGACGAGGACCAGCGGGAACATCGCCGCGAACTCCAGGGTCACCGCGCCCCTGTCGCCGCCCCCTCGGCGGCGGGAGCGGCGGCCCGTCGACTCCGCGGCCGGGGCCGCCACCAGGCCGAGTTCGCCGGCCAGCGTCCACAGGGCCTGCTTGACGGTCGAGCGGTTGTCGAGGTCCTGCATACGGCCCGCGTCCACGGCTGCCTGGAGCTCCTTGTACGCGGCGGGGACGACGGCGCGGGCCGTCTTCGTTCCGGTGACGCGTTCGACGAGCGGGGGCTGGATCTCGGCCGAGCGGGCGTGCCGGTTGACGACCGTCAGGGTCTCCTCGGCCTTGCGGATCTGGAGGCGGTCCCAGAGCCGCACCATGCGCTTGGCCGCCCGGACCGCGACCACGTCCGGGGTGAGCAGGAGAACGGCCTGGTCGGCGAGTTCGATCGCGGCCGCGTTCGCCGCGCCCATCTGCGTACCGCAGTCGACGACCACGATCTCGTAGCGGGCGCGCAGGGCGTGGACGACCTGGCGGGCGACGCGGTCGGTGACCTCTTCGCCGCGTTCGCCGTCGGCGGGGGCGAGGAGGAGGTCGATGCCGGTCTCGTGGGTGAAGACGGCGTCCTGGAGGACGCGGGGGGTGATGTCGCTGATCGCCGCGAGGTCCGCCACCGAGCGGCGGAACTGCACGTCCAGGTAGGACGCCACGTCCCCCGACTGGAGGTCCAGGTCGAGCAGTGCCACCGAGCGGCCCGACGCCCGTGCGGCCAGCGCGAACTGGACCGACGCGAGCGTCGTGCCGACCCCGCCCTTCGCCCCGGTCACCGCCACGACCCGGCCGCCGCCGCCCGCGGGCATCAGCTCCGCGCCCGTACCGCCCGCGAGGTGGCGCCGCATGCCCGCCGACCAGGAGGCGGCGGCGTGGACCCGCTCCGCGAGGGCGTCGTAGCCGAGCGGGAACGCGACGATGCCGCGCGCTCCGCTGTCCATCGCGGCGGTGAGCAGCGCGGGGCTGGTGTCGGCCGTCGCGAGGATGACGCCGACCGCCGGGAAGCGCAGCACCAGGTCGCGGATGAGGTCCAACGCCGGTACGGGACCGATCCGTTCGTGTACGAGGACGACCTCGGGCAGCTCGTCCAGCGACTCGGCGGCCAGCCTTGCCAGGGTGTCGAGCAGGGCGGTGGAGTCGGTGACCGGTGGGGCGGGTTCCGTGTCGGGGAGCTGGGAGAGGAGGGTGACCAGGGCGCGGGCCGCCTCCGGCTCGCTGGCGGCCGGGAGGATCCTTGTGGTCATCGGCGTACTCCCTTCGAGGGCGCTGGGTCCCTGGTCACGGGGCTCCGCCGCGGACCCCGCTCCTCACTCATCGGAGGGGCTTGCCGGGTCATCACTTGGCCTCGCCCAGCGTGTACGTCCGGTCCCCGGGCGCGATCTTCGCCGCGTCGTCCCCCGGCGCGACCAGCGCGAGCCGTACGTGCGTCGCGAACGACTCCGCGTACGCCACCCGCTGCGCGTCCCCCGCGCTGAGCGCGAACGTGATCGGCACGGCCTCGCCCTGGCGGCGGCTGCGGCTGCCGGAATCGCCGGTGCCCTGCTGGTCGATGGGGGTCAGTTTGCCCACGTCGATGACCTCGGCGTTCTCGACGATGACCTCGGAGCGGTCGCGCTGCTTGTCGTTCTCGGCCTTGAAGGTGGCGTAGATGTTGACCTTGGCGCCGGGGTCGATCTTCCCGGCGACGCCCGTCTCCGCGTCGATCATGATGGCGATCTCCTGCTGCCCCGGCTTCAGCTCGGGCCGGGCGACGACCATGTCGCTCTGGAGCAGGGAGCCCTTCTTGAGCTGGGTGACGGCGATCTTGCCGCGGACCTCGCGGAGGTTCTTGACGGCGGTCTCCGACAGCCAGCGCTCGGGCATCTCCACCTTCTCGAACTGGTCGTCGGTCAGCTCCTTGTAGGGCGCCACGTCCTCCTTCAGCCGATACGCGGCCACCTCGGGCCCGACCTTGGAGTTCACGTCGCGGATCACGGACAGCACACCGGCGAACGCGCCGACGGCGCACAGGGCCGAGACGAACAGGAGGATGACGCCGCGGCGCTGACGTGAGTTCATGGACCGGACAACCTCGTCGGTAGGCGGACGGAGACTCGGGCGGGTGACAGGGGGGTCAACGGTGGTGCGAGGCGCTGGGCAGTGCCGCCCGGCCCGACGCGGCGGCCGGGGCGAGTGAGGTCCGTGCGGGATCCGCGCGCTCGGGCAGCGCACCCGTGGCCAGCGGCGCGGAACAGAACCCGCACCGGTCGCCGATGAGTTCGAGCCCGCACCAGTGGCACGCCTCGCGCCGCACGGACGACACGAGCTGGTACAGCACGGAGATGTCGGGGATGGCGGCGGCGAACTCGACGATCCTGCCGGGGTGGCCCTTCCGCCCGGTCGCCCACCAGCGCGGCGACTCGGCGGGCAGCGGCACCTCGGTCGCCCCCGACACCCGCCAGGCCGGGGCGAGCACCGAGGTGACCCAGTCGGTGGAGTGCTGCCCGGCCGCGTAGAACATCCGTGTGCCGAAGGCGGGGCCGCTCGGCGCCTCGGCGGCGGTGACGCGCAGGAGTTGCGGCTGCGGCGAGGCGACGACGGCGAATTGGGCGCTCGGCGACCACGACTTGGCGTGCGCCTTGAGCGGGACGGGCACGCGGTCGAGCTTGGCGACCGAGCCGAGCAGGGCGCCCGCGTGGACGTAGTGGGCGAGCAGCCGTCCGGCGGAGGCGAGCACGCCGGGGCTGAAGTCGCAGATGGACAACTGGCGCAGTTGCAGGGCGAGCACGGCGAGCCCGAGCGGCGGAAGCTCCGGCCGCAGGATGGCCATCCGGTCGCTTTCGAGCACGGAACGGACGGAATGCAGCCGGTGCACGACCGCGTCCGGAACGGACTGCGGACAGAGCACGATCACGTAGCCGTGCTGTTCGATCAGTGTGTGTACGTCGGCGAGCGCGCGGTCCAACGGAGAGGCGTCCGGCGCCCCGCCGGCGGAGAGCACGGCCGCGCTCGGGGTGTGCCGGTCGGGCGAGGGGAGCACCAGGTCGGGGTCGGTCACGGCTATCGCGGTCGGCACGCGTGAACCCCCGGTCGCTCCGCACTCCTTCGGACACTGTCTGCCTCAGCACCATATCCACGCGGGCGCCCGGCAACACCCCACTTCGCACTGTTCACGGAGCGCCATCGAGCGCGGCTGCACGAGAGTTGGCGCAGAAGCATCGGCGCCGCCCCTTGACATCGGTATTGGTCTGGACCAGTTTTGCCTCCAGCGGCTGCTTGAGCAGCGCGGCGGGCACCGGCCACGCCGCCCCTCGACCGGGCAGCGCCACCGCTCCCCCGGCGGCGCTGCCCGCACGCCCCTTTCGATCGGGCGCTGTACGAGGCGAAGGCGCGGGGCGACCGGGCGGCGTACTACGAGACGCCGACCCCGGTCGAGCTGTACGTGGAGCTGCGCCCCGACAAGGCCGACGTCTTCGACTCGATCCACCCACTACTCCACCGCCTGATCGGCCGCATCACCCGCTACGAGGCCCGCATGCGCGCCGACGGCCTCCTCGCCGAGGGCCGCTACGTGACCTCCGTCGACGCCTGGGATCTCGGCCGCGCCCCCAACACGGCCCGCTGGGCCTCGCCGCCCGCTATGGCACCCTGCAGGAGGCCGAGCAGCGGTCCGCTCCGCGAGCGCCGCCGCCACCCGGTCCTACCCGCACCTGGCAGGACTTCTCCGCCGCGTACGCCCTCGGCCGCTGCCTCCACTTTCGACGACGAGGAATGCGGCAGGTGGTACGAGGAAATGGTCTCGGCCCACCACATCCTGACCCAGGACCCGGGCAGCCTGTGGCTGAACATCCCGTTCAAGTAACGGGGCCATCCGAATTCACGGCGATGCGCATTCGCGGAGCTTCTGGGAGAATTCCGGCGCACTGCCGTGCTGGTACCGCTGGAGGAGACGCCCGACCCGGAGACCGAGCGCGGGTTGCTGACCGCCGATCTGAACGGCATCCGGTTCACCTGGCGTTCTCCGACGAACAGGCGTTGGCCCGCTATGCCCAGGTACGTGGCGAGTTCAGTCGCGAGTGGACGTACCGCACGATTCTGGGCGCCAAATTGCTGGACGTGGCGGTCCCGGCGGCCGGGGTGCCGTGCGGGGTTGCTCTGGACTGCGCGGACGGCCCCGACGGCATGGTGTTCCCGCCTGTGAAGGGCATCGTGCCGGACGCGGTGGCCGTCGACCATGACGAGCGCGAAGGAAACGCGGCGTGACCGACGGGGGCGGGAATGGCGGCACTGGTGGCGGCAAGGATCTGCAGGCCGAGGGTCTGGACCTGGTCGCACGCGGACTGACCGACGCACTCGGCGAGTTGAAGGAACTCGGCATGGTCGGCATGGCCGGTGCGGGGCGCGGATTCAGCGACATCGGCCTGTCCGGGCTCGAACTGGGTCATGAGGGCGTGACGGAGCGGTTCAAGTCGTTCTGCGAGCGATGGAAATGGGGCGTGCGCGCGCTCATCCACGAGGGGAACGAATTCGCCAGGGGCGTGGTCCTGTCGGCGGGCACATATTACGAGACGAGCCAGTATACGCAAGGCGCTTTCCAGGTCGGCGTGAATTCGTTGATAGACAATCCCAACGGCCGCGATGTCATTTTTTTCCAGGACCACTGGATGGGCCACCAGAAGCCGGGAGAGCCTGGGTATCAGCGCCCTCATGTCCATGTGAGACCATTCGAGGACACTCGAAACGGTCAGGTTCCAGGGTGCGAGGAGCACTATCCCTATGACCCCGAATAGCATTCCGTTGCGGAACGGGGAGGTGCTCGCCTCCCTCTACGGCGCCGGGCTCCCACCGTTGGAATCCGTCCGTCTACGGTCCGTCCATCTCAACTGGCGCGGACCCGGCGTCACGCTTCGGCTGGACCTGCCCGCGCCTTCCCTGCCGCTTCCCGAGGATTGGTCTGCGGCCGGGGTCGACACGGTCCAGGGACAACTCCAGTTCTTGGCCGTGGCCGACTTGGAGCTGGACGCCTGGGAGCCGCCCGTGACGATGCGCCTCACTACGACATCTCTGGACGACGGGCAGCACCGGATCCGCGTGACGGCCACTACCGACGGCGACTCATTTCTGCGCTTCACCAGCAGTGCCGATGTTCTCGTCGGGCATGTGAGCGGCTTCCGACTGGGTCCCGGAGGGAGCGACGACGGCCCGCATGTGTTCCGAAGCAGGATTGACAGCATGCGCCACACCACGGTTCCCGACTCCTGCGAGAAGACCTTCTATGAACGACTTTGACGTCGAGACGCTCTCAGACCCGTCCGTGCTGAGCGCCGGCGACCTTTTCTACGTGCACCTCGACGAGCGGCTCACCTCTGTCACTCTCGGGTTCACCACGCAGGAAGGGAGCGAAGGCTTCGAGTTCTTCCTGGTGTTCACCGACGTGCGGCAGGTGACGGTGAGGGGTTGGGGGCCTCCTGGCCTCAAAAAGGTCGAGTTGGTGCGGAGTACTGACGGAATCGCCGTGGTTGTGAAGGACGAACATTCACTGCTGTCCTTTCGCGCCGCTGAAATGGCTTTGGGCCGGACGCGTACGTTTCAGGCTTCCTCACAGTCCATCTGAAGCTGGCTTCCGGTACGTGCACGGGGCGGCAAGGGGGTCTGCCCGGATTGGTTGTCCAGGCGCCCCCTTGGCCGTCAGTCCTCGAAGTACTCGTCCAGGGCCTTGTCCAGCTGGTCGGTCCATTCCTTGAGGCGGGACTTGTCCGGGGCCTCGACGTCGTTGGGGTACCAGCGGCTGTTGGGGGTGTGGACCGTCACCGTGAGGCGCTTGCGGGACGTGCCGTACTCGACGGCGCTGATCTCGTCCCAGGTGAAGTCCGCCTCCTGGTCGTCCAGCGTGAAACGGACGCCGGTCGCGTCGACCGTGATCGAGCCCCGGCGGTCCTTCGCCTCCAGGACCGGGCCGTCGGCCGGGGCCTTCGGAGCGGGCTCGGGCTGTGGCTTCGCGTCCTCCGGCTCCTCGGACTCCTCGGGCTCGACCGGCGTCACCTCCCGCGTCGGCTCGTCGGACTCCGTGACCTTGTCCTCGGCGGCCGCCTCCGCACCGGGAGACGTCAGGCCGGGTACGTACGCCGGGTCGAAACCGGCACCGGTGACGGGCGGGACCTTCTGACTCTCCATACGCTGCTCCACGGGCCGAAGTATGGCGGACAAGACTGTGGGACGCCTCCCCCGGGCCCCGCTACGAGCGACACGGATGCGCAACGATGAGGCGCAAGAGGACGCCGCCGCCGTCGCGTTGGGCCGGGGTTCTTCGCGCCGTATCAGGTGTACGCGCCCGATCCGGCCCGCGGCGACGGCCGCTTACACGAACAGGCTCACCACCGCCGCGACCACGAACCCGGCGACCGACAGCACCGACTCCAGGACCGTCCACGTACGCAGCGTGTCGCGTTCGGTGATGCCGAAGTACTTGGCGACCATCCAGAAGCCGCCGTCGTTGACGTGCGAGGCGAAGATCGAGCCCGCCGAGATCGCCATGATGACCAGGGCGATGAAGGCCTGGGAGTAGTCGCCTTCCGAGAGGAGCGGGGCCACGATGCCCGCCGTCGTCACGATCGCCACCGTCGCCGAGCCCTGTGCGACGCGGAGGACGAGGGAGATGAGGTAGGCGAGGACGATGACCGGAAGGCCCACGTCGTTGAAGGTGTCGGCCAGGGCTTGCGCGATGCCGCTGGCCTTCAGGACCGCTCCGAAGACGCCGCCCGCGCCGACCACGAGCAGGATGTTGCCGACCGGCTTCAGCGAGGCCGTCGACACCGTCTCCAGGGACTTGCGGGACCAGCCGCGCCGGATGCCGAGCAGGTAGTAGGCGAGGAGCAGGGCGATCGTCAGGGCCACGAAGGGGTGGCCGAAGAACTCGATGACCGAGCGGCCCGTGGACGGGTCGAAGGCGATCGAGGAGAAGGTCGCGAGGAGGATCAGGATGAGCGGGGTGCCGATGATGGCGAAGACGACGCCGAGCGCGACCGGCTTCTCGGTCGGGGTGACTCCGGCGGCGCGCTGTTCCGCTTCGAGGGACGCCTTGGCCTCCTCGGCGGCCTCGACCATGTCCTGCGGGACCGGCACGAAGATCCGCTTGCCGATCCAGGCGGCCCAGCCCCAGGCGGCGAGTACGGCGGGGATGCCGCAGACGATGCCCATGAGGATGACCCAGCCGAGGTCGACGTGGAGGAGTCCGGCGGCGGCGACGGGGCCCGGGTGCGGCGGCAGGAACGCGTGCGTCATCGACAGGCCCGCGAGCAGCGGCATGCAGTACAGGATGATCGACTTGCCGCCGCGCTTGGCGGCCGCGTAGACGATCGGCGCGAGGACGAAGATGCCGACGTCGAAGAAGACGGGGATGCCGAAGATCAGGCCGGTGAGGCCCATGGCGAGCGGGGCGCGCTTCTCGCCGAAGAGGTTGAGGAGGCGGGAGGCGAGGACCTCGGCGCCGCCGGAGACTTCGAGGACCGCGCCGAGCATGGTCCCGAGCCCGATGATGATGGCCACGTGGCCGAGGGTGCCGCCCATGCCGGACTCGATCGTGGAGACCGCGTCGGACCGCTGGACGGTGCCGAAGAGTTCGGTGACGGACAGGCCCGCGCCGAGGCCGACCGCGATGGAGACCGCGAGGAGGGCGACGAAGGGCTGGAGTCTCGCCTTGATGATCAGGAAGAGGAGAAGGACGATGCCGAGCGCGGCGATCGTCAGGAGGCCGGCCGTGCCGTCGATGAGCTTCAGGATGCCGCCGGTGTGGGGTGGCGGCTCGGTGGCGGCGGCCGCGAGCGGGGCCAGGGTGGTGGATATGGGGAGCATGGGGGTCCTCGTAAGGGCATGGATGTTTCTGGGCAGGGGGGATCGCGGAGCGGCGCGTCCGTGTGACGCGCCGCTCCGTGACGACGTACAGAGGTGAGGAGGATGCCGCTCAGCTCAGGACTGCGAGCGCGTCGATCTCGATGAGGAGGCCCTTGGGCAGGCCGACGTAGACCGTCGTGCGGGCGGCGGCGGGGGCCTTGAGGCCCTGCTCCTCGAAGTACTCGTTGTAGATCTGGTTCATCTCGGCGAAGTGGTCGACGTCCGTGAGGTAGACGCGCATCATCATGACGTCGTCCCAGGTGGCGCCGCCCTCTTCGAGGATCGCCTTGACGTTGGCGAACGTCTGGAGGGTCTGCTCGCGCAGGGTCGGGCCCGCCGGGGTCGGGGCCTTGCCCTCCTCGGCGGGGAGGAAGCCGACCTGGCCGGCGACCTGGAGGATGTTGCCCTTCTTGACGCCGTGCGAGAACTTCGCGGGCGGGGTGGTGTGCGTGGCGGGGGTGAGCGCGATCTTCTCGGTCATCGTGAACTTGCTTCCTTGGTGGGGGTACTGGGGGTGGTACCGGTTCCTGAGTAGTCCCGGCTGATGGCTTCCGCCGTGCGGCGCACCAGCGGGAGCAGGGTGAGGAGTTCCTCGGCGGTGACGACGACGTTCGGCGCGGAGACCGACATGGCGGCGACGACGCGGCCGTCGGCACCCCGGACGGGCGCGCCGACGCAGTTGATGGACTCCTCGTGGCCGCCGAGGTCGGTGGCCCAGCCCTGTTCGCCCACCTTCTCCAGCTCGCGCAGGAACGCGGCGGCGTTGGGGGTCGAACGGGACGTGTACATGGGGTAGTCGAGCTTCTCCGCGACCGCGCGGCGCTCGGCCTCGGGAAGGTCGGCGAGGAGCAGCTTGGCGACCGCCGCGACCGTGATCGCGACCGGTTTGCCGATGCGCGAGTACATGCGCACGGGGTAGCGGCTCTCGACCTTGTCGATGTAGAGGACCTCGTCCTCCTCGTAGACGGCGAGGTGGACGGTGTGGCCGCACTTCTCGTTGAGGGCGACGAGGTGGGGGTGGGCGATCTCGCGGACGTCGAGGTTCTCGACGGCTTCCTGGGCGAGCGCGAAGAGGCGGGCGCCGAGCCGGTAGCGCTGGTCGGCCTGGCGGTGGACGAGACCGTGCTCGTGCAGGGTGCGCAGCAGACGCAGTGCGGTGCTCTTGTGCACGCCGAGGCGGTCGGCCACCTGGCCGAGGTCGGCTGGTCCCTCGGCGAGCAGCGGCAGGATGCTGAGCGCGCGGTCGACGGTCTGGCTCATGGCGTAGGTACCTCCTCGGCGGCCTCGTCGGGGGTGGTCGTCCACCCGGGGCCGAGGTGCAGTGTCCCCCACGCGGCGGCGTCGAGTCCGGCCAGGCGGTCGGCGTGGTCGCGGCGCGGGGGCGCGGCGAGGTCACCGGGGACGGTGAGGGCGGCGGCGGCCCACAGGTGGCCGTGGCGGAGCCGGCCGGCGACGGGCAGGCCGCGCAGGGTCGCGGAGAGGAACCCGGCGGCGAAGGCGTCGCCCGCGCCGACGGCGGCGACGACGTCGACGCGCGGGGCGGGTTCGAAGTGGCGGCCGCCGTCGCGGTCGTAGGCGACGGCACCGTCGGCGCCGCGCTTGACGACGAGCAGGTCCGGCTCGGGGAGCGCGGCGCGTACGGCGTCGGGGCCGCCGGTGATCCCGAACGCGTCCTCCGCCTCGTCCTCGCCGACGAAGACGAGGTCGGCGTGGCGGGCGAGATCGAGGAGGACGCGGGCGTCGTCCTTCGCGGCGCCCCAGAGGCCCGGCCGGTGGTTGACGTCGAAGGAGACGAGCGGCCCGGCGGCGGCAGCGGCAGCGGCGGCGGGCATGAGCGTACGGAGAAGGGTCAGGCAGTCCTCGGAGAGCGCGGCGGTGATGCCGGAGAGGTGGAGGATGCGGCCCGCGCGGAGCGTGTCCAGGTCCATCGTGGCCGGGGACATCGCGGAGGCGGCGGAACCGGCGCGGTAGTAGGCGACCTCGTGGGCGTCGGTGGCGCGGTCCCCCGCGGTGCGGAAGTAGATGCCGGTGGGGCGGGCGGGGTCGCGGCGTACGTGCGAGACATCGACTCCGTACGCGCCGATGGCCTCCACCAGATGGTCGCCGAAGCCGTCCGCGCCGACGCGGCTGACCCAGCGGGCGCGGTGGCCGGCGGCGGCGAGGACGCAGGCCAGGTTGGACTCGGCGCCGCCGATGCCGCGCTCGAAGGACGGGACGTCGGCGAGGCGCCCGGGGACGGTCGGGACGAACGTGACCATGGACTCGCCGAGCGCGACGACGTCGGGTGCGACGACCTCTGGTGCGCTGTGCGGGGCTGCGGGTCCGGTGACGGTCACGGGGGTCGGTCTCCTCACGGCGTGGGGGCCAACAGCTCCGTTGACCCGGCGTTGGCTCGGATGTTAGACAGCAGTGAGCGACATACGCAATGGGCGTTGCACATATTGCAACTGCCTCGCCTGGAAGGGGCAACCGTGACCGCCAAGAATGCCGTCAGCGCCGACGACGCGGCCGAACGCGGAGCGACTCGACTCGCGGAGCTGGCGCGCGAGCGCGTCGACTTCCGGTTCAAGGGGCTGCCGCCCCAGGCCGAGGGCCTGACCGTCGCCGAACTGGCCGAGCGCCGCCTCAACCTCTTCACGGACGGCTTCACCACCCCCGTCCTCGCCCTCTCCGCCGAGCGCCTGGAACACAACCTCGCGCTCATGGAGACGTACGCGGCCCGGCACGGGCTCGCGTTCGCGCCGCACGGCAAGACGTCCATGGCGCCGCAGCTCTTCCAGCGGCAGATCGAGCACGGGGCGTGGGGGATCACGCTGGCCGTGCCGCACCAGGTACGGGTGGCACGGGAGTTCGGCGTGGGGCGGGTGTTCCTGGCGAACGAACTCGTCGACGCGGGGGCGCTGCGCTGGCTCGCGGGTGAGCTGGACTCCGATCCGTCCTTCCGCTTCGTCTGCTACGTGGACTCCGTACGCGGTGTCGAGCTGATGGACGCGGCTCTGCGCGAGGCGGGGGCCGGGCGTCCGGTGGATGTCGTGGTCGAGCTGGGCGCGGGGGACGGGGCGCGTACGGGCGCTCGTACGGAGGCGGAGTGCGGGGCCGTTGCCGACGCGGTCGCCGGGGTCTCGACGCTGCGGCTCGTCGGGGTCGCCGGGTACGAGGGGGAGGTGCCGCAGGCCGACGGTGAGCGGGTCCGGGCCTGGCTGCGGCGGCTCGTCGCGCTGGCCGTGGAGTTCGACGGGGCCGGGCGGTTCGCGGGGCTCGACGAGATCGTGATCAGCGCGGGGGGCTCCGCCTGGTTCGACGCGGTGGCCGAGGTGTTCGCGGAGATCCCCGAGCTGGGGGCGCCCGTGCTGAAGCTGCTGCGCTCCGGCGCGTACGTCTCGCACGACGACGGGCACTACCGGCACCTGACGCCGTTCAACCGGGTCCCGGAGGAGGGCGCGCTCCATCCCGCCTTCCGGCTCTGGGCGCAGGTCGTGTCGCGGCCGACGGCGGAGCAGGCGTTCGTCAACGCGGGCAAGCGGGATGCGGCCTACGACCTGGACCTGCCCGAGGTCCAGGTCGTGCGGGACGCGCGTACGGGGGCGGTGCGGGATGCGGCCGGTGTTTCCGTGACGGGGCTGTCGGATCAGCACGGGTGGGTTCGTATGGAGCCGGATGCGGGCGGGGTCGGGGTCGAGGTCGGGGACTGGCTCGGCATGGGGCTTTCGCACCCCTGCACCTCGTTCGACAAGTGGCAGTTGATTCCGGTGGTGGAAGGGGACGGGACGGTCGTGGACTACGTCCGCACGTTCTTCTAGGCGGGCGATCGGCTCGGGCGGGCTGCTGGTCGGCGGGGCCGGGCCCATGTCACTCGCCGTAGGCCTCCGGCCCGGGTGTCGGGTGCGGGTCGTGGCGGGTTGCGTGCGCAGTTCCCCGCGCCCCTCACGAGCCACCCGCCGTAGGCCGTCGCCGCCGATGTCGACCGCCCGCCGTCGTCGGTTGCTCGCGCCGTTCCCCGCGCCCCTGGCGGGGCGCTTCCGACCGGCGACGCAGCGGTGGCCGCCGACGGTGGGGCACCACCGCCGGGGCCACCCGCACCTGACGACGAAATCCGCACGGGTGGTGCGGGTGGGTAATCCGTAGTGAGTTCAGCCATGACGAAAGAGGCAGCCGAACATGGACCTGGTCATCAAGGACGCGCGGGTGATCGACGGCACCGGAGGTGCCTCGTACCGCGCCGACGTCGCGATCGACGACGCCGGACGGATCGCGGAGATCACCAGGGAAGGTGAGGGCCCGCGCCTCACAGCGGCCCGCACACTCGACGGCTCGGGCCTCGCCCTCTCCCCCGGGTTCATCGACATGCACGCCCACAGCGACCTCGCCCTCCTCCGCGACCCGGACCACAGCGCCAAGGCCGCCCAGGGCGTCACCCTGGAGGTGCTGGGCCAGGACGGACTCTCGTACGCGCCCGTCGACGACCGCACCCTCGCCGAGGTCCGCCGCGCGATCACCGGCTGGAACGGCGACGGTTCCGACATCGACTTCGACTGGCGCACGGTCGGCGAGTATCTGGACCGCCTGGACCGTGGCATCGCCGTGAACGCCGCCTACCTCATCCCCCAGGGCACGGTCCGGATGTACGCGGTCGGCTGGGAGGACCGCGACGCGACCCCGGCCGAGCTGGACCACATGCGCAGGCTCGTCGCCGAGGGCATGGAGCAGGGCGCTGTCGGCATGTCGTCGGGGCTGACCTACACCCCGGGCATGTACGCGAAGGACGCCGAGCTGACCGAGCTGTGCCGGGTCGTGGCCCGGTACGACGGCTACTACTGCCCCCATCACCGCAGCTACGGGGCCGGCGCCCTGGACGCGTACAGGGAGATGGTCGCGCTGACCCGCACCGCGGACTGCTCCCTGCACCTGGCGCACGCCACCATGAACTTCGGCGTGAACAGGGGCAAGGGCGTCGACCTGCTCGCCCTCCTGGACGACGCGATCGCGGGCGGCGCCGACATCAGCCTGGACACCTACCCGTACACGCCGGGCGCGACGACGCTCGTCGCCATGCTGCCGAGCTGGGCGAACGAGGGCGGCCCCGACGCCACCCTCGCCCGGCTCCTCGATGACGACACCGCCGAACGCATCCGCCACCACGTCGAGGAGATCGGCTCCGACGGCTGTCACGGCGTGCCGATGGAGTGGGAGACCATCGAGATCTCGGGGGTCTCCGATCCGGTGCTCGCGGCCTACGTCGGCAAGACGGTCGCCGCCGCTGCCGCCGAGCGCGGTGAGGCCCCCTGGATCACCGCCCGGCGGCTCCTCGTCGAGGACAAGCTGGGGTCCACGATCCTTCAGCACGTCGGGCACGAGGACAACGTCCGGGCGATCATGCAGCACCCGGTGCACACGGGCGGCAGCGACGGCATCCTCCAGGGCGCGAAGCCGCACCCGCGCGCGTACGGCACGTTCCCGCACTACCTCGGCCACTACGCCCGCGACCTGGGTGTCATGTCCCTCGAGGAGACGGTCGCGCACCTGACGTCCCGTCCGGCCGCGCGTCTGCGGCTGCCCGACCGGGGGCTCGTCCGTGAGGGCTACCGCGCCGATCTGGTGCTGTTCGACCCGGAGACGGTGGCGGCGGGCTCGTCGTTCGAGGCGCCGCGCACGCTGCCGGTCGGCATCCCGCACGTCCTGATCGACGGCCGCTTCGTCATCGAGGACGGGCGCCGGACCGATGTCCTCGCGGGCAGGTCCGTTCGCCGCAGCGCCTCCTGAAGATCAGCGCACTCCGTGCGGGCGGAACTGGATACTGATCCGGGGGCCCGTCGCCCGCGCCGACTTCGGGATGGCGTGCTCCCACGTCCGCTGGCAGGAGCCGCCCATCACGATGAGATCGCCGTGCCCGAGCGGCCTGCGCACGGTCGGCGCGCCCCCGCCGAGCGGGCGAAGGACCAGGTCGCGCGGGGCCCCGACCGAGACGATGGCGACCATCGTGTCCTCGCGGTCGCCGCGCCCGATGCGGTCGCCGTGCCAGGCGACGCTGTCGCGCCCGTCGCGGTAGAAGCAGAGCCCGGCCGTGGTGAACGGCTCCCCCAGCTCGTCGGCGTAGTGCGCGGACAGCGCGGCACGGGCGGTGTCGAGCACGGGGTGCGGGAGCGGCTCGGCCGCCCCGTAGAACTTGAGGAGGCGGGGCACGTCGACGACCCGCTCGTACATCTGGCGGCGTTCGGCCCTCCAGGGCACGCCGGACGCGAGGTGTTCGAACAGGGCGTCGGCGCCGCTGAGCCAGCCGGGCAGGACGTCGATCCAGGCCCCGGCCCCGAGCACGGTGCGCCGCAGGCCGGTGAGGTCGCCGAGCGCGGTCTCCTCGGCCTGGTCGAAGAGGGATCCCTGAAGCATGCGTTCCAGCGTACCGAACGAATAGAACAAACGCTCGAATGTGCTCGGGCCAGCCCGCTCAGTGGCCGATCTCACCCGTCAGAACAGAGCGCGCCGCCCCGTTACCCGGCCGTAAAGTCGGAGCATGCAGCTCATCCAGTCGACCAAGCTCGCCAACGTCTGCTACGAGATCCGGGGCCCGGTGCTCGAGGAGGCGATGCGGCTGGAAGCGGCAGGCCACCGGATCCTGAAGCTGAACACGGGCAACCCGGCCGCGTTCGGGTTCGAGTGCCCGCCGGAGATCCTGGAGGACATGCTCCGCAACCTCGGCGACGCCCACGGCTACGGCGACGCCAAGGGGCTGCTCGCCGCCCGGCGCGCGGTGATGATGCACTACCAGACGCTCGGCGTGGAGACGGACGTCGAGCACGTCTACATCGGCAACGGCGTCTCCGAGCTGATCGTGATGGCGATGCAGGGGCTCCTCGACGACGGCGACGAAGTCCTCGTCCCCGCCCCCGACTACCCCCTGTGGACCGCCGCCGTCTCGCTCTCCGGCGGCACCGCCGTGCACTACCGCTGCGACGAGCAGGCGGACTGGATGCCGGACCTCGCCGACGTCGAGCGCAAGGTGACCGACCGCACCAAGGCGATCGTCATCATCAACCCGAACAACCCGACGGGCGCCGTCTACAGCGACGAGATGCTGCGCGGCCTCACCGACATCGCCCGCCGCCACAACCTCCTCGTCTGCTCCGACGAGATCTACGACAAGATCCTCTACGACGACGCCACCCACACCCCGACCGCCGCCATCGCCCCCGACCTGCTCACCCTCACCTTCAACGGCATGTCGAAGGCGTACCGGGTCGCCGGGTACCGGGTCGGCTGGATGGCGATCTCCGGCCCCCGCGCGCACGCCGCCTCGTACATCGAGGGCCTGACGGTCCTCGCGAACATGCGTCTGTGCGCGAACATGCCGGGCCAGCACGGGGTCGTCGCGGCGCTCACCGGACGCCAGACGATCAAGGATCTGGTGCTGCCGGGCGGGCGCCTTAAGGAGCAGAGCGACGCCGCGTACGACCTGCTCACGCAGATCCCGGGCGTCACCTGCGTCAAACCCAAGGGCGCGCTCTACCTGTTCCCGCGCCTCGACCCCAAGGTCTTCAAGATCAAGGACGACCGGCAGCTGGTGCTCGATCTGCTCCGCGCCGAGAAGATCATGGTCGTCCAGGGCACCGGGTTCAACTGGCCGGAACCCGACCATTTCCGCGTGGTCACCCTGCCCTCGACGCGGCAGCTCACCGAGGCGATGACCAGGATCGGCAACTTCCTGGACGGATACGCCCAACCCTGACCACCTGCACTCCTCTTCTTTGGACAGGTTCTAAGTTAGACGGAATCTAATGTACGATGGAGGCCAATCACCCCACGTCCGTTGCCTGGAGGCCTCCATGTACGAGCCGATCCGCACCAAGTCGGTCCACACGATGGCGGCCGACAGCGACTTCCCGCACCGCTCCCGCGAGGAGGAGCTGGACATCCAGCTCGCCGGGCACCTGTCGGCGCTGCTCGCCCTCACCGACGAGATCCGGCTGGCCGCCGGGGACCCGGAACTGGACGCCGCGGCGGAGGAGCTGGCCGCGCAGATCAGCCGGCTTCGGGGCGGGCACCCGCCCGTGCGGTCGTCCGTCGCCGCCGCGGTGCACGAGCCGCACGTCGCCGCTCTGCACCAGCGGGCGCATGCCCTTGCCGGGCGGGCGCTGGTCGTGGCGGCGTCCCGGGCGGATACAGCCGCCGCGATCCTGGCTGCCCAGCGCATGGAGTACCACGCGAACGCTGGCCGCTTGGTAGCCGCCTAGAGGGGCGCGGGGAACTGCGCGAGCAACCCACGAAAAGCCGCAGTCGCGTCTGCTCGGTACATGAAACAGCACGGACGCGCCGCGCCAGCGGACGGGCGGGACGAGCCGCAGATCAC
>NZ_JBEYWV010000053.1:0-33129 GCF_040644575.1 Streptomyces sp. NPDC046939
GCCCCTGGAGCATGCGGCTTCGCCGCAGCCCCATGGTGCGCCCCTGAGATGGCGCACGAAGTGCGCATCTCAGGGGCGCGGGGAACTGCGCGACCAGCCCCCACCGGGCCGCGGACGAACGAACGACCGCCCTCGCGCCTAGATCCGGTGAATGGTGATCGTGGTCCAGGCCCCGACATGGACCCGGTCACCATCCTGCAGCGGTACCGGGACGAACGGCTGGATCGGCTCCTCGCCGCCGTTGACCGTCGTGCCGTTCGTCGAGTTCTGGTCGACGACCGCCCACGTGCCGTCCGGCTGCTGCACGAGCACCGCGTGCGAGTGCGAGACGCCCGGGTCCTCCGGCGGCACCGACAGATCGATGTCGGGGGTGTCGCCGGTGGAGTGGCGGCGGCGGCCGATCGTGACCTGGTTGCCGGTGAGCTGGCGCTGCTGCTCGGGCGAGTACGCGGGCAGGTTGAGCCCCGACGCCTCGGGTCCGCTGCGGTGCATCATCGCCATGAAGTACTCGCGGTCCGGGCCGATCGTCGCCGACCAGCTCACCGCGTACTGCGGCCGCTGCTCCTGAGGTGCCTGGGGCGCCTGCGGGGCCTGGGGCGCCTGCGGCGACCGGGGTGCCTGCGGCGGCTGCTGCTGGAACGGCGGTGCCGTCGTCGACGGAGCCGACGCGGGCGCGGGCCCCGACGACGGGGGTGAGATCACCCAGTCGTCACCGTTCGTCCCGCCCCCGGGGCCGGGCCCCTGCCCGGACGACGGGTTCGGCGGCCCCTGCGGAGGTCCCTGCGGCGGCCCTTGCGGCGACTGCGGCCGCCCGAAGTCCGGGAACGACGGCTGCGGCGGACCCGACCGAGGCGGCCCGGAGGGACTGGGCTGCGGCGGGCCGGGCTGCTGCGGCGCGGGCGGCGGGCCCGGCTGCTGGGGGCCGGGCTGCTGCGGACCCGGTCGCTGCGGCGGCGCGGGTGCCGGGGGCTGCTGCTGGAAGGCTTGCGGGACACCGCCCTGCGCCCCGTTCGGACCGGGCGGCGGCGGGAACGGGGACGGGCCCGACGGCTCGCTGCCGAACGGGCTCGGCGGGATCGGCTCGGCGGGCCGGTTCATCTGCGAGGGGCGCGAGCCCTGGTACTCGTACGGGTCCGGGCCCTGCGGCGGCTGCTGGAAGCGCAGCGCCGGGTTCGGACCACCAGGACCGCCGGGACCGCCGGGACCGCCCTGCGTGGGCAGCGGTGGGTTCGGGGCGGCCGGGGTGTACGACGTCGCGGTGTTCGTGAGGAAGTTCCAGCGGCACTCCTCGCAGAACGGCGCGCCGCCCTCGCGCGGCGTACGGCACTGCGGGCACAGCTCGGGCGCGCCGCCCGCGCTCCCCGGCGCCTGCGGCACGGACGGTCCGGGATACCCGTAACCGGCGGCCGGTGGCGGCGGGGGCGGGGGCACGGCACCGGTCATGCGGTGACCGCACACCTCGCACCAGTCGTCGGAACCCGACTGGTGTCCGTTCGGGCAGGTCGGCATGTCGGCGCTTCCCCCTCTCCTTCGTACAACTCGACTCGTCACATCTCGACAGGGCCCGGGCCGCTACTTCTTGACGCGGACCGTCTTGGTCGACCGGGTCTCGAGAGTCATCTCGTCGGCCTCGGCGACCTTCGCCTTCAATCGAACAGTACCTTCCGCGGCGTCGACCACGTCCACCACCTTCGAAAGCAGTTTCGCCGTATCCGCGTTGCCGGACAGGGCCGCGAGCTGGACGGCGCGGCCGAGTTTCGCCGTCGCCCCGTCCGCGTCCCCGGCCTTGCGGGCGTCGAGGCCCTGCTGGATGACCTGGGCCAGTTCGGCCTGCCCGGTGTAGTGCGCGACCTGCGGGTTGATCGAGGTGGAGGCGGCCATGTCGTCGGTCCACACGGCGCGGACGAGGCCCTGCGAGAGGGTCTGCGCGGTGCCGTCGGGCCGCGGTATCACCAGGGAGACGCGGGCGGCGAGCATCTCCTGGCCGATCTCGGCCTGGGGGACCTGGACGCAGATGTGGTAGTCGCGGGACTCGTCGCCCCACGAGCCGGTCGGGTAGTCGCCCGCGCGTACGCCCGCCTCGGTGCGGCGGCCGGTCAGGTCGCCGACGGTGGGCGCCACTTGCTTGACGAACTTGATCTCGGAGCCGAGCGGTGTCCACAGGCGCAGGGAGACGTCGGCGACCTCCTTGCCCATCGCCGCCTCCATCATCTGCGTGAAGTCGGACGCGAGGTGCGCGGGGTCGGCGACGATGTCGGCCGTGCCGAGCAGCGCCGAGGCGATGCCTGTGACCTCTTTCACCTCCCAGTCGGTGCCGACGCCCCGCGCGTCACAGGTGAAGCGGCCCGCGCACGCGTCGAGCGTGGCGCGCAGGTCCTCGGGCGACTCGTGCTCGTTGCGCCCGTCGGTGAGGAGGATGCCGTGGCGGATGGAGACGTCCGCCGAGGACAGCAGACGGTCGGCCAGGCGCAGCCAGGTGCCGATGGCGGTGCCGCCGCCCGCGCTGAGCTTGCGCAGCGCCTGCTTGGCCTGGTCCCGGGTGGTGGGGTCGGCGACGGCGAGCCGCCCGGCGCCCGGATAGACCTCCTTGGCGACGTGCGTGCCCGCGATCACCGCGAAGCGCACGCCGTCGCGCAGGGTGTCGATCGCGGCGGCCGAGGCGTCGCGGGCGCCGCGCATCTTCGTCGGCGGGTAGTCCATGGACCCGGAGCAGTCCACCATGAGCGCCACCGCCGCCTCGGGGCCGCCGCCCGCGCCGTACAGGTGCGGGGCGCCGACGGCGGTGCCGATGGTGCCGCCGCCGGTGGACGTCACGGTGACGATCGCGTTGACCTCGCGGCCGCCCTCGGGCAGGTACTCGTTCTGGTACACCTCGACCGAGAACTGCGGGATGTTCGACTTCGAGAAGTTCGCCATGACGGTAAGTCCCCCCTGAACCACACCACCGTTTGAACTGGACCACCGGACGGTGTCGCCCGGTCTAGGCCGATCCTGCCCCTTGTCCCGGAACCGGGAACGGCAGCACCGCCACTGTTACGTTGTCGTGGCCCCCGCCGTCGAGCGCGTGGCCGACGAGCACCTGCGCGCAGTGCAGCGGCCGCCGCGCCGCGTCCGCGGGCACCACCGCCGCCATGTCCTGCGCGCCCTCCGCGTAGTTCCACAGTCCGTCGGTGCACACCACCACCACACCAGGCCGGTCCGGTTTGAAGGAAGCGGTGTGCGGCTCCAGTTCGTAGGCGTCCGCGCCGAGCCAGCCGGTGATGGCGTGGGCGCGCTCGTCGGCGTACGCCTCCGCCTCGTTCATCAGGCCCGCGGCGACCATCTGCGCGGCCCACGAGTCGTCCTCGGTGAGCCGGGCGGCGGGCGCGGTGCGGTCGTCGGGCACCCAGTAGGCGCGCGAGTCCCCGATCCAGCCGACGACCAGCAGCTCGCGCGTGATGATCGAGCCGACGATCGTGCAGGCCGGCGCGTTCTGGTGCGGCTGGTGCTCGCGGGCCGTCTCGGGCTCCTCGGCCAGGGCGTTGACCGCCTCGGCCGCCGCGACGATCGCCTCGTGCATGGCCTGCTGCGGGTGCGTGCCGCGCGGCAGCGACGCGTGCAGCGCCTCGTTGGCGGCGCGGGACGCGGCGAGGGAGGCGTCGTCGGGGCGGGTCGCCGAGGAGACGCCGTCGCAGACGACGGCGACGACGGCGGGGGAGCCGTCGGGGAGCGCGGCCGAGGAGATCGCGAACGCGTCCTCGTTGCGGTGGTGGCGCAGGCCCCGGTCGCTGACGGCGGCGACCGCCCCCAACTCCTGCTCCATGTGGTCGCGTTCGCGCGGCTGGGCGTGCCCGCAGTTCTCGCAGTAGCCGTCCGCGTCGACCTGCCCGGCGCGGCACGCCACGCACACCTTGACGCCCGAGGGCGGTGTCGCGGCCTCCAGGACCTCCGGCGGCACCGTCCGCGGATCGGGCGCGGCCAGCTCGAAGTCGCCGCCCCCGTCCACCGGGTCGTCGGTCCGTGCGACGGCGGGCAGTTCGGCGCCGCCGGACTCGATGCCGGGGATCTCGGCCGGCACATGGACCGGCGCGGGCGTGTCCGAGCTGCCCGGTTCGGGGGCGTCGGGCCAGTCCACCTCGGCCGCCTGCGGGGCGGTCATGGTCAGCGTCGGCTGGTCGCCGGAGCCCGCCAAGGCCGACGGCACCGACGACAGGTCGTACCCGCAGGCGCCGCAGAAGCGGTCGCCCTCGTCGAGCGGCTCCTCGCAACTGGGACACACGGACATAGCGGCCGCCTTGTGCGTCTGCGCCATCAACTCACACCCACGTCCGGGGGCGGTAGCGGTTGGCCCGCTCCACCAGTTCGATCCTCTCCTCGCCGCGCTGAGCGAGCCTGGCCAGTGTGCGGTACGAGCGCTCCAGGCCGAGACGCAGGCCGCGCTCGTCCAGATCGTTGCCGAGCACCACCGCGCGCCCGGGACCCTGAGGCTGACCGGAACCCTGCCTACCGGAGAGTACCCAGTCCAGGGCCGTGCCAAGGACCTCGGTGGACAACTGCTCGCGGCGCACCGCGTCGAGCCCGAACGTCTCAAGGGCCTCCACCTGTCCGGCCGCCGCGGTCAGGTCGTGCAGCAGCGGGTCGCCGTTGACGCCTTCGCTCATACGTCCCCGCAGGCGCGCCCGTACCGCCGCGACCCGGGCCGCCGTGTAGTGGATCGACGACTCCGGGACCGACTCCAGGGTGCGCACCGCGCCGCCCCGGTCGCCCGCCGCGAGCTGCACCCGCGCGAGCCCGAACGCGGCGCTGACATAGCTCGGGTCGGTGGACCACACGAGGCGGTAGTACTCCGCCGCGTTGTCCAGCTGGCCGAGGACCTCCGCGCACACGCCGAGCGCCAGCTTCGGCGCGGGCTCGCCGGGGAACGCGTCGTAGACCGCGTCGAACGACAGGGCCGCGCTCTCGTGGTCGCCCGTCGCGAGCGCCGCCACGCCCCGGTACCAGACCACCCGCCAGTCGTCGGGGTGGTCGGCCTCCAGGGCGGCGAGGCCCCGGAGGGCGGCGTCCAGTTCGCCCATCTCCAGGCGGGCCCGCAGCTCGCGCAGGCGCAGCTCCAGGGAGCCGGTCGGCGCGGCGTGCAGGGCGGCGATCAGCTCGGCGGGCGCGGACGCCATCAGGCCCGCGAGGAACCCGGCGTTCGGATCGCCCGGATCCACTCTCGGCACCGGCAGGGCGAGCGCGGTCAGCGGCGCCTGCAACTGCTTGACCAGCGCGGACGGTGACGGCGGCAGCGCGGGCGCGACCGGCGCGGCGAGCGCGGCGGCCTTCTGCCGGCCCTGCCGCCCCCGGTCCTGCCGTACGCGGACGGGCACGGCCCGCGCCCCGAGGCGCGACACCTCCCCTTCCAGGCGCCCGAACAGCTCCGTGTCGGTGACCTTCACCTCGGGCCCGAAGAGGGTCGACAGGGCGGGGCGCGGCCGGTTCGTCTGCAGCGCGACGACCTCCCGCAGCACGCCCGTCAACTGCTCGCTCATCTCCTGCGCGGAGCCGAACCTGCGGGCCGGGTCCGGGTCGGTGGCGCGGACGAGGAGCCGGTAGAAGGACTCGTAGCGGCGGAAGACGTCGATGGAGTCGGGGTCCGGGAGGGAGTCGACGAAGACGTTCGTGTAGCCCTGGAAGTCGAAGGTGAGGACCGCGAGCGTACGGGCGACGGTGTAGAGGTCGGAGGCGACGGACGGGCCGACCTCGGCGACCTCGGGCGCCTGGTAGCCGACCGTGCCGTAGATCGCGGACTCGTCGTCGTCCATCCGCCGGACCGCGCCCATGTCGATGAGCTTGAGCTGGTCCTCGGTCTGTATCGCGTTGTCGACCTTGAAGTCGCAGTACAGCAGGTTGCGGCTGTGCAGATGCCCGAGCGCTTCGAGCGCCTCGATGCCGTACGCGCACGCCTGCTCGACCGGGAGCGGGTCGCGCCTGCCGTCCGGGGTGCGCCGCTCGTTGGCGATCTCCTTGAGCGACTTGCCGCCGACGTACTCCATGACGATGTAGCCGTCCATGGAGCCGGTGCGCTGGTCGAGGTGTTCGACGAAGTTGTAGATGCGGACGATGTTGGAGTGCTCGATCTCCGCGAGGAAGCGGCGCTCGGATATCGCCGCCGCCATCGCGTCCTGGTCGCCCGTGTCGAGCAGGCCCTTCAGGACGACCCAGCGGTCGGAGACGGCCCGGTCTATGGCCAGATAGACCCAGCCGAGGCCGCCGTGCGCCAGGCAGCCCACGACCTCGTACTGCCCGTGCACCACGTCACCGGGGCCCAGCTTCGGCACGAACGAGTACGGGTGCCCGCACTTCGTGCAGAACCCCTCCGTGCGGCCCGGCCGACCGCCGCGCGCCCGGCCCACCGGGGCGCCGCAGTCCGACCGCGAGCAGAATCGCTTCCGCTCGGGGACCTCCGGGTTCTCCTGCACCATCACGCGTGGGTCGGGGCGCGGCACGTCCGGCACCCGTACGAGCCCCGCGCCGAGCCGGGCCCGGTTCGACCCGCTCGCCGACGTGCCCGAGCTGCGCACCGACACCGACCGCGACGACCCCGACGCCGAACTCCCCGACAGCGAACGCGACAACCGTCCCGACACCGACCGGCGCGACTGCGACGACCGCGACGAGGCGCGCGACGACGCCCGCGAACTCGCCGAACTCTGCGACCCGCGCGACCCGCGGCCCGCGACCCCCGTCGGCGGCGACGCCACCAGCCCCGTCGGCGACACGACCGGGGCGAGCCCGCACGTGTCGCAGTACAACTCCCCGCCCCCGACATCCTCGTAGGAACCGGCGCAGCCGGGGCGCTGACAGCCGCGGTCGGCCGCGCCGCCCGCCGCCGCCCGGGCCGCCGGCGCTCCCTCCGGCTTCAGACCGCAGGTGTCGCAGTACAGCTCCCCGCCCATGTCCTCGTAGCGGCCCGGGCAACCGGGTCGCGTGCACTCCTGGCCCTCGGCCATGGCTACGACTCCCCCCTCCGGTCGGTGGGCGCCGCCCGCTCGGGGTCGCCCGACGACAACACCTCGGCGGCCGCCCGCTGATAGCGCAGCACCGCCTCACCCGCCACCCGCAGATCACAGGGCGCGCTCCACAACATGCGGCGCGCCGCGTCGTACCGCTCCACGAGGAACGGGTCCTCCGCGAACCCGAGCCGCGCCACCTTCGCCTTGTACGCGTCGAGCCGCCCGCGCAGCTCGGCGCGGACGGCGAGCGGCGCGGTCACCGCCGTCAACGACTCGCGCGCCCGCAGCAGTTCGTCCTCGGCCTTCGTCTCCAGCGACTCGAGGAGCGGCGACAGCCGGTGCCACTGGCCGCGCCTGCGGTACTCGGCGGCCGTCGCCAACTGCTCCTGCAACGCGATCGGCGGACCCGACACCGCCGGCACCTCCGACGCCGCGATCTTCGCGAGGACCTCGCCGCGCGCCGCTCTCGCCTCGGCGAGCGTACGGTCCGCGCGGGAGAGCACGTCCCGCAGCCGGCCGAGCCGCGCCTCCGCGTCCTGCCGCACCGTGAGCACGGCCTCGATCTCGCGCCGCACCTCTTCCAGGGCGCGCGCCTGCCGGTCGTACGCCGTCGTGTCCGGCCGCCCGCCCCCCGGGGCCGAACTGCCGGGCGCCTTCTGCCAGTACGTCAGCGGGTCCGAGACCACCTCCTCGCGCAGCCGGGTCAGCGCGGCCGTGATCCGCTCCAGGTCGTCCCCGGCCGGGTGCTCCCCGGGCCGTACGCCGACGGAGTGCGCGAGGCGGCGCGTGCGGTGCAGCTCGGCGGCGAGCAGGTCGATGCGGGCGGGCAGCGCCGACCACACCGCGTCGGCGGCGACGACCATGTCGAGGGACGACGCGTACAGCTCGTTCATCCGCTCCACGAGCGCGGCGAGCGTGAAGTGCTCGGAGAGCTTCGCGGGGCCGGTGAGCGACTGCGCGCCGCCGTCCGCACCCGCGACCGGGGCGACCGTGACGGCCTCGCCGCGCAGCAGGTCCGTGAGCTGGGTGAGGTCGTCCCGGTTCGGCCACTTGCGGCGGGAGCGGACCTCACGCGCGGTGCGCAGCGCGCCCGTGTACGCGTCGAAGTACGTCCAGAGCAGGGTGATCGCCTGCTCGGCGGCGGCCCAGCGCTCCCGGGTCGCCCCGGTCAGCCGCGCCCCTTCGAGCAGGCGTCGCCCGGCGTGGTCCTGGAGCGCGAGCAGCGACGTCTCGATCGCCTCGTGCTCGGCACCGAGCCGGGCGAGGGCACGGTCCACCTCGTCCCGGTCCATCACCGGACCAGGGGGTCCCGCGACGCCCATCGATCACCTCTCGCTTCTTTCGGTTCCCTCAACGGGGCTTCCCCCGACGGGTGGCGGTGCAACGTTGCGGCGCTACTTGTACTTGGGTGCGGGCGGTCCCCCCGAGGGTCCGAGCGCGGGCTCCAGCCAGCGGTCGTACGACTTCTGCCAGCCGCCCCCGCGGTAGTCCTCCAGGACCTCGTTGACCCGGCGGACGAGGTCGTCCGAACCTTTCTTCATGGCGACCCCGTAGTACTCCTCGGTGAACGGCTTGCCCTTCAGCTCCACCGTAGGGTCCTGCGCGGCCTGGCTCGCCGCGAGGGCGCCGTCGGTGACGACCGCGTCGACCTCGCCGAGCTGGAGGCGCACCAGGCAGTCCAACTGGTTCGGCACCGTCGTGGAGATGTCCGTGTCCGCCGGGATCCTCCCGTCCGCCCGGCCCTGCTTCAGCGCGGCCTCGGCGGTCGAACCGGCCGCGGAGCAGACCCGCTTGCCGCCGAGCGTGTCGTCGAACCCGTCGATCCGCGCCGTCTTCGGCGCGAGCACCTGCTGCCCGGTCTGGAAGTAGGCGGTGGAGAAGTCCACGTCCTTCAGACGGTCGCAGCTGATCGTCATCGTCCGCACCACCATGTCGACGTCGCCGCGCTGGATCGCCGGTATGCGCTGGTTGGTGGGGATCGCCTTGAAGCGGATCTTGTCCGGGCTGCCGAGGATCTCCTGGGCGATCTCGTGGGCGAGGTCGATGTCGAAGCCCTCCAGCTCGCTGGAGCCGCCGGTGCTGTTCGGGTCCCGGTAGCCCCACCGGTAGCTGTTCTGGTCGACGCCGACCGACACATAGCCCCGGTCCCGGATCGTCCGCACCGCGCCGCCGCTGTCACTGCCGGACCGGCTCACGCTGCGCTCCGGCTCCTTGCCGGGCACGTCCGGATCGCAGTCGTCAGCCCTGGCCTGCGTCCCGGCGGCGACACCGCCCGGCCCGGACCCCGCGCCCCCGTCGCCGCCGTGGCCGGAAGCGCCGCCCGCGCGCTGCGTCAGGGGGAGCAGCAGCGCGAACACCACCGTCAGGGCGCAGGCCACCGCCATCGACGCCACGCCGCCCCAGCCGCGCAGACTCACCCCGCGGATCCCTCGCTCCCGTCGCTCCTTCATCGCCGCACCCCCTCTCACCGGTACTCCGACAGCCTGCGCCCGATGCCGAGCACCGCGCCCACCGCGGCGAGCACCGCGAGGACGGCCGCGCCGACCGGCAACCCCGTCATCGCGTCCCGTCCGCCGCCCGCCTCACTGCTGAACTGACGCTGCTCGTGCGCGAGCGCCTTGTCGAGATTCTGGTCCACCAGATCGAAGCACTCACCCGTCGGCTTGTCCTGCTTCGAGCCGATGATCTTGTCGAGCGCGGCCTGGTAGTCGCCGTCCTCGTCCGCGTGGCGCGCCTGCGTGTGGCGCTTCAGCCACTCCTTCATGCTCGCGTTCGCCCCGTTGACCGGCGTGCGCCCCGCGCCGTCGTCCGCCAGCGCGTGCGCCGCCGTCAGCTTCGTCGCGAGGAGGTCCATCTGGCGCTGGAAGTCGACGTCGTACTTGTCCTTGGTCTCGCCCTTGACGGTCGTCGTCTCCGCGCCCCGGCTGACCAGCGTCAGGTTCTCGTTCCCGCGCGCCTTCAGGGAGGCGATGGACGCGTCGTGCAGCACGTTCAGGGACCGTACGCCGTGGTCGTACGAGGCGTTGAGCCCGCTGCGCGCGACCGTGTGCCCCACGACGAGCCACAGCAGGACGACGACGGAGGCGGCCGTGGCGGCGAGCATCCCGTGGTTGAACACCCGGTTCGTGCGCCGGTAGTTGCGCCGCTGGGCCCAGACCAGGACGCCGAGCGCGAGCACGCCGACCGCGATCGCGATCCACGGGTACGGGGTCGCCGCGTCGTAGTCGTCGCGCAGCCGCTGGTTCTCGGTCGTGTAGAGGTTCTCCGCCTCCGGGAGCATCTCCGTCTGCATCTTCTCGTTCGCGTACCGCAGGTAGGCGCCGCCCAGCGGGAAGCCCTGCCGGTTGTTGGCGCGGGCCCGCTCGATCAGGCCCTTGTACTGCGGCAGCAGCGTGTTGAGCTTCGCGATCGTCCTCGCCGAGGGGGAGCCCGGGTCGGTGGAGGCGGCGGCGGTCACGAGCTTGCCCGCGGCCGTACGGATGTCCTTCTCGTAGCGGTCGCGCACGGCGGCGGGCTCCTGGCCCCCCGCCAGGAAGCCGCTGGACGCGGCGGTGTTGGCGTCCGCCAGCGAACGGTAGATGTCGGCCGCGTCCGCGCTCAGCGGCTGGCTGGAGTGCAGCACGTCGTCGGCGGCGGCGGAACGGTCCGTCATCTGCCACGCCGTCGTCGCCCCGAACGCGACGACGAGCAGCGCGAGGACCGCGCCGATGATGCGCAGCCTGCCCGGCTCGGTGGTGGCCGCCGCGCGCAGCCGGTCGACGCCTTCCGCCCAGGCGGTGCGCCTCGCCGGCGCGGGTGCGGGCGCCGGTGCGGGTGTGGACGCGGGCGGGATCGCGGGTGCGGGTGGGGTCGGTGCGGCCCCCGGTGGCTGCTGCTGCGGGGGCACGCCCGGCCTCGGCGGCGCGGCGCTCCCGTTCGGCGGGTATGTCACTCGACCCTCCCCCATGGAGTCGTACGTCGGCCGCAAGTATCGCTGCCGCGCCGGACATCCGCACAGCCATTGCCTGGATCTTGTTCCGCGGCCCCCTACTTGAACACGAACTAGGGAGGTGTTCGGTTCCCGGCCGCGTGGTCGACCGCGGGCCGGTGGGGGGCTGGTCGCGCAGTTCCCCGCGCCCCTGAGATGCGCACTGCGTGCGCCATCCAAGGGTTATGAGGCTGCGGCGGAGCCGCATGCTCCAGGGGCGCGGGGAACTGCGCGACCAGCCACGCACCACCCGCACCCTGCGACGAGAGACCCGGCCCTACGGCGCGAAGGCCCGCCGCAACGCCGCGTACACCTCCGGACCGGCCCCCACATGGTCCAGCCCCAACAACCCCGCCCCCAGAACAGGCCGCTCCGACACCACCCGCGGCACCGCCTTGGGCGCCCGCCCGGCCAGCAACTCCCTGACCCGCGAATCAAGCTGAGGATGGCGCGCCGCCAGCACACTCCCACCGAGCAGCACAGGCACCTCCTCCTCAAGGAGATCCAGCCGCCGCAGCGCAACCGTCGACATGGCCACCACTTCCTCCGCCATCCGGTCGACCAGGGCCCGCGCCACCGCGTCCCCGCCCGCCGCCGTCGCGAACAGCACGGGCGCACACTCGTGCCGCCGCGCCGCGGGCAACCGCCCCAGGTGCAGCGCCTCGATCAGCGCGTACATGGACGGGAGCCCGAAGTGCTCGGGGAGCGCGCGCATCAGCGCGGTGGGCTCCCCGCGCCCGTCCTCCGCCCGCGCGGCGAACCACAGGGCCTCGTCCGCGAGGCCCCCGCCGCCACCCCAGTCCCCGGAGATCTTCCCGATCGCGGGGAACCGCGCGGTGCGCCCGTCGGGCACCATGCCGACGCAGTTGATCCCGGCCCCGCACACGACGGCGACCCCGCGCGGCTCGGCGTCCTCCAACAGCCCGGCCCGCAGCACCGCGAACGTGTCGTTCCGTACGTCGACACTCCCCGCTCCGGACCAGCCACGCGCGCGTACCGCCCGTGCGAGCTGCTCCTCCTCGACCGGCAGATCGGCGTTGGCGAGGCAGGCCGACACATGGTCGACGGAGTCGATGCCCGCCTGCGCGAACGCCCGGCCGACCGCTTCCGCGAGGACGTCCACGGCCGGTTCGACGCCCACGTAGGGCGGTTGGAACCCGCCGCCGCGGGCCGTGGCGACGACACTGCCGTCGGCCGTGACCACCGCGACGTCGGTCTTGCTGTTGCCCGCGTCGATGGCAAGGACGGTCATGCCCACGCGAGGTGCTCCCGGTTGTGCGCGATCAGTTGGTCGGTGAGCTGCTCGGCGTACTCGATCTGGCCGATCAGCGGGTGGGCGAGCAGCGCCTTGAAGACGCGCTCCCGGCCGCCGCGCAGGGCGGCGTCGAGGGCGAGGTCCTCATAGGCGGTGACGCCCGCGACGAGCCCCGCGTACAGCGGGTCGAGGCGCGGTACGGGCAGCGGGCGCGCGCCCTTGCCGTCGACGGCGGCCTGCACCTCGATGACGGCGTCGTCGGGGAGGAACGGCAGGGTGCCGTTGTTGTACGTGTTGACGACCTGGTGGGGCGAGCCGCCCCCGCCGAGGAGCGACGCGGCGAGGTCCACGGCGGCCTCGCTGTAGAAGGCGCCGCCGCGCTTGGCGAGCAGCGCGGGCTTCTCGTCGAGCGCCGGGTCGCCGTACATGGCAAGCAGCTCGCGCTCCATCTCGGCGACCTGCGCGGCGCGTGACGGCTTGGTGCGCAGCTCCCGTACGACGGCGTCGTGCTGGTAGTAGTAGCGCAGGTAGTACGAGGGCACGACGCCGAGCCGGTCGACGAGCGCGCGCGGCATGTGCAGGTCCTCGGCGATCGCGTCGCCGTGTTCGGCGATGAGGCGCGGCAGCAGGTCTTCGCCGTCCGGGCCGCCGAGGCGGACGCCCAGCTCCCAGGTGAGGTGGTTGAGGCCGACGTGGTCGAGGTGGACGTCGCCCGGCGCCACGTCGAGCAGCTTGGCGAACTTGCGCTGGAATCCGATGGCCACGTTGCACAGCCCGACGGCCTTGTGGCCGGCTTGCAGCAACGCGCGCGTGACGATGCCGACGGGGTTGGTGAAGTCGATGATCCAGGCGTTCGGGTTGGCGCGGCGCACGCGCTCGGCGATGTCGAGCACGACGGGCACGGTCCGCAGCGCCTTCGCCAGGCCGCCCGCCCCGGTGGTCTCCTGGCCGACGCAGCCGCACTCCAGGGGCCACGTCTCGTCCTGGTTGCGCGCGGCCTGGCCGCCGACGCGGAGCTGGAGCAGCACGGCGTCGGCATCCGCCACGCCCGCGTCCACGTCGGACGTTGTACGTATGACTCCCGGGTGGCCCTGCTTGGCGAAGATGCGGCGGGCGAGGCCGCCCACCAGTTCCAGCCGGTCGGCGGCCGGGTCGACGAGCACCAGCTCCTCGATCGGCAGCGTGTCCCTCAGCCGGGCGAAGCCGTCGATGAGTTCGGGGGTGTAGGTCGATCCTCCGCCGACCACTGCGAGCTTCATAACTGTCCTTACCGTCCTTAGCCCTTGACCCCGGTGAGGGTGACGCCTTCGACGAAGGCTTTCTGTGCGAAGAAGAAGACGACGCAGACCGGCGCCATCACGAGCAGCGTCGCGGCCATCGTCAGGTTCCAGTTCACGCTGTGCGCGGACTTGAACGATTCGAGCCCGTAACTGAGCGTCCAGGACGCCGGGTTCTGGGCCGCGTAGATCTGTGGCCCGAAGTAGTCGTTCCAGCAGTAGAAGAACTGGAACAGCGCGATCGCGGCGATGCCCGGCTTGGCCATCGGCACCACGATCCTCAGCAGGGTCCGCAGCTCACCGCAGCCGTCGACCTTCGCGGACTCGATGTACTCCTTCGGGATCGTCAGCAGGAACTGACGGAGGAGGAAGATCGAGTACGCGTCCCCGAACGCCATCGGGATGATCAGCGGCCACAGCGTCCCGGAGAGGTGGAACTGCTGCGCCCAGACCAGGTACATCGGGATGACGATGACCTGCGGCGGCAGCATCATCGTCGAGATGACGAGCAGCATCGCCGTACGCCGCCCGCGGAAGCGGAACTTGGCGAGGGCGTAGGCGACGGGGATCGCCGAGCAGACGGTGAAGAGGGTGCCGAGGCCCGCGTAGATCAGAGAGTTCTTCCACCAGTCCAGGAAGCCCTCGGTCTGGAAGACCGTCTTGTAGTTGTCCCAGTGCCAGGAGCTGGGCCACAGGTCGCCGCTCATCGCCTGGTCGTCGCTCATCACGGACGTCAGGAAGACGAAGACGAACGGCAGGACGAACAGCAGCGCGACGGCGATCGCGATGCTGTGCACGGCGATCCAGTTCAGGACGCGCTTGCGGCGGGCGCGGGCACCGGCCGGGCCTTCGTCGGCGGAGCCGGCGGCGGCCGTGGTGGCCGCCGGGCGCAGGGTCGTGGTGGTCATGGGATCAGTCCTCCGCCGAGAGCAGGCCCGAGCGCTTGCGCATGAGCAGCATGGTCACGGCCATCGCGATGACGAACAGGACGAGCGAGAGCACGCACGCCGCGCCGGTGTTGAAGTTCTGGAAGCCCATCGAGTAGACGAGCTGGGGGACGGTCAGGGTCGAGTGGTCCGGGTAGCCCGGCTGGATCACGGACCCGGGCCCGATGGAGACACCGGAGGCGATCTTCCCGGCGACCAGCGCCTGCGTGTAGTACTGCATGGTCTGCACGACGCCCGTCACCACGGCGAACATCACGATCGGCGTGATCGACGGCCAGGTCACGAACCGGAACTTGCTCCAGGCGCCCGCCCCGTCCAGCTCCGCCGCCTCGTACTGCTCCTTCGGTACGTCGAGGAGCGCGGCCATGAAGATGACCATGAGGTCGCCGATGCCCCAGAGCGAGAGCATGACGAGGGAGGGCTTGGCCCAGGCGGCGTCGTTGAACCAGTTCGGCCCTTCGATGCCGATCTTGCCGAGGATCTCGTTGACCGGTCCGGTGGCCGGATTGAGGAGAAAGACGAAGGCGACGGTGGCGGCGACCGGCGGGGCGAGATACGGCAGGTAGAAGGCGGTCCGGAAGAAGCCGACCCCGCTCTTGATCTTCGTGACGAGCAGCCCGAGCGAGAGCCCGAAGAGGACCCGCAGCGCCACCATCACCACGACGAGCCACAGCGTGTTCCACAGGGCGGGTCCGAACAGCGGCATGTCCTGGAACACGTACTTCCAGTTCCGCAGCCCCACAAAAGTGGGCGCCTTGATCTGGTTGTAGTGCATGAACGAGAAATAGACGGTGGCCAGCAGCGGATAGGCGAAGAAGATGCTGAAGCCGATCAGCCACGGGGACAGGAAGCCCAGGGTGCGCAGTCTGCGCCGCGCGGGCCGGGAAAGTGTGAGTGCCATGCGCGGGTCCTCAGTTCTGCGACTGCAGGGTGTCGGCGTCGATGAGCTTGTCGAGGCGTTGCAGCCCCTTCTTCAGATCCGGAACCTTCCCCGCCTCCGCGGTGTACGAGAAGTCCTGGAGCTGGACGACGTACATGCCGCCATTGGTCGACGGAGGCAGCACCTGGCTGTACTTGTTCTTCGCGATGTCGAGGAACGTACGGAACGTCGGGTCGGCGTCGAGCTTCGGCGAGGCGAGCGCGGCCTTCGTCGACGGCACGTTGTGAATGGCATTGGCGAACGCGACGACCTGATCGGTGTCGGCGGTCAGGAACTTCACCAGCTCCCAGGCGGCGTTCTGGTGCTTGCTGCTGTGCGCGATACCGGCGACGGTCCCGGTGAGGTACCCGCGCCCGTACGTCTCCACCTGGTCATCGGGGACGGGCAGCGGTGCGACGTCCCAGTCGAACTTCGCCTTGGCCTCGTTCAGCATCAGCCCGCGCCACTCACCGTCCAGATGCATGGCGAGCTTGCCGCTGAGAAAGGCGTTCTGGTTGGACATCTCGTCACCGAACGACGTCCGGAACCGTTCGAGGGCGTTGTATCCGCCCTGCGCGTCCATCAGCTTCTTCGCGGTGTCGAAGAACGCGTACGTGGCGGGGTCCTTGGACAGCCGCGACGTGCCGTCCTTGTCGAAATAGGTCGGTCCCCACTGGGCGAACAGCCGGTCGGGACTGTTCTGGTAGAGCCGGAAGTTGGGCATGAACCCGACGCGTTCGTACGAGTTCCCGCCCTTCTTCTTGGTGAGCTTCTTCGCGTCGGCGATGAACTCGGACATCGTCTTCGGCGGGTGGGTGATGCCCGCTTCCTCGAACGCGTCCTTGTTGTAGTACATCCCGAAGGCGTCGGCGAGGAGCGGCAGGGCGCACTGATTGCCGTTGTAGCTCGTGTAGTCGAGAAGCGACTGCGGGAAGACTTTCTTCTTGTCGAGCCCCGTCTTCCTCATGAACGGGTCGAGGTCGACCCACATCCCGGAGTCGCAGTACTGGCCGACATTGTTGGTCGTGAAGGACGAGACGACGTCGGGGGCCTCGTCGCCGCCCGCGCGCAGCGCCTGGTTGACGGTGGCGTCGGAGACGTTGCCGGTGGCCCGCACCTTGATGTTCGGGTGCGCCTTCTCGAAGCGGGCGATCGAGTCGTTGATCGCCTTCACCTCGCCCGGCGCCGACCAGCCGTGCCAGAACTTGAGGGTCACCGGCTTCGTCGGATCGTCATCGGCGCTGCCGGTGCTCGGGTTGGCACAGCCGGCGAGCAGCAGTCCGGCCGCGGCGAGCACGACGGGAGCGCGCAGGGGTATACGCCATCGGGGCATGGCGAGGTCCTTTACGTGAGCGATGCGTGTACGGGGTCGGGGGCGGGGCGGCGCTACTGGCCGGCACCGCTCGTGTCGAAGACGGTGGCGCGGGCCTGGGTGAGGGCGGTGCGCAGGGCGCCGGTGAGGATGGGGTCGTCGTCGAGCTCGCTGATGCGCAACTGGGGGCGGGGCAGCGCGAGCCCGGTCAGCTCGGCCTCGACGCGCTCGCGCAGGGCGTCGCCGCCGGCCTTGGCGACCTGCCCCGACAGCACGACGAGTTCGGGGTCGACCACGGCGACGACGGCGGCGAGACCGGTGGCGAGCCGCCGGGCGACCTCCTCCAGAACGGCCGGCCGGGCGAGCGCGTCGGCCAGGTCGGCGGCGTCGGGCGCGAGGTCCCGCACGGCGGGCGCGGCGACGAGGCTCTGGAAACCGCCGCCCGCGTCGGTACGGGCGGCGACGGCGTCACCGCCGCGGGCCAGCGGCGCGCCGGGCAGCGGCATGTAGCCGATCTCCCCGGCGCCGCCGGTGGCGCCGCGCAGCAGGACGCCCCCGAGCACGATGGCGGCGCCGACGCCTTCGTCCACGTAGGCGAGGACGAAGTCGTCGTGGTCCTGCGCGGCGCCCTCGTACTGCTCGGCGAGGGCGGCGAGGTTGACGTCGTTCTCGATGGAGACGGGCGTGCCGAGCACTTCGGCGAGCTCGGCGAGCAGGGTGCGGGAGTGCCAGCCCGGCAGGTGCGGCGCGTAGCGGAGCTGACCGGTGCCGGGGTCGATGGCGCCGGGCGTGCCGATGACGGTGGCGGTGAGGTCGTCGTGCCCGAGCCCCGCCTGGCCGAGGGCGCCGTCGACGGCCTCGGCGACGAGCTGCGCGGTGCGGTGCCGCACGTCCTCCGCGACGGCGTGCGCCTCGATCCGGCACCGGCCGCGCTCGGCGCCGGTGACGTCGGCGACGACGGCCGTGATGCCGGTCGGGTCGGCGGAGAGCGCGGCGACATGGGCGGCGCCGGGGTCGATCTCGTAGAGCACGGCGTTCGGCCCCGGCCGCCCGGTCTGGCTCCCGGTGCTCCGCACGAGCCCGGCCGCTTCGAGCCGCCCGAGGATCTGCGACGTCGTCGGCTTGGAGAGGCCGGTGAGTTCACCGATACGGGTGCGGGTGAGGGGCCCGTGCGCGACGAGCAGATCGAGCGCGGCGCGGTCGTTCATGACGCGCAGCACGCTGGGCGTACCAGGGACACCGGGGTTCCCGGAGGTTGCCACCATGGCCGCTCTCCCTCCTCACCGCACTGTTAGGAAACTTTCCTATCGGCTGCGAGGAACGTAAGTGCCGGGTGACGGGGCCGTCAATAGGGGGTGGAGACGAGGGGGCCAACTCGTTATGCGGCGTTTCACCGAGGACTGCCGACTGACCTCAGTCCACGAACGGGGCGGTGTCGAGCGTCGGATAAGGCTCGGGCAGAGGCAGCGGGCGGCCCAGGTCGACCTCGGTACGGGTCGTGTAGTGACCGTCGACCGGGACGGAGTGGCAGGTGGCCTTCTTGGCGTGCCGGTCGATCAGGACGTAGACGGGCACGTCGGCGGCGGCGTAGGTCCGCAGCTTCGGCCCGGTGTCGGTCTCGTGATTGCTGGAGGTGACTTCGCCGACGAGGGCGACCATGTCGATGGGGTACCAGCCCTTGTGGGCGCGTCGGTAGGACTCGTCGAGGTCGCTGGGGCGACGGCGGCGGACGTAGAAGTCGGGAATGACCAGGGCCATGGTGCTGCCGTCTTTGTGCGCGGCGCGGTATCCGTTGTTCATACCGACCAAACGGATTCCGGCGACGCGGAACTGGTAGCTGAGCTCGAAGGCTCCGTCGTTGTGCTGGTCATTGGGCTGCGGAGGCACGCTGACGGCTCCCTCGATGTACTCGGGCCGAATCGGCGCCTGGGACGCCTCCTCGATCGCGATCAACAGATCGATGGGGTCCTGCTGCGGCTCCATGACCGGCTCCAAGATGGGTGCGGTGCTCATCGCTGGTCCTCCGTGTCGCTGCGGCCAGGCTACGCCGGTGCCGGGTGCCCCGCGCAGAACTGTCGGCGGTGCCGGGCGGTGCGGTCCGGGGTATGCGCGTCCGTTCACTCGAACGAGCGTGCAGAAGCGTTCCGCTCCGCGGGGTCCGGTTGGTCGCCCCTCAGCGCACCGTCTCTGTGAAGCGGGTGGGGCTGCGGGTGAGTGCTGACGTCATGCCGCACGGCGCGGACGGGGGCGGCCGTCTGCCTCACGGCAGGCGGCCGCCCCCACGAACTCCGTGGTCCGCCCCGGCACCGCACGTACACGAAAGCCCGGATCGAAGATCAGGCGGACACGCCTTCGATCCGGGCCAGGGCCTCGTCCGCGCCGAACGGCTGCAAGTACGGCAGCCAGCGCGGATCGCGATGTCCGGTCCCGATGATGCGCCAGGCCAGACCGGACGGCGGAGCCGGTTTGTGGCGCAGGCGCCAGCCGATCTCCACGAGGTGGCGGTCGGCCTTGGTGTGGTTGCAGCGGCGGCACGACGCCACCACGTTGTCCCAGGCGTGCAGACCCCCGCGAGAGCGCGGGATCACGTGGTCGACGCTGGTTGCGACGCCACCGCAGTACATGCACCGGCCGCCGTCGCGGGCGAACAGTGCACGCCGGGTCAGAGGAACGGGCCCCCGGTAAGGGACCCTGACGAACCGCTTGAGCCGGACCACGCTGGGAGCGGGGACGGTGCGTGTCGCGCTGTGCATGAAGGCGCCGGACTCCTCGAGGCACGTGGCCTTGTTCTCGAGGACGAGTACGAGCGCGCGGCGGAGCGGTACGACGCCGAGTGGCTCGTACGACGCGTTGAGGACCAGGACATGCGGCACGGATGCCTCCTTGTACGCCGGCGGCGCGTGGCTCGCGCCGGGACGATCTCGTAGCCAGTCTCCCCTCCTGGCTGGTCGTGGCGCCACCATCTCCACGTAACGGCCTTGGAGTGTTTTCGACCACACGTCCTTCATCCCCAGGTGAGCACCGTCTCTCCCTCGAACATCACAACGATCCCCCCACAATGCCCCGTTAGTGTGGTGAGTCCGCCCGCTCCTGTCCCAGAGCCGTCCTGTGAACCGACCGTCTCCCGAGCGGCGGGCGAATGGCCACACCTGGAGGTACCTGCCGTGATCTTGTCCGTCCTGCCGGTCGTGGGGGCGAGCGACTCCTCGTCCGGCTCCCCGCAACCCACCTTTAAGGACGCCCAGGACCAGGCCGGTCAGGCCGCTAGCTGGGTCGAACAGAACTGGTCCACCTGGCTGGGCATCGGCCTGCGCGTCCTGCTGATCGTGGTGATCGCGTGCGTGCTGCGCGTCGTCGTCCGCCGCACCATCACCAAGCTCATAGACCGGATGAACCGCACCGCCCAGGCCGTCGACGGCACCGCCCTCGGCGGGCTCCTGGTCAATGTGGAGCGGCGGCGGCAGCGGTCGCAGGCGATCGGCTCCGTACTGCGTTCGGTCGCGTCGTTCCTGATCATGGGTACGGCGGCGCTGATGATCCTCGGCACGTTCGAGATCAACCTGGCGCCGCTGCTTGCCTCCGCCGGAGTCGCGGGCGTCGCGATCGGCTTCGGCGCCCGCAACCTGGTCACCGACTTCCTCTCCGGCGTCTTCATGATCCTGGAGGACCAGTACGGGGTCGGGGACACCATCGACGCCGGGGTCGCCTCCGGCGAGGTGATCGAGGTGGGCCTGCGCGTCACCAAGCTGCGCGGCGACAAGGGCGAGATCTGGTACGTGCGCAACGGCGAGGTCAAGCGGATCGGCAACCTCTCCCAGGGCTGGGCCACCGCCGGAGTCGACGTCACCGTCCGCGCCGACGAGGACCTGGACCGGGTGAGGTCGGTGCTCGCGGAGGCAGGCGAGGCGATGAGCAAGACCGAGCCGTGGAACGAGATGCTGTGGGGCCCCGTCGAGGTGCTCGGCCTGGACAGCGTCCTGCTCGACTCGATGGTCGTCCGCGTCACCGCCAAGACCATGCCCGGCAAGTCCCTCACCGTCGAACGCGAACTGCGCTGGCGGATCAAGCGGGCCTTCGACGAGGCGGACATCCGGATCGTCGGCGGCACCCCGGTCCAGGTGGACGGCGAGGCACAGGCCGCCGACCCGACCGCGGGCATGGCACCGCCCTCCGCCTACGCCTCCACCACCTCACCCCAGTCCCTGGCCGCCTCCCCGATACCGCCGGGCAACCTGGCGAAGTGACCGGCAGGCCGCCGGGGTCTCACGCGGTCCGCAGCCGCCCCGGCCGCACCGAGCGGCGCAGCAGCGGCAGCGCCGTCGCCGCCGCCAGGAGGCACGCCGCGTAGACCCCGAGCGGCACGAGGAGGGGCGCCGCCCAGGTGCGGGCCTGCCCGGCAGCGCCGGCGTACGCGAGGTGGACGGCCGTGCCGCCGAGCGTGGCCAGGGCCAGCGCGGGCGCCAGCGGCAGCGCCGTCTCCAGGAGCAGCGCCCGGCTCAGGACCCGGCGCGGCACCCCGGCGGCGACCTGCGCGGCGAGCGCCCGTCGGCGCGTCGACAGGGACTCGGCCGTGCCGACCGCGACCGCCGCCACGCTGATCAGCAGGGCGATGAGGACGGCCGCCGCGGTGAGGTCGAGGCCGAAGGCGTAGTAGTCCGTCGGCGCGGCGGTGCTGCCCGCGCGGTCGCTCTCGTGCAGCTTGGCGAGGAGGACGTGACGGACCCCGGCCAGGGCGACGCCGACGACCGTGACCATGATGACCGCGGCGTGGCTGCGGGCCGCCGCCCACGGGTCCTCCTGGAGGCGGGCCGCGGCGAGCAGCACGGCGGGGTCGTCGGTGCGGTCGGCAAGGCGGCGGCCGATGACCCGCGCCGACGCGCCCGCGAGCCACAGGGCGCCCACCCCGGTCAGCACGACCGCGCCGAGCACGAGCAGGGGAAGCCCCGGCGCGCCGGCCCGGGAGCCGCGCCCCACGAGCAGCCCCACGCCGAGGACGACGACGAGGACGGGCAGCAGCGCGGCCCACGGACGGGGCCCGCGCCCCGGCCGCTCCCGGCGGACATGGCCGAGCGGCGAGGCGATGACCCGGTGCAGCGCGGCCCCGCTCACCAGGACGGCCAGCACGGGGATCGCCACGACGACGGCAGCGAGGGCCGGCCAGGCGGCGCCCGGCGGTGTCCAGCCGGCGACCGGCAGCGCGACGGCGAACAGGGCGAGCCCGGTCAAGGCCCCCACCAGGCACGCGAGCCCCGCCTCCAGCGCGGCGATCTGCCGCACCTGCCTCGGCCCGGCGCCCGCGAGCCGCAGACCCGCCAGGCGCCGGTCGCGGTGGACGGCACCGAGCCGCGCGCACTGCCCGAGGAAGCCGAGGACCGGGACGAGCAGGAGCAGCAGCCCGGCCACGATCCCGCGCCGGGTGCCCGGCTGGTTCAGGAGACCGTGCCCGTACGAGAAGGAGTACTGGCCCTGGACGCTCAGCAGGGCGACGGCGGCCGACGCGAGCAGCGTCGACACGGCCGCCCCCGTCGCGGTGAGCGCGGCCCGCCGCCGCTCCAGCCGGTCGGCCCCGCGGGTCAGCAGCGCGGCGAGCCGCAGATCGGAGCGGAGATTCCCCGGTCTCATCGGGTCACCCCCGCGGGCGCGGCGCCGCCCGCCACGACGGTGCCGGAGACGGCCAGGAGGCCATGACTGCCGCAGGCGTCCCGCACACCCCCGTCGTGCAGGCTCACCTCCCGGTCCGCGTACGCCGCCACCTGCGCCTCGTGCGTCACCAGGACCACCGCCGTGTGCGTCTCGCGCGCGGTGTGGACCAGGGAGGTGAGGACCTGTTCGGTGGCGAGGGAGTCGAGCGCGCCGGTGGGCTCGTCGGCGAAGACGATCTTCGGGCCGGTCACGAGGGCCCGGGCGAGGGCGACCCGTTGGGCCTGGCCGCCGCTCATCTCGCCCGGCCGCAGCTCGCGCCGGCCGCGCACCCCGAACCGCTCCAGCCAGGCGTCGGCCTCGTCGCGCGCCGCCGCGCGGGGGCGGCCCGCGAGGAGCAGCGGCAGGGCGACGTTGTCGAGGGCCGTCAGCTCCGGGACGAGCTGCCCGAACTGGAAGACGATGCCGAAGTCGGTGCGGCGCAGCTCGCTCAGCCGCTCCTCGTCGAGCCCGGCGAGGTCACGCCCGTCGTACGTCACCGAGCCCTCGTCGGGGCGGACGATGCCGGCCAGGCAGTGCAGCAGCGTCGACTTGCCGCTGCCGCTGGCGCCCGTGACGGCGACGATCTCGCCGCTGCGCACCTCGACGCTCGCGCCGCGCAGCGCGGGCGTGGTGCCGTACGACTTCACGAGGCCCTCGGCGCTCAGGAAGGGGGACGATCCGGTCATGCTTCGGTGACCTCCGCGGTCAGGGTGGTGAGCCGGGCCGCGGTGGTGGTCATCCAGCGCAGGTCGGCGTCGAGGTGGGCGAGGGCGTAGTCGGCGGAGAGGACGGTGGTGAGGTCGGCGCCGGGCGCGCTCTTCACGGCGGTCAGCTCCCGCATCCGCGCCATGTGCGCGGCGCGCTGAGCCAGCAGATGGGCGGCGGGATCGGCGCCTTGCGCGCCGGGGCCCTGGCCCGCCGCCACGAGGATCGACACGACGACCTTGGCGAAGATCTCGTTGGCGACGTGCGGGGCGGGGGGTGTGATCTCACCGGCCCAGGTGAGGAGTTCGTCGCGGCCGCGCCGCGTGACGCGGTACAGGGTGCGTTCGGGGCCGCCGTCGGAGTCGGTGCCGTCCACCTCCACGAGGCCGTCGCGGACCAGGCGTTGCAGCGTCGTGTAGACCTGCGCGTAGGCGAGGGGGCGGGCCTGCGGGAACCGCTCGTCGTGGCGCCGCTTGAGGTCGTAGCCGTGGCGCGGACCGCCGACGAGCAGCCCGAGCAGGACGTGACGGGTGCTCATGCGGCTCATTATGTACTACGTATATGTACTGAGTACATAGCTCGATGGGGTGGGCCGGAGAGGGTGAAGTTCTTCCGGTTCTCCGTGCTTCCTGGTCAACTTCTTCTTGCCACCCACAATGTGAGCAGCAACACGTTGTCCGCTCGTACAGGTCTGCCGTCGTGCCCTTTGGGTAGGACTTCGGACTCAGCAGCCCTCTACCGAAGGAGGCCCTCGTGGCCGCATCGGCACACCTTCTGCTCTCGGCCCTCTCCAAACAGGCGGACGCCCCGATGATCGGCGCCGGCCCGACCACGTACTCCGCCGACACCACCACCCGCTCCGCCGAGCCCCCGCTGACCAGCGAGCCGCCCTTCGCCGACTACGCGCCGCTGACCTCCGAGCCGCCCCTCACCGACGCGGCCCCGCTGACGTCCGAGCCCACTCCGAGCGGCCTGGCCGCGGGATGAGCCTGGCCCGGCTCGCCGAGCTGTACGGCGTCGCCACCTCCTACTCCCCGGCGCCCGGCACCACCGTCCGCGCCTCCGACAAGGCGGTCACCGCCGCGCTCGCCGCCCTCGGCGTCGACGCGGGCACGCCGGACGCGGTGCGGGACGCGCTGGCCGCGCGGGAGGCGGAGACGGCGTCGCGACTGCTGCCGCCGACCGTGGTGTGGTGGCTGGAGGGACCGGCGCCGGAGTGGCTGAAGGGGTTACCCGAGGGCACCCGGCTGTCCCTGGAAGCACGGAGCGAAGCGCAGAACTGGAGCTACCCGCCCGGCAGTGACGACACCCCGCGAGAACCCCCGGCAGGCGTCCACACCCTCACCGCGCGGACCCCGGACGGCGCCACCGCGACGGCCCATCTGATCGCCGCCCCGCGCAAGGCCCCGCTGCCGCCCGAGCGGACGCACGGGCTGCTCGTCCAGTCCTACTCCCTGCTCTCCCGCCGCTCCTGGGGCATGGGCGACCTCGCCGACCTGGCCGATCTGGCGTCGTGGTCGGCGCGTACGCACGGCACCGGATTCCTCCAGGTCAACCCCCTGCACGCGGCGGTGCCCGCCGGGCCCGGCATGGGCACGGACCCGTCCCCGTACCGGCCGTCCTCCCGCCGCTTCCCCGACCCCGTGCACCTGCGGATCGAGGACATCCCGGAGTACGCCTACGTCCCCTCGCTCGCGGACGAGGCCGCCCGCCTGCGCGACGCCGTGCTGCGCGACGAGGACGGGCTCATCGACCGCGACGCCGTATGGGCGCTGAAGCGGCGGGCCCTCGAAGCGGTGCACGCCGTCCCGCTCACCCCCGGCCGCCGCGCCGCCTACTGGGACTTCCTCGCCGCGCAGGGCACCGCCCTTGAGGACCACGCCACGTACTGCGCGCTCGCCGAGGTGCACGGACCCGACCACCGCGCCTGGCCGGCCGCGCTGCAGGACCCGCGCTCCCCGGAGACGGCGCACGCGCGGCGCGAGCTGATGGACCGGGTCGACTTCCACAGCTGGCTGGCCTGGCTCACCGACACCCAACTGCTCGCCACCCAGCGGACCGCGCTCGACGCGGGCATGCCGGTCGGGCTCGTGCACGACCTCGCGGTCGGGGTGCACCCCGGCGGCGCCGACGCGTGGGCGCAGCGCGACGTGTTCGCGCAGGGGATGAGCGTGGGCGCGCCCCCGGACGCGTTCAACGCGCGCGGCCAGGACTGGGGCCTGCCGCCCTGGCGCCCCGACCGCCTCGCCGAGACCGGCTACGCGCCCTTCCGTGGCCTCCTGCGCAACCTGATGCGGTACGCGGGAGCCGTCCGCATCGACCACGTGATGGGCCTGTTCCGGCTCTGGTGGATCCCCGAGGGCGAGGAGCCGACCGAGGGCACGTACGTCCACTACGACGCCGAGGCGATGCTGGCGGTGCTGCTCCTGGAGGCGTCGCGCTCGCACACATACCTGATCGGGGAGGACCTGGGCACGGTCGAACCGGGCGTGCGGGAGCGGCTGCGCGAGGGCGGCGTCATGGGCACGTCGGTGCTGTGGTTCGAGCGGAACTACCCGCCCGACGGCGACGGCAGCCCCGTCCCCGCCGAGGAGTGGCGCACCGACTGCGTGGCCACGGCCACCACCCACGACCTGCCGTCCACCGCGGCCCGGCTCTCCGGCGACGACGTACGGCTGCGCGAGCGGCTCGCCCTGTCGACGGCGTCGCCCGCCGAGGCGGCGGCGGAGGTCGCGGACTGGCTCGCCCTGTTCGCGCGGCTCGGGCTACTGCCGCGCGGCTGCCAGGACGACGAGGAGGAGGCCGTCCGCGCGGTGCACCGCTTCCTGCGCCGCACCCCGGCCCGGCTCGTCGGCGTCTGGCTGCCCGACCTGGTGGGCGACCGGCGCCCGCAGAACCTGCCCGGGACGTGGGCGGAGTACCCCAACTGGCGGCTGCCCGTCGCCGACGCCACCGGCCGCCCCGTCACCCTGGAGGAGGTGACCGCCTCGCCGCGCGCGCACGCGTTGCTCCAGGTGTTCACCGAAACGACCGAGACAGCGGAGACAGCGGAAGCAGCGGAGAGAGAAGTACCCCTCACCGACCCCCCAACAGACCCCCCGGACGCGCGCGCCGTTTAGGCGTTCGCTACGTTGGCATCGTGGACAAGAAGAACGCCCTGCGCGCCGGCGCCCTGGCCTCCGGTACGACGCTGATGATGCTGCTCATGTCGTCCCCCGCGCTCGCCCTGACGCGCGACGACGGCGACGACCCGGGCAAGGGCCTGAGCGTGATCGAGACGCTCGGCCTCTACGTGGCCGCCCCGATCGTCATCTTCCTGGTGATCGCCGGTCTCGTGGCGCTCGGCGACAAGTCGCGCAAGCAGCCGAAGCAGAGCTGAGCCGCGAGGTCTCCCCGTCGAGGGCGCCCGTCACGCACGCGTGACGGGCGCCCTCGACGCGTCTCCACGGTGACCGGGCCTTCCTCGATGCCGCGCCCGCACCGCACCATGGACGGGCCGCTACGGGCACCACCCCGAGCCAGGTCATCGCAGCCAGTCGCAGGAGGCCACCATGAACGGCACCGCGCACCAAGGCACAGCACAGGCAAGCACCCCGCACGACCGCTCCGTCATCGTCGTCGGCGCGGGCCCCACGGGGCTGCTGCTCGCCGGGGACCTCGCCGCCGCCGGGGTCGCCGTGACGCTGGTGGAGCGGCGCAGCCACGAGATCAGCAACCTCTCCCGCGCCTTCGTCGTGCACGCCCGGACCCTGGAGCAGCTCGACGCGCGCGGCCTGGCCGACGGGATCGAGGAGAAGGGGCGGCCGCTCGACCGGCTCCGCCTGTTCGGGCGCCTGTCCATCGACCTGTCGCGCCTGCCCTCCCGCTTCCAGCACCTCCTCGTCATCCCGCAGTATGAGGTCGAGAAGGCCCTGGAGCGGCGCGCCGTCGACGCCGGGGTCGCCTTCGCCTACGAGACGGAGGTGCTCGGCCTCGTCCAGGGCGCGGACGGGGTCACGCTCCAGGTGCGCGGCAAGGGCGGCAAGCGCGCGGAGATGAGCGCGACGTACGTCGTCGGCACCGACGGGATGCGCAGTGTCGTACGGGGCGCGGTCGGACTGCCGTTCCCGGGGAAGTCCGTGATCCGTTCCGTCGTCCTCGCCGACGTCCGCCTCGCCGAGCAGCCGGAGAACCTGCTCACCGTGAACGCGGTCGGGGACGCCTTCGCCTTCATCGCGCCCTTCGGCGACGGCTACCACCGCGTGATCGGCTGGCACCGGGCGCGCAACGTGCCCGACAGCGAACCCCTCGAACTCGACGAGATCAAGGAGATCGCCCGGCTCGCCCTCGGCCGCGACTACGGCATGTACGACGCCCGCTGGATGTCCCGCTTCCACAGCGACGAACGCCAGGCCCCCGCCTACCGCGTGGGCCGCGTCCTGCTCGCGGGCGACGCCGCGCACGTGCACACCCCGGCGGGCGGCCAGGGCATGAACGTCGGCCTCCAGGACGCCGCAAACCTGGGCTGGAAGCTGGCGGCGGTCGTGAGCGGCCGGGCGGACGACGCCCTCCTGTACACCTACGAGGCCGAGCGCCACCCCGTCGGCAAGGCGGTCCTGCGCAGCAGCGGCGGCATCGTGCGCATGGCGATGGCGAAACGGCCCTGGACGCTCGCCGCGCGGGCCGCCGCCACCGGCGTCCTCGGCCGGGTCGGCCCCGCCCGCACCCGCGCCACCGGCCAGATCACCGGCATCGGCGTCTCCTACCCGGCGCCGAAGGGCTCCCACCCGCTGGTCGGCAAGCGCGTGCCCGACGTGGCGCTCGCGGGCGGCACCCGGCTCTACGAGGTGCTGCGCGCGGGCCAGTTCGTGCTGATCCTGCCGGAGGGCACCGCGTACAAGAGCGACGGTCTGCGCGTCGCGCACTGGGCGAGCGGCCGGCGCACCGCCCTGCTCGTACGGCCCGACGGATACGCGGCGTGGGCGGCGCGCGACGTGACCGGGGAGCTGGGAAACGGTGGAGATAACTCCACCGACCTGCCCGCGGAGTTCGCCTCATACTCGTTGCGGTAGCCGGACGAGCAGGGGAGCTGGGGGAGATGGCGCGCACGGGGGACATCGCACGGCAGGTGGAGGCTCTGCGCCGCAGCGCGCGGCTGTGGTGGCTGTCGCTGGTCGCGGTGCACTGGTCGACGATGGTGCACCTCGCGGTGTGGACCCCGGTATCGGGGCTGCTGCCGCGCGCCGCCGCCGGGATGCGCCGCCTCGTCGACCGCGAACGGGCACTCGCCGCCGACTGGTCGGGGATCACCGTGGAGGCGACGCCCGCCCCGGCCGCGGGTGAGAAGGAGAGCCTCAACCTCCTCACCCGCTACCGGTGGCTGTTCGGGGACGCGCAGCGGTTCCGCGAGTGGCGCTGGACGACGATGTACTCGTTCGTCGGCGGCCTCATCGCCTGCGTCCCCGGCGCCCTCGTCCTCTACGGGGCGTGGGGTCTGTTCCTCGCCGTGTTCGGCCCCGACCTGTCGCGGGACGCCGGCTGGGACGGCCTGTGGTACGGGTTCATCCCGGTCCGCAATCTGCCGACCGGCGTCCTCGCGGGCCTCCTCGGACTCGCCGTCGCCAGGGCGGGGCTGTGGCTCGCACCCGGCGCCGTCGACCGGCACGCCCGCTTCGTCCGGGCCACGCTCGCACCCAGCGATCAGGAGCTGATGGCCGCCCGGATCGCACACCTGGCGGCGACGCGCTCCGACGCCGTCGACACCTCGGCGGCCGAACTGCGCCGCATCGAGCGGGACCTGCACGACGGGGCGCAGGCCCGGCTCGTCGCGATGGGGATGACGCTCGACGCCGCCGAGCACCGGCTCGCCGACGACCCGGAGGCCGTGCGCGCCCTGCTCGCCGAGGCCCGCGCCTCCTCCGTCGCCGCGCTGCAAGAGCTGCGCGACCTCGTGCGCGGCATCCATCCGCCGGTCCTCGCCGACCGCGGTCTCGCCGACGCCGTGCGGTCGCTGGCGCTGCTCAGCCCGTTGCACGCGGAGGTCACGGTCGACCTGGACGGCCGCCCGGACGCGCCCGTGGAGTCCGCCGTCTACTTCGCCGTCGCCGAGGCCGTGACCAACGCCGCCAAGCACGCCGACGCCGAACGGCTCTGGATCGACATCGGCTACGACACCGTCCGCGCCGCCCTGCGCGTCAGCGTCACCGACGACGGGCGCGGCGGCGCCGACCCCGCCCGGGGCAGCGGCCTGGCCGGCATCGAGCGCCGCCTCGCCACCTTCGACGGGGTCCTCGCCGTCAACAGCCCGGTCGGCGGCCCGACCCAGATCTCGCTGGAGGTGCCGTGCGCATTGTCGTCGCCGAAGACCACTTCCTGCTGAGGGACGGTCTCGTACGGCTCCTCGGCGCGTACGGCCACGAGGTCGTCGCCGCCGTCGACAACGGCGACGAACTGCACAAGGTCCTCGTCGCCGAGCGTCCCGACGTGGCCGTGGTCGACGTACGGCTGCCGCCCGGCTTCAGCGACGAGGGCCTGCGCGCGGCCCTCGCCGCCCGGGAACGGGTGCCGGGCCTTCCCGTACTGCTGCTCTCGCAATATGTGGAGCCCTTGTACGCGCACGAGTTGCTTGCGGACGGCGCGGGCGCGGTCGGCTACGTCCTGAAGGACCGGGTCACCGACGGCGCCGCGTTCCTGCGCACCATCGAACAGGTCGCGGGCGGCGGCACGGTGATGGACCCCGAGGTCGTCTCGAAGCTGTTCGCCCGCAAGGTCCGCGACCGCAGACTCGGCTCACTGACGGTCCGTGAACGCGAGGTCCTCGGAATGCTCGCGCAGGGGCGCTCCAACGCCGGGGTCGCGGAGGCGCTGTTCGTCACGGAGAAGGCCGTGGCCAAGCACATCGGCAACATCTTCACCAAGCTCGGGCTGCTGCCGGGGGAGAGCGACAACCGACGGGTCCTCGCGGTCCTCGCGTACCTGGAGGGCTGAGCGGCTACAGGGCCAGCTCCATCAGCGGCAGGACCCGGCCAGGCAGCGACCCGGAGGGGACCGTGCCGACCCGGCGGCCGCCCATGGCCTCGTAGAACGGGACCGCGTTCGGGTCCGCCGCCCAGTCGAAGCCGGTGAAACCGGCGGCGCGGGCCGCCTCCCGCACATGGTCGAAGAGGAGACGGCCCACACCGCCGCCCATCGCCTCCGGGGCGACGAACATCAGGCCCAACTCACCGCGCGGCGGCTCCCCTTCCAGCGTTGCGAGGCCGACGAGCCGCCCGTCCGGCGCCTGCGCCACCACGGTCCGGCGCGCCTCGACCTCCTCCGGGCGCAGCGTCAGCTCGGCGACGCACGCCGCCATGAACGCCTCGTCGTACCCCCAGTGCGCCTTCGACCGCAGGGCCAGCGCGCTCAGCTCGGCCGCCTCCTCGGGGCGTGCCGCCCGGATCCGTACCGTCCGCACCGTGTGCTCCTCCCTCTGCCGCGTCACGTCAGCGTAGGCCGGGTTACGTTGTGGCGTATGAGCGCGTACGAGCCGGGGGCGCCGTCAGGCCCTTCCCCGAGGCCGCCCGACCGGTGGGACGTCAAGAAGCTGGTGATCCTGCGGACGCTGCGGGAGCGCGGCACCGTCACCGCCACCGCGCAGGCGCTCCTCATGACGCCGTCCGCCGTCTCGCAGCAGCTCACCAACCTCGCCAAGCAGCTCGGCGTACCCCTCCTCCAGGCCCACGGGCGGCGCGTCCGGCTCACCGACGCCGCCCACCTCGTCCTCGCGCACGCGGACGCCGTCCTCGCTCAACTGGAGCGCGCCGACGCCGAGTTGGACCGCTACCTGCACGGGGAGGCGGGGGAGGTGCGGGTCGCCGCGTTCTCCACCGCCGTGCCCGCCCTCGTCGTGCCCGCCGTACGGGCGCTGCGCGCCGCGCACCCCGGGATCACCGTCCGCGTCCGCGAGGCCGAGGCCGGGGAGGCGTACGAGCTGCTCGCCGCCGGGGACGTGGACCTCGCCCTGTCGCTCGCCGCGCACGCGCCGACCGCCCGCGACCCGAAGTTCACGCGGGTGCCGCTGCTCGCCGACCCGCTGGACGTGGCCCTGCCGGTCGGCCACCCGCTGGCGGCGGAGCCGGGCCTGCGCCTCGCGGACCTCGCGGGCGAACCGTGGATCTTCGGCGGCTCCGGGCCCTGGTCCGAGATCACCATCGCCGCGTGCGAGGCCGCCGGGTTCGTGCCCGCGCAGGCGCACAGCGCGGCCGGGTGGACGGCGATCCTCGCCATGGTCGAGGCGGGGATGGGGGTCGCCCTGGTGCCGCGCATGGCGGCGGCGCGACGGGACGGCGTGGCGATGTGCGCGCTGGGGGCCGACCGGCCCGTACGGCATGTGGTGGCAGCCGTGCGGAAGGGGGCGGAGGAGGGGGCGACGGTGCGCAGGGTGCTGGAGGCGCTGCGGGTCTGAGGGTCCGGGCGGGGCTGGGCAGTGTTCAGGTGAGCTGAACGATGACTCCGTAAAGTTTCGATGGACCTGTGCAGTGGGCCGGGGCGACAGTACCCGTATGACAACGACTCCAGCCCATGAGGACCCGCACGCCAACGACGCCGCCCCCTACGCGGGCGGCGACCCCTACGCCGACTACCGCACCTTCGGCGACCCCAGCGGCTTCGACCAGCTCGTCGACCTCGCCGACCGGCGGCTCGGCGCCGGTGTCATCGCCGCCAACGACGAGTTCTTCGCCCAGCGCGAGAACCTCCTCGTCCGCGAGCGTGCCGTCTTCGACCCCGAGCACTTCGGGCACAAGGGCAAGATCATGGACGGCTGGGAGACGCGGCGGCGGCGCGGCACGGCCGGCTCCCCGTTCCCGGCGCCGGACGACCACGACTGGGCGATCGTGCGGCTCGGCGCGCCCGGCGTGATCCGGGGCGTCGTCGTCGACACGGCGCACTTCCGCGGCAACTATCCGCAGCGCGTCAGCATCCAGGCGGCGGCGGTGCCGGGCACGCCGTCCCCCGGGGAACTGCTCGCCGACGACGTGAAGTGGGAGGAGCTGGTCCCGCCGAGCCAGGTACGGGGCCACGCCGCCAACGCCTTCACCGTCACCAGCGAGCGCCGCTTCACACACCTGCGCCTCTGCCAGCACCCCGACGGCGGCATCGCCCGTCTCCGCGTGCACGGCGAGGTCGTACCGGACCCCGCATGGCTCGACCTGCTCGGCACGTTCGACCTCGTCTCCGTGCTCAACGGGGGTGTGTACGAGGACGCCTCCGACCGCTTCTACTCCTCCCCGACCCAGATCATCCTGCCCGGCACCTCCCGCAAGATGGACGACGGCTGGGAGAACCGGCGCCGCCGCGTCCACGGCACCAACGACTGGGTCCGCTTCCGGCTCGCCGCGCAGGGGGAGATCCGCGCCGTCGAGATCGACACGGCGTACTTGAAGGGCAATTCGGCGGGGTGGATCGCGTTGAGCGGACGCGACGGGGAGTCCGGCGACTGGTTCGAGATCATCCCGCGTACGCGGTTGCAGCCCGACACCCTGCACCGGTTCCCGCTGGGGGAGCGGGCGGTGGCCACGCATGTGCGGCTCGACGCGTTCCCCGACGGGGGTGTGGCCCGGATGCGGGTGCACGGGGTGCTGACCGATGCGGGGCGGGCGGAGCTGAAGGAACGGTTCGGGGCTTAACGGCCCAGGCGGCGGGACCGGTCGAAGCGGAGCAGCACGGCCACGGCCCGCCACACGCCTGCGGCGGCGCCCAGTACGGCCCCGGCCACGCGTATGTCGTGCTCCGTGGCCGGCGCCAGGTCCCAGATCCAGGTGGGGGCGGCGATCAGGGCGAACGCGAGGGCGGCGATCAGGGCCCCGGTGAACAGCGCGAACCCGATCTCGACGGTCATCGCGTCCTTCTCCCACCTGGACTCCATAGGGGCAGTCTCACATGGCGCGCCTCTCGTCGTGGCCGGTCGCGCAGTTCCCCGCGCCCCTGAAGCATGCGGCTCCGCCGCAGCTTCCCCCGGGCGCCCCTGAGATGGCGCACGCAGTGCGCATCTCAGGGGGGCGGGGGGCAGGCCGCGCCCCCCCCCCCCCCCCCCCGGGCCCGCCGCACCCCCGCCCCGAGGTAGAGCGCCCCGC
>NZ_JBEYWV010000054.1:0-32576 GCF_040644575.1 Streptomyces sp. NPDC046939
TCGTGCTCCGAGGAGACGACGAGCTGCTTGATGTTGAGGATGAGGTCGGTGACGTCTTCCTTGACGCCCGGCACGGTGGTGAACTCGTGCAGGACACCGTCGATCCGGATCGACGTGACGGCCGCACCCGGGATCGAGGAGAGCAGGGTCCGGCGGAGCGAGTTGCCGAGGGTGTAGCCGAAGCCCGGCTCCAGCGGCTCGATCACGAACCGGGAGCGGAATTCGTCGACGACCTCTTCGGTCAACGAGGGGCGCTGAGCGATCAGCATGAAAGGCAGTCCTTCAGTTCAGGGGCACCCACTATTTGATGCCCTGAGATAGAACAAGGGTACGGGCGGTACCGCCCCGAGGAGCCGTACCGCCCGAAACCTCAAAACGTCCGAGCGTCAGACGCGACGACGCTTGGGCGGACGGCAGCCGTTGTGCGGGGTCGGCGTGACGTCCTGGATCGAGCCGACCTCGAGGCCGGTCGCCTGGAGCGAGCGGATCGCGGTCTCACGACCGGAGCCCGGGCCCTTGACGAAGACGTCGACCTTGCGCATGCCGTGCTCCTGGGCGCGGCGGGCAGCCGACTCGGCGGCCATCTGCGCGGCGAACGGCGTGGACTTGCGGGAGCCCTTGAAGCCGACGTGGCCGGCGGAGGCCCACGAGATCACGTTGCCGGTCGGGTCCGTGATGGACACGATCGTGTTGTTGAACGTGCTCTTGATGTGCGCGTGGCCGTGAGCGACGTTCTTCTTTTCCTTGCGGCGCACCTTCTTGGCAGCGCCCTGACGTCCCTTGGGGGGCATGTCGTTCTCCTACGGGAGGTGGTCGGTCCTACAGCGAAGACCGCTGAAAAGCGTCCGCTGAGGACTACTTCTTGCCCGGCTTCTTCTTACCGGCGATGGCGCGACGCGGGCCCTTGCGGGTACGCGCGTTGGTGCTGGTGCGCTGACCGCGGACCGGCAGACCACGACGGTGGCGCAGACCCTGGTAGCTGCCGATCTCGACCTTGCGGCGGATGTCGGCCTGGATCTCGCGACGGAGGTCACCCTCGGTCTGGAAGTTCTGGTCCACGTACTCGCGGATCTTGACGAGGTCTTCCTCGCTCAGGTCGCGGACGCGGATGTTGCGGTCGACACCCGTGGCGTCCAGCGTCTGCTGGGCGCGCGTACGGCCGATGCCGAACACGTAGGTGAGGGCGACCTCGATGCGCTTGTCGCGCGGGAGGTCAACGCCTTCAACGCGTGCCATTCATGGCTCCTGTTGATTTTCGGAGGTCTGCAGCAGAGCCACTCCCCGCCGCCGTCCCCGCTGCGATGAGCGGTTCGGTACGACTGGGTCCCCGGCCTCCGACCGAAGGTGTCGCCGCGGTGTCCAGTGGAACTGCACACTGCCGGCGGGCCCTGCTTATGTACTCAATGTGTTGCGTGCGTCGCGCGAAACTCTGCGAACGAACTGCAGTCAGTCGTGCGTCAGCCCTGGCGCTGCTTGTGGCGCGGGTTGTCGCAGATCACCATGACCCGACCGTGACGGCGGATCACCCTGCACTTGTCGCAGATCTTCTTGACGCTCGGCTTGACCTTCATGGGTGAGGTTCTCCGGGTCAGTTGCCGGCGCCCCGCCGTGAGCGGGAACAGGCAAGATCTACTTGTACCGGTAGACGATCCGGCCACGCGTCAGGTCGTACGGAGACAGCTCCACCACGACCCGGTCGTCAGGGAGGATGCGGATGTAGTGCATACGCATCTTGCCGCTGATGTGTGCCAGGACCTGGTGGCCGTTCTGGAGCTCCACCTTGAACATGGCGTTCGGAAGAGACTCGACGACAGTGCCTTCGATCTCGATGGCACCTTGCTTCTTGGCCACGCTTCGCCCTTCGAATCGACTACCTTGATCGACTCTCGCCACGCATGCGGACATGCAGATACACGAGAGCCGACGAGTCAGTCTACGTCAGCACCCCCGGAAAGACGAATCCGAGAATTCTGCCCTACCAGAAAGATCCCTAAGCCCCCTGGGCCCCGCCCCTTCCCCGAGCGGATCCGGGCCTTGCCGCCGACCGACTCCCCGACGCCCCGCTCGCGGGGCTTCGCGCGACTGCGCCGGCCTCCGACCGGCGAACGGGGGCCCGGGACAGCAGCCCAACGCACCCCGCCCCGCTACGCCAGCGGGTCCGGCGCCGCCGTCACGCCCATCTCCGCCAGCTTCCCCTTGCCGCCGACCGATTCCCCGACGCCCCGCTCGCGGGATCGGTGCCAGGGCGCCTCACAAGCTTCCCGCGGCTGCGCCGGCCTCCGACCGGCGGACAGGGGCCCGGGCCGGTAACCCAACGGAACCCGCCCCGTTACGCCAGCGGATCCGGCGCCGCCGTGATGCCCATCTCCGCCAGCTTCGCCTTGCCGCCGTCCGGGGCCGTCAGGACCAGTGGGCCCTCCTCCGTCAGGGCCACCGAGTGCTCCCAGTGGGAGGACCAGGTGCCGTCCGTCGTGATGACCGTCCAGTCGTCCGACAGGGTCTCCGTGCGGGGGGCGCCGAGGGAGACCATGGGCTCGATCGCGAGGCAGAAGCCGGGGACGAGCTTGGGGCCCTTGCCGCGGCGGCGCTCGACGTAGTTGAGGAGGTGCGGGTCCATGTGCATCTCGGTGCCGATGCCGTGGCCGCCGTAGTCCTCGACGATGCCGTACTTGCCGCCGCCGGGCTTCGGCTGGCGGCGGATGTAGGTCTCGATGGCGCGGGAGATGTCGACGAGCCGGTTGCCCTGCTTCATCGCGGCGATCCCGGCCCACATCGACTCCTCGGTCACCCGGGAGAGCTCAAGCAGCTCCGGGGAGTGACCGGAGCCGACGAACGCCGTGTACGCCGCGTCACCGTGCCAGCCGTCGACGATCGCACCGCAGTCGATGGAGATGATGTCGCCGTCCTCCAGGACGACGTCGTCGCTCGGGATGCCGTGGACGACGACCTCGTTCTTCGAGGTGCAGATGGTCGCGGGGAACCCGCCGTAGCCGAGGAAGTTCGACTTCGCGCCGTGCTCGGCGATCACCTTGCGGGCGACCTCGTCCAGGTCCTTGGTGGTCGCGCCCGGCACGGCCGCCTCACGGGTCGCGGCGTGGATCGCCGCGACGACAAGCCCCGCCTCCCGCATCTTGCGAATCTGGTCGGGGGTCTTGATCTGCACCATGGGGGCCTGCGCTCTCCGTCATCCGAGTACGACGTGTACGTACACCACCAACACTAAGGCCGCGGCCCCCGGAGCAGGGAACCGCGGCCTCAGCCACGTACAGAAGGGGAACCGGTCTAGCGGCCCAGGGCCTCCATGGCCCGTGCCGTGACCTCTTCCACCTTGCCGAGCGCGGAGATCGTCTTCACGAGCCCCTGCTCCCGGTAGTAGTCGATGATCGGCTCGGTCTGCGTGTGGTAGACCTCGAGCCGCTTGCGCACGGTCTCTTCCTTGTCGTCGTCGCGCTGGTACAGCTCGCCGCCGCAGACGTCACAGACGCCCTCGGCCTTCGGCTGCTTGTACGCGACGTGGAACACGTGCGCCGAGTCGTTGCGGCAGATGCGGCGGCCGGCGATGCGCTTGACCACCTCGTCCTCGGGGACCTCCAGGTCCAGGACCGCGTCCAGCTTCACGTCGTCCGCCTTGAGGGCGACGTCCAGCGCCTCGGCCTGCGAGACGTTGCGAGGGAAGCCGTCGAGCAGGAAGCCGTTCACGGCGTCCGGCTGCTCCATGCGGTCCTTGGCCATCCCGATGGTGACCTCGTCCGGTACCAGCTGACCCGCGTCCATGTACGACTTGGCCTGCTTGCCCAGCTCCGTGCCCTGGCTGATGTTGGCACGGAAGAGGTCGCCCGTGGAGATGTGCGGGATCGACAGGTTCTGGGCAAGGAACGCGGCCTGCGTTCCCTTGCCGGCACCAGGCGGCCCGACGAGGACGATTCGCATCAGCGGAGGAACCCTTCGTAATTGCGCTGCTGGAGCTGGCTCTCGATCTGCTTCACCGTCTCCAGACCAACACCCACGATGATCAGGATGCTGGTGCCGCCGAACGGGAAGTTCTGGTTTGCCCCGAAACCAACCAACGCCATCGTCGGTACGAGAGCGATCAGCCCCAAGTACAGCGAACCCGGCCAGGTGATCCGGTTGAGTACGTAGCTCAGGTACTCAGCGGTCGGTCGGCCAGCCCGGATGCCCGGGATGAAGCCACCATACTTCTTCATGTTGTCCGCGACTTCCTCGGGGTTGAACGAGATCGCCACGTAGAAGAAGGCGAAGAACACGATCAGGAGGAAGTACGTGACGATGTAGATCGGGTGGTTTCCCTTGGTCAGGTGGTCGTCGATCCACAGCTTCCACGACGAGTCACCACCGGCGAACTGGGCGACCAATGCCGGGATGTACAGCAGCGACGAGGCGAAGATGACCGGGATCACACCCGCCTGGTTCACCTTGAGCGGGATGTACGTAGACGTACCGCCGTAGGAACGACGACCGATCATGCGCTTCGCGTACTGCACCGGGATACGGCGCTGGGCCTGCTCGACGAAGACGACCAGCGCGACCATGACCAGGCCGACGAGGATGACGGTGCCGAACTCGATCCAGCCGTCGGCCAGCGAGCCGCCCTGCTTGATGGCCCAGAGGGCCGACGGGAAGGTGGCGGCGATCGAGATGAACATCAGGATCGACATGCCGTTGCCGATGCCGCGGTCGGTGATCAGCTCACCGAGCCACATCATCACGCAGGTGCCGGCGGTCATCGTGATCACCATCGTGATGGTGATGAAGATCGACTGGTCCGGGACGATCTCGCTCGCGACGGGGCAGCCCTGGAAGAGGGCGCCGGTGCGGGCGGTGGCGACGAGACCGGTGCCCTGGAGGATGGCGAGCGCCACGGTCAGGTACCGGGTGTACTGGGTGATCTTCGCGGTACCGGCCTGTCCCTCCTTCTTGAGGGCTTCGAGGCGCGGGATCACCACGGTGAGCAACTGCAGAATGATGCTCGCGGTGATGTACGGCATGATGCCGAGCGCGAAGACCGTGATCTGGAGCAGCGCGCCACCGCTGAACATGTTGACCAGGCCGAAGAGGCCGGTGCCGGACTTGGCCACGTCCATGCACGTCTGGACGTTCGAGTAATCCACGCCGGGGATCGGGATATGTGCCCCGAGCCGGTAGATCACGACGATGCCCAGCGTGAAGAGCAGCTTCTTGCGCAGGTCGGGCGTCTTGAACGCCCGGGCGAACGCGGTGAGCACGGTGCCTCCTGCGACCCCCGCGCGCGTGCGTCAGAGGTGACGGTCTTGAGGATTCGACGAATGGGTAACGGTCAAGATCCGGGATTGGTGCCGGGGACAGCCAACTAGCCCGCAAATCAACAGCGGACGCCACCTTACCGGCGTACATGGCCCCCTAGGAACGACCAACCGGGGATACCCCTTTTGTGGGGTATCCCCGGTCGGGATCGCTCATGTCATCGAGACGGCGTCTGGAATCAGACGAGCTCGGTGACCGTACCGCCCGCGGCGGTGATCTTCTCCTTGGCGGAGCCGGAGACGGCGTCGACCGTCACCTGCAGCGCCACGGAGATCTCGCCCTGGCCGAGGACCTTGACGAGCTCGTTGTTGCGCACCGCGCCCTTGGCGACCAGGTCGGCCACCGTGACCTCGCCACCCTCGGGGTAGAGCGTGGCCAGCTTCTCCAGGTTCACCACCTGGAACTGCTTGTGGGCGGGGTTCTTGAAGCCCTTCAGCTTCGGAAGGCGCATGTGGAGGGGCATCTGCCCACCCTCGAAGCGCTCCGGAACCTGGTAGCGGGCCTTGGTGCCCTTGGTACCACGACCGGCCGTCTTACCCTTCGACGCCTCACCACGACCGACACGGGTCTTCGCGGTCTTGGCGCCGGGGGCCGGACGGAGGTTGTGGATCTTGAGCGGGTTGTTCTCCGCCATGATCAGTCGACCTCCTCGACCGTCACGAGGTGGCGGACGGTGTGCACCATGCCGCGGAACTCGGGGCGGTCCTCCTTGACGACCTGCGTGTTGATGCCCTTGAGACCAAGGGAGCGCAGGGTGTCACGGTGGTTCTGCTTGCTGCCGATGTACGACTTCGTCTGCGTGATCTTGAGCTGAGCCATTACGCACCAGCCCCGGCACGCGCACGCAGCAGAGCCGCGGGAGCGACGTCCTCGAGGGGCAGACCACGGCGGGCCGCGATCTCCTCGGGGCGCTGCAGACCCTTCAGGGCCTCCACGGTCGCGTGCACGATGTTGATCGCGTTGTCGGAGCCGAGCGACTTCGACAGGATGTCGTGAACGCCGGCGCACTCGAGCACGGCGCGCACCGGACCACCGGCGATAACACCGGTACCCGGGGACGCGGGCTTGAGCAGCACGACGCCGGCAGCCTTCTCACCCTGGATCGGGTGCGGGATGGTGCCCTGGATACGGGGGACCTTGAAGAAGTGCTTCTTGGCCTCCTCCACACCCTTGGCGATGGCGGCCGGCACCTCCTTGGCCTTGCCGTAACCGACACCCACGGTGCCGTCACCGTCGCCCACCACGACCAGCGCGGTGAAGCTGAAGCGACGACCACCCTTCACAACCTTGGCGACGCGGTTGATCGCGACGACGCGCTCGACGTACGCGGTCTTCTCGGCGGCGGCGTTGCCACCGTCGCGACCCTTCCGGTCCCGCCGCTCGCCGCCACCGGCACCGCCACCGCGGCGCTGGGGTCCAGCCATTGGAATTACCTCTCTCTTTTTCCGCTAGCTACGCAGTGTCCATAGCCACTGCGTGGCGGGCGACTCAGAACTTGAGTCCGGCTTCGCGGGCGGCGTCCGCCAGGGCGGCGATGCGCCCGGCGTACTGGTTACCACCACGGTCGAACACGACGGCCTCGACACCGGCGGCCTTGGCGCGCTCGGCGACCAGGGCACCGACCGACTTGGCCTGCGCGGACTTGTCGCCCTCGCCGCCGCGGATCGACGCGTCCAGGGTGGAGGCCGACGCGAGGGTGTGACCCTTCACGTCGTCGATCACCTGGGCGACGATGTTGCGGTTGGAGCGCGTCACGACCAGGCGCGGACGCTCGGCCGTACCCGAGATGTTCTTACGGATACGGATGTGGCGGCGCTTGATCGCCGCACGCTTGTAAGCGTCGCCCTTAGCGATCTTCTGACCGTATGCCATGGCTTACTTACCCGCCTTTCCGACCTTGCGGCGGATGACTTCGCCTTCGTACTTGACGCCCTTGGCCTTGTACGGGTCGGGCTTGCGCAGCTTGCGGATGTTGGCCGCAACCTCGCCGACCTTCTGCTTGTCGATGCCCTCGACCGAGAACTTGGTCGGCGACTCGACCTTGAACGAGATGCCCTCGGGCGCCTCGACCAGGATCGGGTGGCTGTAGCCGAGCGAGAACTCCAGGTTGGAGCCCTTCGCCAGAACGCGGTAACCGACACCGCTGATCTCGAGCTTCTTCACGTAACCCGTGGTCACGCCGGTGATCATGTTCGCCACCAGCGTGCGGGACAGGCCGTGGAGGGCCTTGTTCTGACGCTCGTCGTTGGGGCGGGTGACGTTCAGGACGCCGTCCTCACCCTTGGCGATGTCGATCGGCGCGACGATGGTGTGGCTCAGGGTGCCCTTGGAACCCTTCACCGTGACCGTTCGGCCATCGATGGTGACGTCCACGCCGGCGGGAACCGTGATGGGGAGCTTGCCAATACGCGACATAGCTGTTTCCTCCGTTCCCTTCCGCTACCAGACGTAGGCGAGGACTTCCCCACCCACGCCCTTCTTCTGCGCCTGCTGGCCGGTCAGGAGACCGTGCGACGTGGAGATGATCGCCACGCCCAGGCCACCGAGGACCTTCGGCAGATTGGTGGACTTCGCGTAAACGCGCAGACCCGGCTTGGAGATGCGCTTGATGCCGGCGATCGAACGCTCACGGTTCGGGCCGAACTTCAGCTCCAGGACGAGGGACTTGCCGACCTCGGCGTCCTCGACCTTCCAGCCGGTGATGAAACCCTCCTGCTGGAGGATCTCGGCGATGTGCGACTTGATCTTGCTGTGCGGCATAGCCACGGTGTCGTGGTACGCCGAGTTCGCGTTCCGCAGACGCGTAAGCATGTCTGCGATCGGATCAGTCATGGTCATGAATTGGCCTTCGGCCTCTCTCGCCGGGGTTTCCTGTATGCGCCATCCCTCTCCCCACACAGGGGCGGGACGGGTGCGGCGCGGGGACCTACGGCGTAGTAAGTCGGTCAGGGCGGCAGAAGCGCCCAACCCTCCCAGCCTAAGCCATGAGAGCGGGAACCACTGCCGACCCTTTACTTACCGAGAGATCCAAGCAGTCCCGAAAAGCGGGTACTACCAGGAGCTCTTGGTCACGCCCGGCAGCTCGCCACGGTGAGCCATCTCACGAAGGCACACGCGGCACAGGCCGAACTTGCGGTACACGGAGTGCGGACGGCCACACCGCTGGCAGCGGGTGTAGGCACGCACAGCGAACTTGGGCTTACGAGCAGCCTTGGCAATCAGAGCCTTCTTCGCCATCTCGCTCACGCCTCCTTGAACGGGAAGCCGAGGTGACGAAGGAGGGCGCGGCCCTCGTCGTCGTTGGTCGCCGTGGTGACCACGGTGATGTCCATACCCCGGACGCGGTCGATCTTGTCCTGGTCGATCTCGTGGAACATGACCTGCTCCGTGAGACCGAAGGTGTAGTTGCCACGGCCGTCGAACTGCTTGGGGGACAGACCACGGAAGTCGCGGATGCGCGGGAGCGCGAGCGACAGGGTGCGGTCCAGGAACTCCCACATGCGGTCGCCACGGAGCGTGACGTGGGCACCGATCGGCTGACCCTCACGCAGCTTGAACTGCGCGATGGACTTGCGGGCCTTGGTGATGGCCGGCTTCTGACCGGTGATGGTGGTCAGGTCGCGGACGGCACCGTCCATGAGCTTGGAGTCACGCGCGGCGTCACCCACACCCATGTTGACCACGATCTTGACCAGACCGGGGATCTGCATGACGTTCTCGTAGGAGAACTCGTCCTGCAGCTTGCCCTTGATCTCGTCGCGGTACTTCTGCTTCAGACGCGGGTTCGTGGTGGTAGTCATCAGATGTCCTCACCCGTCCGCTTGGCAACGCGGATCTTGTTGCCCTCGTCGTCGAAGCGGTAACCGACACGCGTGACGACCTTCTTGCCGTCCTTCTCCACGACCAACTGAACGTTGGAGACGTGGATCGGGGCCTCGGTGGTCACGATGCCGCCGGCCTGGGAGCCAGTGGCGGTGGGGCCGGCCTTGGTGTGCTTCTTGACCCGGTTGACACCCTCGACGAGGACGCGCTCCTGGCGCGGGTAAGCGGCAATGACCTTGCCCTGCTTGCCCTTGTCCTTGCCGGTGATGACCTGTACCAGGTCGCCCTTCTTGATCTTCATGCTTACAGCACCTCCGGCGCGAGCGAGATGATCTTCATGAACTTCTTCTCGCGCAGCTCACGGCCGACGGGGCCGAAGATACGGGTGCCGCGAGGGTCGCCGTCGTTCTTGAGAATGACGGCGGCGTTCTCGTCGAAGCGGATGTACGAGCCGTCCGGACGGCGGCGCTCCTTGACGGTGCGAACGATGACCGCCTTGACGACGTCACCCTTCTTCACGTTGCCACCGGGGATCGCGTCCTTCACGGTGGCGACGATGACGTCACCGATGCCCGCGTAGCGGCGACCCGAGCCACCGAGAACACGGATGGTGAGAATTTCCTTCGCACCCGTGTTGTCGGCGACGCGCAGTCGCGACTCCTGCTGGATCACGTCTATCTCCTGATTGTCTGCCGGTTCCCGGCAGGGGCCTGTCTCCTAGCGGAGGCCGGCCCCTGCCGAGCCTGGCGGAACGATCTCTGAGGGATGCCTCAGAGAATTACTTGGCCTTCTCGAGGATCTCGACGATGCGCCAGCGCTTGGTGGCGGACAGCGGACGCGTCTCCATCAGGAGGACGCGGTCGCCGACACCGGCAGCGTTCTGCTCGTCGTGCGCCTTGAGCTTGTTCGTACGGCGGATGACCTTGCCGTACAGGGCGTGCTTGACGCGGTCCTCGACGGCGACGACGACGGTCTTGTCCATCTTGTCGCTGACGACCAGACCCTCACGGGTCTTGCGGAAGCCGCGGGCGGCAGTCTCTTCAGTCACGTTCTTCTCGCTCATCAGGCGTTCTCCACCGTCTCGATGCCGAGCTCACGCTCACGCATGAGGGTGTAGATCCGGGCGATGTCCTTGCGGACGGCCTTGAGCCGGCCGTGGTTCTCGAGCTGGCCCGTCGCCGCCTGGAAGCGGAGGTTGAACAGCTCTTCCTTGGCCTCGCGGAGCTTGCCGACAAGCTCCTCGTTGCCCAGCTCGCGCAGCTCGGACGCCTTGGTACCGGTCGACATCACGCTTCACCTGCCTCGCGCTTGACGATCTTGCACTTCATCGGCAGCTTGTGGGCCGCGCGAGTCAGCGCCTCACGCGCGATCTTCTCGTTGGGGTACGACAGCTCGAACATGACGCGTCCGGGCTTGACGTTGGCGACCCACCACTCCGGGGAACCCTTACCGGAACCCATGCGGGTCTCGGCAGGCTTCTTGGTGAGGGGGCGGTCCGGGTAGATGTTGATCCAGACCTTGCCGCCACGCTTGATGTGACGCGTCATGGCGATACGAGCGGCCTCGATCTGACGGTTCGTCACGTACGCCGGGGTCAGCGCCTGGATGCCGTACTCGCCGAACGCAACCTGCGTGCCACCCTTGGACATGCCGCTGCGCTTCGGGTGGTGCTGCTTGCGGTGCTTGACCCTACGGGGGATCAGCATTTCGGTCAGGCCTCCGTTCCGGTGCTCTCAGCAGCCGGAGCGGCAGCGGCGGGAGCGTCGGCCTTGGGGGCCTCGGCAGCCGGCGCGGACTGCTGCTGCGGCTTACGACCGCGACCGCCACGCTCGCCACCACGGCCGCCACCGCGGGCCGGGCGGTCGTTGCCGCCACGGGCCGGACGGTTGCCGGCGCGGGCCGCGGCGTTCTCGGCGCGAACCTCGGCGATGTTCTTGACGTCGCCCTTGTAGATCCAGACCTTCACACCGATGCGGCCGAAGGTCGTCTTGGCCTCGAAGAAGCCGTAGTCCACGTTGGCGCGGAGCGTGTGCAGGGGCACACGGCCCTCGCGGTAGAACTCCGAACGGGACATCTCGGCACCGCCGAGACGACCGCCACACTGGATCTTGATGCCCTTGGCACCCGCCTTCATCGCCGACTGCATGCTCTTGCGCATGGCACGACGGAAGGAGACGCGGGAGGAGAGCTGCTCCGCCACGGCCTGGGCCACGAGCTGAGCGTCGACCTCGGGGTTCTTGACCTCGAGGATGTTCAGCTGGACCTGCTTGCCCGTGAGCTTCTCGAGGTCGCCGCGGATGCGGTCGGCCTCGGCGCCACGGCGGCCGATGACGATGCCGGGACGAGCGGTGTGGATGTCCACACGCACGCGGTCACGGGTGCGCTCGATCTCCACCTTCGAGATGCCGGCACGCTCCATGCCGGACGTCATCATCCGACGGATGGCGACGTCTTCCTTGACGTAGTCCTTGTACAGCTTGTCGGCGTACCAACGCGACTTGAAGTCGGTCGTGACACCGAGCCGGAACCCGTGCGGGTTTACCTTCTGGCCCATTACCGGGTTCCTTCCTTGCTGCTGACGACCACGGTGATGTGGCTGGTCCGCTTACGGATCCGGTAGGCACGGCCCTGGGCACGCGGACGGAACCGCTTCAGGGTCGGGCCCTCATCCACGTACGCCTCGCTGATGACCAGCGTGGAGGCGTCGGTGTGGTCGTAGTTGTGCGCGGCGTTGGCGATGGCGCTGTCCAGCACCTTGCCGACCGGCACGCTCGCGGCCTGCGGGGCGAAACGCAGGACCGCCTGAGCCTCCGTGGCGTCCATGCCACGGATGAGGTCCACCACGCGGCGGGCCTTCATGGGCGTGACGCGGATGTACCGCGCCTGGGCCCTGGCTTCCATGGTTGTCCCTTCGGTGTTTGTCATAGTCGATTCCACCCCGCCTTAGCGGCGCTTCGACTTCCGGTCGTCCTTGACGTGACCCCGGAAGGTGCGCGTCGGCGCGAACTCGCCGAGCTTGTGGCCGACCATCGACTCGGTGACGAACACCGGGATGTGGGTCTTGCCGTTGTGCACCGCGATCGTGTGGCCCAGCATGCTGGGGATGATCATCGAGCGACGGGACCAGGTCTTGATGACGTTCTTGGAACCGGCTTCGTTCTGAGCGTCCACCTTCTTGATGAGGTGGGTGTCGACGAAGGGTCCCTTCTTGAGACTGCGCGGCATCTAAACCCGCTCCTAGCGCTTCTTGTTCGTCTTGCGGCGGCGGACGATGTACTTGTTCGAAGCCTTCTTCGGCGAACGCGTACGACCCTCCTTCTGACCCCACGGGGAGACCGGGTGGCGACCACCGGAGGTCTTGCCCTCACCACCACCGTGCGGGTGGTCGACCGGGTTCATCGCCACACCGCGAACGGTCGGGCGAACGCCCAGCCAGCGCTTGCGGCCGGCCTTGCCCCAGTTGATGTTCGACTGCTCGGCGTTGCCGACCTCGCCGATGGTGGCGCGGCAGCGCACGTCCACGAGACGGATCTCGCCGGACGGCATGCGCAGGTGGGCCATCGAGCCCTCCTTCGCGAGCAGCTGCACGGAGGCACCGGCGGAGCGGGCGAACTTGGCGCCGCCGCCCGGACGGAGCTCGATCGCGTGGATCGTGGTACCGACCGGGATGTTGCGCAGCGCCAGGTTGTTGCCGGGCTTGATGTCGGCCCCGGGGCCGTTCTCCACCCGGTCACCCTGCGACAGGCCGCGGGGGGCGATGATGTAGCGCTTCTCGCCGTCCGCGTAGTGCAGGAGCGCGATGCGCGCGGTGCGGTTGGGGTCGTACTCGATGTGCGCGACCTTCGCCGGCACGCCGTCCTTGTCGTGACGACGGAAGTCGATCACGCGGTAGGCGCGCTTGTGTCCGCCACCCTGGTGGCGAACGGTCACTCGACCGGCGTTGTTACGGCCGCCCTTGCTGTGCAGCGGGCGGACCAGCGACTTCTCCGGCGTGGACCGCGTGACCTCGACGAAGTCGGCAACGCTGGAGCCACGACGCCCCGGCGTAGTCGGCTTGTACTTGCGGATTCCCATTTCTCAGTCCTCGTCCGATATTCGGACCAGGGCGCTCCGTTAGGAGGCCTGGCCGAAGATGTCGATACGGTCGCCCTCAACGAGGGTCACGATCGCGCGCTTGGTGTTCGCACGCTGGCCGAAGCCGGTGCGGGTCCGCTTGCGCTTGCCCTGCCGGTTGATCGTGTTGACCCCGGAGACCTTGACCGAGAAGACCGCCTCGACGGCCTGCTTGATCTGGGTCTTGTTGGCACGCGGGTCGACGATGAAGGTGTACTTGCCCTCGTCGAGGAGCGCGTAGCTCTTCTCGGAGACGACCGGCTTGACGAGGACGTCACGGGGGTCCGTGAAGCTCTTGCTCAGCGGCGTCTCAACGGTGTTCTTGCCCTCGGTGGCGTGGCGCTTCGCCTTGGCGACGCGCGCGGCCTTGGCGGCCTTGGCGGCCTTCGAGGCGATGCTCGGGTGACGCGTAGCCATCAGGCTTCGCTCCCTTCGGTGTCAGCGGCCTTGGGGCCAGACACGAAGGACTCGAAAGCGGCCTGGGTGAAGACCACGTCGTCCGAGACGAGAACGTCGTACGTGTTGAGCTGGCCCGGCTCCAGGATGTGGACCTGGGGCAGGTTGCGAGCGGACAGCAGCGAGGCCTCGTCGGCACGGTCGATCACGAGGAGCAGGTTCTTGCGCTCCGAGATCTTGCCGAGCAGCGACTTGGCGGCCTTGGTGGAGACCGCGCCGTCGACCACGCCGGTGACGACGTGGATGCGAGCGTTGCGGGCCCGGTCGGTGAGGGCGTGGCGCAGAGCCGCGGCCTTCATCTTCTTCGGGGTCCGCTGCGAGTAGTCACGCGGGGTCGGGCCGTGGACGACGCCACCGCCGGCGAACTGCGGCGCACGGGTCGAACCCTGGCGCGCGCGGCCGGTGCCCTTCTGACGGTAAGGCTTCTTACCGCCACCGCGGACCTCGCCACGGCGCTTGACCTTGTGCGTGCCCTGGCGGGCCGCGGCAAGCTGCGCGACGACAACCTGGTGAAGCAGCGGAACGCTGATCTTCTCCACGTCGAAGATCTCGGCCGGGAGCTCGACGGTCCCGGTCTTGTCGCCGGAGGGCGACAGAATGTCAATGGTGCTCATAGTCCTCAGGCCCCCTTGGCCGCGGTGCGGACCAGGACGAGGCCGCCGTTCGGACCAGGAACCGCGCCCTTGATGAGGAGCAGGCCCTTCTCCGCGTCAACGGCGTGAACGGTCAGGTTCTGGGTGGTGACCCGCTCGTTGCCCATACGGCCCGCCATGCGGAGGCCCTTGAACACACGACCCGGGGTGGCGCAGCCACCGATCGAGCCCGGCGAGCGGTGCTTGCGCTGGGTGCCGTGACCGGCGCCGAGGCCCTTGAAGTTGTGACGCTTCATGACACCGGCGAAGCCCTTGCCCTTGCTCTTGCCGGTCACGTCCACCTTGACGCCGGACTCGAAGGTCTCGGCGGTGATCTCCTGGCCGAGGGTGTACTCGCTGGCGTCAGCGGTACGGATCTCGACGAGGTGGCGGCGGGGGGTGACGTCGGCCTTGGCGAAGTGACCCTTGAGGGGCTTGTTCACCTTGCGAGGGTCGATCTCGCCGAAGGCGATCTGGACCGACTCGTAGCCGTCGGTGTCGTTCGTACGGACCTGGGTCACGACGTTGGGGCCGGCCTTGACGACGGTGACCGGAACAACACGGTTGTTCTCGTCCCACACCTGCGTCATGCCGAGCTTCTCGCCCAGGATGCCCTTGATCGGCTTAGTCATCTTCAGATCACCGGCCCTCAGAGCTTGATCTCGATGTCGACGCCGGCCGGGAGGTCGAGTCGCATCAGGGAGTCAACGGTCTTCGGCGTCGGGTCGAGGATGTCGATCAGGCGCTTGTGCGTGCGCATCTCGAAGTGCTCGCGCGAGTCCTTGTACTTGTGCGGCGACTTGATGACGCAGTACACGTTCTTCTCGGTAGGCAGCGGCACCGGGCCCGCGACCGACGCACCAGTACGCGTCACCGTCTCGACGATCTTCTTCGCCGAGGAGTCGATGACCTCGTGGTCGTAGGCCTTGAGCCGGATGCGGATCTTCTGTCCCGCCATGGCTACTTAGTAGTCCTGTCTCTCGTAAGCGCTCTGGAACCCGGGGGCCGGTTTCACACTCCCCTCCGACCCACGCGGTCGGGTGTGTCGCAGCCTCGCTGACAGAAATATCCATACGGATTTCCCTGCCAAAGGGGCTGCGGCCCGAGGCCGCGGGTCCGGGGGAAGAAACCCACCGGGTGCCTGGCCGAGCAACCGCACCACACTTCCCGAAAGATTCCCGTACGTCCGCCTCAGTGCTGCCTGCGAGCCTTTACGGGCTCTGCGGCAGATAAGGCGACGAGTACTGTGGGACTCGCTTCCGGTCCTCCCGGCGGGAGGCGCGCAGCATCGGCACTCAACCGAGCAACCCCGACAGTCTGCCACATGGGACACGCCGGGGGCCAATCGAGCCGTAGAGATTACCCGGTGTGTGACTGAGGTCAAACCGGAGGCGAGGGCGTGGCGACCGCGTGCAAGTCCGGTGGCGTTCGTCAATCGGGCGGTGACCTGCTGCGATTGTCATACGCCGGGCGTGCCAGAGTGTTCGGGCAGCACCGAGCACGAGGGGACCCAGGCCATGGCTGGTCACAGCAAAGTCGAGTTCGCGGCATTGTCCCGGCTCATCACCGATCTGAGCACGTGCGCCGACGGCATGCGTACCGCCATGCATGAGCTGAAGGACATCGGCCCCAAGGGCTCCGGTCACGACGGGCTGGAAGAAGCCTGCGACCACTTCCAGGACAAGTGGGGTTACGGGATCAAGCTGATCGCGGAGGCGACCGGCGGGGTCACCGAGAAGGTGGCCAAGGCGGGCAAGGAGTTCCAGCACGTGGAGGACCTGGTGCGGGCCAAGGTCGGGGCCGTCGAGGTCAAGAGCCCGGCTGAGAACGGTGCCCACCGGTGACCGCGGCACCCGAACCCGGCCCCGGCCCGGCCTTCCGCTTCCAGGTACAGCCCGAGTTCCACGAGATCCCCCTCGGCATCGACGCGGATCCGGCGGCTTTCGACGAACAGCTCCGCGGGTTCGCCCGTGACTACTGGGGTGACGCCGAGGAGCTCGACCCACTGCGCAGGCTGATGGCCGCCCTGTACGGCGTCACGGCGCAGGACCTCACGGCGGGCGGCGCGGTCTACCAGGCCCTGGGCGTCTTCCCGATCGGCGGCACCGCGGACGAGACCGAACCGCCCGAGCGTTACAGCCGCGCGACGCTCACCGTCAGCGTGCGGGAGCTGGAGAATCCCGACCCGCACGTGAGCGCTGCCGGGATCGCCGAGGTTCTGGACAAGTCCGCCGAGAGCGGCGAGGTGCAGCCGATCGTCCTGCCCGCGGGCCCCGCGGTCGTGCACATCGCGGGTACGCGCGCGGTGTGGGACCTCCCGGCACAGTCCGGGGACCCGTGCGATCCCGCCGGGGCCGCCGATCCCGCCCCCGCCGAGGGGGAGCAGGAGCGCTTCTTCGTACGCATCGAAGTCTGGCTGCCCTTCCCCGACGAGGACCGGCTGCTGCTCCTGTGCCTGAGCACGCCGGACACCCAGGACCTCTTCCACTACCAGGCGGTCCTCGCGGACATCGCCGACACGATCACCTTCGGGGACCAGGCACCGACGGCGTCTGCCGACGCCGCGACGGCGAAGCCCGCCGCCTCCCCCATCGCCGCGTACTGACCGCGCCGAGCCAGTCGAGGAGCCTCCATGACCACGCAGACCTACGACGCACTCGGCTTTGACCCGGCCCCTGGGGTACCTGCTTCCGTACAGAAGCTGGTCACCTCACTGGAGGCGGCGGGCAAGCGGCTGAGCGAGGCACACGGGACGCTGTCCAAACTGGGGAAGGCGAACGCGGCCTGGGAGGGCCTGGCCGCCGAGGCCTTCACCAAGAAGCTCGGCTCTCTGCCCAAGTACCTCGCGGACGGCCACAGCTCGGTGGCGGACGCCTCGCACGCGCTGAACACCTGGCACACCCGGCTGACGGAGTTCCAGATCCTCGCCGCCCGCTACGAGCGCGAGGCCGAGGCGGCCCGGCGCACCCTCACGAGCGCACAGGGCAGCCCCGACCTCAAACTGGCGGGCAAGACGTTCGACACCGATGCGGCCCTGCACGACGCACAGCGGCGCCTGGACCATGCGGTCCAGCGGGTGAACGAGGCGCAGGGCGACCTCGACGCCATCATCAGGAAGGCCCGGTCCCTCCTGGAGCACCACGACGAGGCGGCCCGCGCCGCGGCAAGCATCATCCGCAAGGCCGCCGACCTCGCGCCTGACCAGAGCCTGCTCGACAAGTTCATGGACACGCTCAAGGGCATCGGCGACCAGCTCAAGAAGATGGCCGGCGACCTCTGGAAGTGGATCCAGAAGCACGCGGACACGATCTACAAGATCGGCGACTGGCTGGGCTACGCCAGCGCGGCCTGCGACGTCCTCGCCGTCGTCTTCTCGGAGACCATCATCGGCGCGGCAGTCTTCGAGGGCATCGGTATGGCCCTCAACGGCGGCGCCCTCGCCATGCACGGCCTGGGCTGGGCGGCGGGCGCCAAGAAGGGCAGCTGGGTCGACATCGGCCTGGACGTGGTCGGCTTCGTGCCGTTCGGGGACTTTCTTCGAGTGGGGAAAGTGGCCACGGGAGCGTTCAAGGGCGTCAAGATCCCGATGGAAGTGGCCGACTTCGGAGCCAAAGCCGCGGACTCGTGGAAGCGTGCCGACGACATCATCCAACACGTCGGAGGATCGGCCAGACTGGGCAGTGACGCCGAGAAGTGGTTCATGCGCAATGCGCGGGCCCTGGGCGGCAAGGCCGATGCCATCCACATCACCGCGGACACGTTCGCGGACCGCTTCAAGGTGGCGGTGGCCAGGGAACTCGGCGACCGCAACCTGTATCGGGCCGGCACCGGCATCACGGACGCGGCTCTGCACCAAGTGGTGCCCAAGCTGGTTGAGCACACCCCGCTGGGCCGCATCCCCGCGATCGCCGACTCCGTGAAACCGTTCGTCGACGACGCCGGCCGCATCAGCCACTACGTCGACCCCCACTCGTGGACCGCGCGTGGATACGAGGCGGCCACCGGCGCCCACAACCTCTACAAGGAGGGTGTGCGCCACTTCAGCGAAGACATCCAGTACGGATCTGAGAAGGTGCACGAAAGCCTTGACCGCGCACGTGACACGGCGGGCAACCTACTCAACCGGGCGTCGGCCCTCAATCCGTTCTGACCGTGGGAAACGGAAGGCAGCATGAACCATCAGCCGCAGCAACCGTGGGCCCCTGTCCCGCCCGGCCAGGCCATGGCCGTCCCACCCCGGTACGCGTTTGCGGTCAGCTCCAACAACCCGATCCCCCTAGGCGAGGTGCCGGGCCTTCCGCCGGGTCTGGAGATGGCTGCGACGCTGCGGCTGTCGGGCGCAGACCCGCTGGCCCCGCCTGTGGCCCGGGTCTGCGTGCCGCGGACCAACGCGCCCTTGTCCCTGTCGGCGCCGGTGCCGTTCTGGGTCCAGGGCGGTAGCGGCGAGCTGCTGTGTTCCGTCCACCCCGCGGACTCCGGCGCCTTCGATGTGCACGGCGCGGACGGCGCGCCGCTGGCCCGCGTCACGTACCGGGTCGGTCGCTTCCTGCCCTGGCCGCGGCGCACCCGGTGGTCCGCCGCTGGATTCACCGGCCGGACCGGGACCTGGTACGCGTGGCTGGGGTACGTGGTGACGTACCCGGTGTGGCTGATCGCCGCGGTGTTTTCCGTCGTATACGCCCTGATCGAGGGCGACACGACCGACTCCAACTGGAGGCCTCCGACCCGCGTCAGATGGCGAGGGCGTGGCCTCCGTACGGTCCTTGACTACCGGGGCATCACCAAGGTCTACCGCGTCGAGCCCCGGCACATCGACATCCGTATCGCCTACCCGCTCGCTGTCCTGCACGACTGGAGCCGTCGGAGCCGCACTTGAGCAGCGGGCCCCCGAGGTCGCTCACAGCGGCGCGCGTGCGCTACGCACTGCAATGGCTGTGGTTCCCACTGCTCTGCGCGCTGTGGCTGGTGCCCTGGCTGATCCTGGTGTCCCTGTACTTCGTGTTCCTCCCCTTTACCTTCCTCTGGGACCTCGACGCGCCGGGCATGCCCGGTACCGGCCGCCGGTTCCGCGCGCGCCGCCGCGTGTGGCTGAACCGCAAGCGCATGCGCAGGGAGTGCTCCGCCGACCTCCCCTGGTTGGAGGACCAGCTGCGGGCCCTGTTCGACAACCGGTCACCGGTCCTTGAAGGCCGTCAGAGCAGCGGCACGACATGGCGCCACCGGGACGGTCGCATCGAGATCGACGACAGCTACTACCGGCAGCTCGGCGTGGCACGCGCCGTCCAGATCGCCCAGGAGTACGGCTACACGGCGGACGTGGAGGACGCACCGAAGTGGTTGACGTTGAAGTACCGAGCCGCATGAGTGATACGCGCCCGCGCCTGGGCTCCCCGCCCGCACAAGTCGGCGCCGCGTGTCTGGAGCCGCTATTGCCTGCAGTGGGTATGGGGCCCCGTGCTGTGGTTGCCCGCCCGCATTCCGCTGCTCCTGGTCGACCACCGGCTCCACTGTGTACCCATACGCCCCGGCGTCCCTGCCCCGCTGCCGTGCTTGGGTGCTTCCACCGTCTCGGCATCGACGACAGCTATTACCGGCTGCTCGGCGCCCGCCGCGCCTGGGAGGTCGCGCACTACGGGTTCGGCTGGGAACTGGCCGCCGACGTGGAGGGGAAGCTCACCGGCCGGCTGGACCTCCGGTGCCCGCGCCGGTGAGCGGCTACCGGGACCTCAGCAAGGTCTACCGCGTCGACCCCGGCGCCTGATCATCCGTATCGCCTACGCACTCGCCGTGCTGCACGACTGGAGCCGTACGTGAGCAACGGGGCGCCCGCCGATCATCACGCCCCATGCTCCCCGACAGCGCCGCGGGCATGGTCGAGCGCCTCCTCGTCCGGGGCGACCCAGCTTTCGAAGTGAGGGTCCACAACCTGGGCCGCCAGCTCCGCGGCATCCTCGACGGACAGGCCGCTAGACGGACAGGCCGGTGTACTCGAAGAACCAGCCGAGCGCCTGCGCACACGTACCGAGCCACAGCCCCCCGGCCTGCGTGCGCTCGACAACGAGGGTCACGAGCGGAGCCACCCCGCGTTCGCGCAGGCGGACCACCTCGCCCGCGTCGGCGGCGGCGCCCCCGCCGGGAGCGAGCCGCGCGAAGGCACCGGCAAGCTCTTCCAGCCAGGCGCGCCACTGCAGCAGCGCGCTGGTGTACCGCCGCGCCTGCGCGTCCAGGTCACCGGCGCCGATCCCACTGGGCGGCAGGCTCGTGATGACGGTCCCTGAGTCGGGATACTCCTGCACCGCGTAGAGCCATCCACCCGCCCACGTCCCGTAGTGCCCGGCGAGCCCTCTGGCGATCGACTCGTCCGACCACAGGCCGCGCCGACGACCCGAATCGGGGTCGACGGCAGCTACCACCGCACGGACCGCGTCGAGCGCGCCCTCGGGGTCGAAGGGGTGCGTCATGAGGTCCAGGTTCTGCCACGTCAAGGAGGCCGACCAGGCATCGTTCGGGGTGACGGCTCCTCCTGGTGCGTCCGGAACGACTTATGAACAGAACATGTACGCACATGGAACCTGAATTCCCTTTCCCCCCTCTACCCAGGTGAAACACCTGAACAGAGGCGAGCGCACTGTCGACCGCTGCCTCATCAGCGGACGGAGTGAGCGTCACCGTGCGGAAGCGACCTGCGATATTTGGGTCCGAAAAGCCCGTTAGCGGAGCTATATCCCAGAGGGCGGAGCGCCCTGGGATATCGCGGCGCGGGATCCTCACCGCCGGTGCCGCCCTCGCCGGGGCGGGAGCCCTCAGCGCCTGCTCCCGCGTGACGCCCTCCACCCCGCCGCACACCACCGCCCCGTCCCCCGCGACCGGCCGCCCCGCCGCCCAAGCGGAGCGCGCGCTGCAGATGCAGATCCTCGCCCACCCGGACGACGACCTGTACTTCATGAACCCGGACACGCAGCACTCGCTCGACGCCGGCACCCCGCTCGTCTGCGTCTACGTCACGGCCGGCGAGGCCCACGGCCAGAACAAGTCGCCCGAGGACCGCAACCCCCGCCCCGACAAGGCCGCCTACTCCTCCGCCCGCCACCAGGGCCTGCGCCAGTCCTACGCGACCCAGCTCGGGCTGCCCATGTTCACCCGCTGGAACAACGGCGTCCTGCGCCTGCGCAACGGCTTCCGGGCCGAGGTCAGCACGCTCGAACACCAGGGCCGCCGCGTCGAGCTGATCCACCTCGACCTGTCCATGCACACCCCGCTCGGACACATGGGCGTTCCCTCCATGTGGCGCGAGCGCGGTCTGCTCCTGCGCACCCTCGTCCCCGCCGGTTCACCGCTGCGCACCGTCCAGACGTACGACTACGACTCCCTGGTCGACACCCTCGTTGCCCTCTTCGAACGCTACCGGCCGACCCTCGTGCACACGCTCGACCCGGACCCGGACATCCAGCTCAGCGACCGGCTCACCGCGATCCGCGACAGCGAGCAGATCGGCTTCTCCGACCACGCCGACCACACCGCCGTCGCCTCCTTCACCTGGGCCGCGCTGATCCGCTGGGCGCAGACGGCGAAGGGCGGGCCGCCCGCGTTCGTCGCCACCGCCTTCCGCGGCTACTACAACAACCACTGGCCCAAGAACCTCCCCCCGAAGGTGCTCAAGGAGAAGGCCGCGCACCTCGTCCCGTACGGTGCCGCGCCCGACTGGGACTGCGGCAACCCCTCCGGCTGCGGCGACTACAACGTCGGCGGCGACCGCCCCCTCACCAACCGCAAGGGCTGGGTCCGCGCCACCCACTACCGCTACCCGGGCCCGCGCCTCGCCCTCCAGCAGAACCCGGACGGCGCCGTCACCGCGTACGGCGTCCTCGGCCTGCGCGCGGTCCGCTACGACGAGAAGGACGGCGGCTTCGGCGCCCCGGTCGACCTCGGCGGCGGCCCGCTCGCCCCGGTGCTCAGCAGCGCCGCGCTCTCCGACGGCCGTCACCTCGTGTTCGGGCTGCGGCTCGCCGCGGTCGAGGGCAGGGGCGGCTCCAACGTCCGCGAGGTCGTCGTCCTCGAACAGCGCGGGCCCCGCAAGTACGGCTCCTGGACCAGCCTCGGCAACCCGGAGACCGACCCCGACCGCGGCCGCCGCATCGGCGTCCCGGTCACCGTCACCGCCCCCGACGGCCGCGTCCACCTCTTCGTACGCAACGCCGACCAGGGCATCAGCACGCGAGTCCGCGACACCTCCGGTACGTGGTCGGCCTGGCACGATCTCGGCGGCGGGCCCGTGCAGGACGGCCTGACCGCCGTCGTCGGCCCCGACCGCCAGGTACACGTGTACGGGCCCGGCCACTACACCGTCCACCACTGGACGCCGGACGGGCCCGACCCGCTCACCGGGCTGCCGACCCCGGCCGACGCGATAGCCGTGGCGGGCGACCGGCTCTACTACCGCCCGCCCGCCTCCGACCGCCTGCTCTCCCCCGGTGGCCCCGCCGTGAACTTCCCCGGCTACGGTCCTGTCCTCGCCGCCGGCCCCTACCTCGTCGGCAACGACCTGGCGGGCCGCGTCCAGCTCCACCACGACGGCCGGATCAGCCACCCGGCGACGGCCCCGGTGTCCCTGAACGGCCCGTCCCTCACCGTCGGCCGCCGCGGCCCGACGATCGCGGGCTTCTCCCCGGACGCCCGCCCTTGGCTCTGGCGCCCGTCACAGACGCAGGCCTGAGCAGTACCTGCCGGGCTCCGCCCAGGCGGCGCCGCCCACGGAGACCTCAGCCCCGCCGCGCGTGTGCTTCGAGTCCCGGGCACGGACCGCGCGGCATCCCCTAGATCGACATCCAGGCATGAGAAAGGGCCCGTACGACCGAAGTCGTACGGGCCCTTTCAGAGCTCGCAGGAGCTACCAGGCATCAAGCCCAAGTAAGCGGACTTACTTGTTGATCTTGGTGACCTGGCCGGCGCCGACGGTCCGGCCACCCTCACGGATGGCGAACTTCAGGCCCTCTTCCATGGCGACGGGCTGGATGAGCTCAACGGTCATCTCAGTGTTGTCACCCGGCATGACCATCTCGGTGCCCTCGGGGAGGGTCACGACGCCGGTCACGTCCGTGGTACGGAAGTAGAACTGCGGGCGGTAGTTGTTGAAGAACGGGGTGTGACGGCCACCCTCGTCCTTCGACAGGATGTAGGCCTGGGCCTCGAACTCGGTGTGCGGCGTGACCGAACCGGGCTTGATGATGACCTGGCCGCGCTCGACGTCCTCGCGCTTGATGCCACGGAGGAGCAGACCGACGTTCTCACCGGCCTGGCCCTCGTCGAGCAGCTTGCGGAACATCTCGATGCCGGTGACCGTGGTGGTGGTCTTCTCGGTCTTGATGCCGATGATGTCGACGGTCTCGTTGACCTTGAGGACACCACGCTCGATGCGGCCGGTGACGACGGTGCCACGACCGGTGATCGTGAAGACGTCCTCGATCGGCATCAGGAACGGCTTGTCGACGTCGCGCTCGGGCTCCGGGATGGACTCGTCCACGGCCTTCATGAGCTCGAGGACCGAGTTGCCCCACTCCTTGTCGCCCTCAAGGGCCTTCAGAGCGGAGACCTTGACGACCGGAACGTCGTCGCCCGGGAACTCGTACTCGGAGAGGAGCTCACGGACCTCGAGCTCGACGAGCTCCAGGATCTCCTCGTCGTCCACCATGTCGGCCTTGTTCAGGGCGACGACGATGTACGGAACGCCGACCTGGCGGGCCAGGAGCACGTGCTCCTTGGTCTGCGGCATCGGGCCGTCGGTGGCGGCGACCACGAGGATGGCGCCGTCCATCTGCGCGGCACCCGTGATCATGTTCTTGATGTAGTCCGCGTGACCGGGGCAGTCGACGTGCGCGTAGTGACGCGTCTCCGTCTGGTACTCGACGTGCGCGATCGAGATGGTGATACCGCGCTGGCGCTCCTCAGGAGCCTTGTCGATCTGGTCGAAGGCCGAGGCCTCGTTCAGGTCCGGGTACGCGTCGTGCAGCACCTTGGTAATGGCGGCCGTGAGGGTCGTCTTACCGTGGTCGATGTGACCGATGGTGCCGATGTTGACGTGCGGCTTAGTCCGCTCGAACTTCGCCTTCGCCACTGGGTCCTCCTGTGGAGTGGTTCTGTACGCCTTGCTTCATCGGCGCCAGGTGATCTTTGCTGGGAAGCCAGCCGCCGGGGTCTTGCCTTGCGGGGTCGAACCCCGGCGGATGGTGTCAAGCCTAAAGCGTGAACTCGGGTGAGTTACTCGCCCTTGGCCTTCGCGATGATCTCCTCGGCGACGTTCCGCGGAACCTCGGCGTAGGAGTCGAACTGCATTGAGTAGCTTGCGCGACCCGACGTCTTGCTGCGGAGGTCTCCGACGTAGCCGAACATCTCCGAGAGGGGCACGAGGCCCTTCACGACGCGAGCGCCGCTGCGCTCCTCCATGGCCTGGATCTGGCCACGGCGGGAGTTGATGTCGCCGATGACGTCACCCATGTAGTCCTCGGGCGTGGTGACCTCGACGGCCATCATCGGCTCGAGGAGCACGGGCTTCGCCTGACGCGCGGCCTCCTTGAAGGCCTGCGAACCGGCGATCTTGAAGGCCAGCTCGGAGGAGTCGACCTCGTGGTAGGCACCGTCGAGAAGCGTGACGCGGACGCCCGTCATCTCGTAGCCGGCGAGGATGCCGAACTGCATGGCTTCCTGCGCACCCGCGTCCACCGACGGGATGTACTCCCGGGGGATGCGGCCACCGGTGACCTTGTTGACGAACTCGTACGACGCCTCGCCGCCCTCGATGGGCTCGATCGCGATCTGCACCTTGGCGAACTGACCGGTACCACCGGTCTGCTTCTTGTGGGTGAAGTCCACGCGCTCGACGGCCCGACGGATCGTCTCGCGGTACGCGACCTGCGGCTTGCCGACGTTCGCCTCGACGCGGAACTCGCGCTTCATGCGGTCGACGAGCACCTCGAGGTGAAGCTCGCCCATACCACCGATGATGGTCTGGCCGGTCTCCTCGTCCGAGTGAACCTGGAAGGAGGGGTCCTCCTCCGAGAGACGCTGGATGGCAACGCCCAGCTTCTCCTGGTCACCCTTGGACTTCGGCTCGATGGCGACCTGGATGACCGGCGCCGGGAAGTCCATGGACTCCAGGATGACCGGGGCCTTGTCGTCACAGAGCGTCTCGCCCGTGGTGGTCTGCTTCAGACCCATGACGGCGACGATGTCACCGGCGCCCACCGACTCGATCTCCTCACGCTTGTTCGCGTGCATACGGTAGATCTTGCCGATGCGCTCCTTCTTGCCCTTCACGGAGTTCAGCACCGCGGTGCCGGACTCCAGGCGGCCCGAGTAGACCCGGACGAAGGTGAGCTTGCCGAGGTGCGGGTCGCTCATGATCTTGAAGGCCAGAGCGGCCAGCGGCTCGTCGTCCGACGGCTTGCGCTTGACGACCTCCTCCGGGTCGTTGACGGCGTGGCCCTCGATGGCCTCGACGTCGAGCGGAGTCGGAAGGTAACGCACGACGGCGTCGAGCAGGGGCTGAACGCCCTTGTTCTTGAACGCGGTGCCGCAGAACACGGGGGTGACGGTGGTGTCGCCGCCCTTGCCGGAGGCGATGGTGATGCGACGCACGGCGGCGTGCAGCTGCTCCACGGTGGGCTCGGTGCCCTCCAGGAACAGCTCCATCATCTCCTCGTCGTTCTCCGCGACGGCCTCGAGCAGCTTGCCGCGGTACTCCTCGGCAGCCTCGACGTGCGTGGCGGGGATGTCGACGATGTCGTAGGCCTCGCCCTTGGCGGCCTCGGCCGACCAGACGAACGCCTTCATCGTGACGAGGTCGACGACGCCCTGGAAGTCGGCCTCGGCACCGATCGGGAGCTGCATGACGAGCGGGGTCGCACCGAGGCGGTCGACGATCATGTCGACGCAGCGGTGGAACTCCGCACCCGTGCGGTCCAGCTTGTTGACGAAGCAGATGCGCGGCACGCCGTAACGGTCGGCCTGACGCCACACCGTCTCGGACTGCGGCTCGACGCCGGCGACACCGTCGAACACGGTCACGGCACCGTCGAGCACACGCAGGGAACGCTCCACCTCGACGGTGAAGTCGACGTGGCCCGGGGTGTCGATGATGTTGATCGTGTAGTCGTTGTTGTCGAGCGGCCAGTGGCAGGTGGTGGCAGCGGACGTGATCGTGATGCCACGCTCCTGCTCCTGCTCCATCCAGTCCATCGTGGCGGCGCCGTCGTGGACCTCACCGATCTTGTACGACACGCCCGTGTAGAACAGGATCCGCTCGGTCGTCGTCGTCTTGCCCGCGTCGATGTGGGCCATGATCCCGATGTTGCGGACCTTGGCCAGGTCAAGTGAAGTGGTAGCCATAAGGCTTCAGTCTTCTCTCGGTCTCGATGTGGGTAGCGACTACCAGCGGTAGTGCGCGAAGGCCTTGTTGGACTCGGCCATCTTGTGCGTGTCCTCGCGCTTCTTGACGGCAGCGCCGAGGCCGTTCGAGGCGTCGAGCAGCTCGTTCGTCAGACGCTCGGTCATCGTCTTCTCGCGGCGGGCGCGCGAGTAACCGACGAGCCAGCGGAGCGCGAGCGTGTTGGCGCGACCGGGCTTGACCTCGATCGGCACCTGGTAGGTGGCGCCACCGACACGGCGGGACTTGACCTCGAGGGTCGGCTTGATGTTCTCCAGTGCGCGCTTCAGCGTGATGACCGGGTCGTTGCCCGACTTCTCGCGCAGGCCCTCCATGGCGCCGTACACGATGCGCTCGGCGGTGGAGCGCTTGCCGTTCAGCAGCACCTTGTTGATGAGGGAGGTCACCAGAGGAGAACCGTAGACCGGGTCGATGATGACCGGGCGCTTCGGGGCGGGGCCCTTACGAGGCATTCTTACTTCTCCTTCTTGGCGCCGTAGCGGCTGCGGGCCTGCTTGCGGTTCTTGACACCCTGGGTGTCGAGGGAGCCGCGGATGATCTTGTAGCGAACACCAGGCAGGTCCTTCACACGGCCGCCACGCACGAGCACGATGGAGTGCTCCTGCAGGTTGTGTCCCTCACCCGGGATGTAGGCCGTGACCTCGATGCCCGAGGTCAGACGCACACGCGCGACCTTACGGAGGGCCGAGTTCGGCTTCTTCGGGGTGGTCGTGAACACACGCGTGCAGACGCCACGGCGCTGGGGCGAACCCTCGAGCGCGGGCGTCTTGTTCTTCTCGACCTTGTCCTGCCGGCCCTTACGGACCAGCTGCTGGATCGTAGGCACTACTTCTCCGGTTTCTGTGTGCCGAACAGTAAAGCTAACCTGGAACGCCCTCCGACCCACGCGGTCGGGTGTGTCGAATACTGCAGACCCCCGCGACAAGGCGAGAGAGCGGCAGATTGCGGTGACCTTGATCTAAACCGTTGATCTGAACCAGAACCGGTATCGATCCGGACTCGCCGTGCGGTTGAGGACACGCACACGAGCCCAGGCACACCCCAGGCACAAGGTCTGAGCGTACCTATCTCATAGGCTGTGGTCAAAACAAATACCCCACAGCCCGGACACGCCGGGGCAGCTCAGGCGCCCGAAGAGCCCGCCGCGACGACGATGGCAGTGAGGAACAACACCCAGCCGACGATCGTCAGCCACCCCAGCACGATCCCGGCCACGGCCATCCCGTCGCCCTGCTCCCCCGTGCGCTTGATCTCCGCGCGCGCCATGTGCCCCAGGACGACGGCGGGAACACCGGTCAGCCCCACCGAGAAGAAGGTGGAGACCCCGCACACGAGCGCCCCGATCGCCTTCCCGTTGGTCGGCGCGGGCGGCGGAGGCATCGGCAGGAACGTCCGCGGCACGGGCGCCATGGTCTGCATCGGCTGCTGCTGCGGCACGGGCCCCTGCGGCAGATCCGCGACAAGCACATGCAGCTCGCCCACGGTCCGCGCCTGATACGCCCGCTCCACCCGCTTCTCGTACTCCTCCTGCGGCAGCCGCCCCTCGGCGAACCCGGCCCGCAGCACATCCACGGCCCGCTCCCGGTCCGTGTGCGCGGCGAGCATGGACGACTGCGGGCTCTGCGGCGGCCAGGGCGCCGGCTGCCACGAAGAATTCGACACGAGACCACTCCCCCGGGACCCGGACACTTTGCGTGCCCCCCATCATGCGTCACTACGCCGCAGGGCGGCCACCTCCCGGAAAATCCGGAGATGACCGCCCTGCGGTTCAGGCGACTGCGCGCTTACTGGTTGTACGGACCGTAGTCGTAGTCCTCCAGCGGGACGGCCTGGCCGGAGCCGGTGCCGAACGGCGAGTAGTCGATGTCGTCGTAGCCGACGGCCGAGTACATCGCGGCCTTGGCCTCCTCGGTGGGCTCCACCCGGATGTTGCGGTAGCGGGACAGACCCGTACCGGCCGGGATGAGCTTACCGATGATGACGTTCTCCTTGAGGCCGATGAGGCTGTCGGACTTGGCGTTGATCGCCGCGTCCGTCAGCACTCGGGTCGTCTCCTGGAAGGAGGCGGCCGACAGCCAGGACTCCGTCGCCAGCGAGGCCTTGGTGATACCCATCAGCTGCGGACGGCCGGAGGCCGGGTGGCCGCCTTCCGTCACGACCCGACGGTTCTCGGTCTCGAACTTCGAGCGCTCGACGAGCTCGCCCGGCAGCAGCTCCGCGTCACCGGACTCGATGATCGTCACACGGCGCAGCATCTGCCGGATGATGATCTCGATGTGCTTGTCGTGGATCGACACACCCTGCGAGTTGTAGACCTTCTGGACCTCGCCGACCAGGTGGACCTGGACGGCACGCTGGCCCAGAATGCGCAGCACGTCGTGCGGGTTGGTGGCACCCACGGTGAGCTTCTGGCCCACCTCGACGTGGTCGCCCTCGCCCACGAGCAGACGGGCACGCTTCGAGATCGGGTACGCCGTCTCGTCGCTGCCGTCGTCCGGGGTGACGACGATCTTCTTGGTCTTCTCGGTCTCCTCGATGCGGACACGGCCCGCGGCCTCGGAGATCGGGGCGACACCCTTCGGCGTACGAGCCTCGAAGAGCTCGACGACACGGGGCAGACCCTGGGTGATGTCGTCACCGGCCACACCACCGGTGTGGAAGGTACGCATCGTGAGCTGGGTACCGGGCTCACCGATGGACTGGGCGGCGATGATGCCGACCGCCTCACCGATGTCGACCAGCTTGCCGGTGGCCAGCGAACGGCCGTAGCAGTAGGCACAGGTACCGACCGCCGACTCGCAGGTGAGGACCGAGCGGGTCTTGACGACCTCGACGCCGTGCGCGACCAGCTGGTCGATGAGCACGTCACCCAGGTCGACGTTGGCCGGCGCGATGACCTTGCCGTCGACGACGATGTCCTCGGCGAGCATGCGGGCGTACACGCTGGTCTCGACGTCGTCCGTCTTGCGAAGGACGCCGTCGGCGCCGCGCTCCGCGATCTGGAGCTTGAGGCCACGGTCGGTGCCGCAGTCCTCCTCGCGGATGATGACGTCCTGCGAGACGTCGACCAGACGACGGGTGAGGTAACCCGAGTCGGCCGTACGCAGAGCGGTGTCCGCCAGACCCTTACGAGCACCGTGCGTCGAGATGAAGTACTCGAGCACCGACAGGCCCTCGCGGAACGAGGCCTTGATCGGACGCGGGATCGTCTCGTTCTTGGCGTTCGACACCAGACCGCGCATACCGGCGATCTGGCGCATCTGCATCATGTTTCCTCGGGCACCCGAGTCGACCATCATGAAGATGGGGTTGGTCTTCGGGAAGTTCGCGTTCATCGCCTCGGCGACCTCGTTGGTCGCCTTGGTCCAGATCGCGATGAGCTCCTGAGTGCGCTCTTCCTTCGTGATGAGACCACGCTCGTACTGCTTCTGGACCTTCTCGTCCTGCGCCTCGTAGCCCGCGACGATCTCCTTCTTCGCCTCGGGAACGACGACGTCGGAGATGGCCACGGTGACACCGGAACGGGTCGCCCAGTAGAAGCCCGCCGCCTTCAGGTTGTCGAGCGTCGCCGCCACGATGACCTTGGGGTAGCGCTCGGCCAGGTCGTTGACGATCTCGGAGAGCTGCTTCTTGCCCACCGAGTAGTCGACGAACGGGTAGTCCTCGGGCAGCAGCTCGTTGAAGAGCGCGCGGCCCAGGGACGTACGCAGCCGGAAGCTGTCGCCCGGCTGGTACTCCGGCTCGCCCTCCTCGACGGCCGGCGGGGTCCAGCCGCGCGGCGGCATGGTGCCGACCGGGAAGCGGATGTCGACCTGCGACTGCAGCGCCAGCTCACCGGCGTCGAACGCCATGATCGCCTCGGCCGTGGAGCCGAACGAACGGCCCTCGCCCTTGGTGTCACGCAGCTCGCCGTCGGTGGTGAGGAAGAACAGACCGAGGACCATGTCCTGGGTCGGCATCGTCACCGGGCGGCCGTCGGCCGGCTTGAGGATGTTGTTCGAGGAGAGCATCAGGATGCGCGCCTCGGCCTGCGCCTCCGCGGAGAGCGGCAGGTGGACGGCCATCTGGTCACCGTCGAAGTCCGCGTTGAACGCGGTGCAGACGAGCGGGTGGATCTGGATGGCCTTGCCCTCGACCAGCTGCGGCTCGAAGGCCTGGATGCCGAGGCGGTGCAGCGTCGGCGCACGGTTCAGCAGAACCGGGTGCTCGGCGATGACCTCTTCCAGGACGTCGTACACGACCGTGCGGCCGCGCTCGACCATGCGCTTGGCGCTCTTGATGTTCTGCGCGTGGTTCAGGTCGACCAGGCGCTTCATCACGAACGGCTTGAAGAGCTCAAGCGCCATGGCCTTCGGGAGACCGCACTGGTGCAGCTTCAGCTGCGGGCCGACGACGATGACGGAACGCGCCGAGTAGTCGACTCGCTTGCCGAGCAGGTTCTGACGGAAACGACCCTGCTTGCCCTTGAGCATGTCGGACAGCGACTTCAGCGGACGGTTGCCGGGGCCCGTGACCGGGCGACCACGACGGCCGTTGTCGAAGAGCGCGTCGACGGCCTCCTGGAGCATGCGCTTCTCGTTGTTCACGATGATCTCGGGCGCGCCGAGGTCGAGAAGCCGCTTCAGGCGGTTGTTGCGGTTGATGACGCGGCGGTACAGGTCGTTGAGGTCGGAGGTCGCGAAGCGGCCACCGTCGAGCTGCACCATCGGACGCAGGTCCGGCGGGATGACCGGCACGCAGTCGAGCACCATGCCCTTGGGGCTGTTGCTGGTCTGCAGGAACGCGGAGACGACCTTGAGGCGCTTGAGCGCACGGGTCTTCTTCTGGCCCTTGCCGGTACGGATGATCTCGCGGAGGCGCTCGGCCTCCTCGTCGAGGTCGAAGGACTCCAGGCGCTTCTGCAGCGCGGCGGCGCCCATCGAGCCGTCGAAGTACGTGCCGAAACGGTCACGCAGCTCGCGGTAGAGCAGCTCGTCGCCCTCGAGGTCCTGGACCTTGAGGTTCTTGAAGCGCGACCAGACCTCGTCCAGACGGTCGATCTCGCGCTGCGCACGATCGCGCAGCTGCTTCATCTCACGCTCGGCACCCTCGCGCACCTTGCGGCGCACATCGGCCTTGGCACCCTCGGCCTCCAGCTCGGCCAGGTCGGACTCGAGCTTCTTGGCGCGGGCCTCCAGGTCGGAGTCGCGGCGGTTCTCCACCTGCTGGCGCTCGACCTGGACGTGCGCCTCCAGGGAGGGCAGGTCGCGGGTACGGCGCTCCTCGTCCACGTACGTGATCATGTACGCGGCGAAGTAGATGACCTTCTCGAGGTCCTTCGGGGCGAGGTCGAGCAGGTAGCCCAGACGCGACGGAACGCCCTTGAAGTACCAGATGTGCGTGACGGGCGCGGCGAGCTCGATGTGGCCCATCCGCTCACGGCGCACCTTGGCGCGGGTGACCTCGACGCCACAGCGCTCGCAGATGATGCCCTTGAAGCGGACACGCTTGTACTTGCCGCAGTAGCACTCCCAGTCCCGGGTGGGGCCGAAGATCTTCTCGCAGAAGAGCCCGTCCTTTTCCGGCTTGAGGGTGCGGTAGTTGATGGTCTCGGGCTTCTTGACCTCGCCGTGGCTCCACTGACGGATGTCGTCAGCGGTGGCCAGACCGATCCGGAGCTCATCGAAGAAGTTGACGTCGAGCACTATGCGTCAATCCCTCTCAGGGTTGTAAGTCTGTGGTCTGAAACGGGGGTCGCGGGGTCGGGGGGGGGGGGGGGGGGGGCCCCCCCCCCCCACCCCCCCACGAAACAAAAAAACGAGGGGGGGAGGCGC